>JAGSYU010000037.1 GCA_018262575.1 Pseudomonadota bacterium | reverse complement strand
GAGCAACGTGCGTTCTGACGAACGCAAATCGTTGCCCTAGGTCTTTGTTGTCGCATTGCTTTTGCGGAAAACCGGTTCCCACTTTTCCGCACAATGCTCTAGCCCGGAGATGCGGCGAGGGCAGCAAAACCCTCGTCCGTTGGAAAGCGCGCAGACGCTTCGATCGCGACGCGGCGCGACGCGGCGAAGTCCCCAACTTCCTTCAGAAGCCGGATGCGCCGACGCGGCACTTCCTTCAGATAGCGCTTGGCAAGGCCCGACAACACGGTGTCGGCGGCGATCGTCGCGTCGAGATCGGCAAGCAAGACCGCAGCCTGATCAACGTTGCCCGCCCGCTCGGCCGCCTCGGCCGCGAGCAGCGTCAGGCCCGGATTGACGTCCGGCAACAGCGTCAGCAAGGCCTCCGGGGCGAAGCCGGCGCCTGCGTCGAAGGCAGCGCGAGCAGAGGCAAGCCGCGCATGGGCCGGCCAATCCACCGATTGCACCCATAGTCCGCGGGCTGCAGCCTCGACGGCGATGTCGCGGCGGAACGTGGCGGTCACCTTGCGGATGACGTTGAGACTATAAAGGTGATCGTGCACTTCATGGCTCGAGCGCAGCGGTACCAGCGTCACGGTCTGAGGTAACGATTCCCTGGCGAGGCGGGCACCGACCCCGGCATCATAGGGATCGTAGAGCGGAACGATCACGCGTGCCGCCCCCCGACGTGGCGTCGCGAACAGTTTCCCGAGATCGGCGTCGGCCGGTCGCCCAACAAGACCAGCGACCGCCGACTGGCTACCCGGCTCGCCAATCTGGAAATCCGGTGCGAAGGCGTAGAGCTCGGCCTCCGGGTGCCGAGCCGCCGCCGCGGCGGCGCCAAAGGCTCCCATGGAACTGCCGTAGAGAATGAGACGGCTCGCCTTGGCCACCCCGGCCGCCTCACCGATCAGCCGATCCACGGCGGTCTCCCGGCTTCGGTACCAGCCGTTCACCGGCTCGTTGAGGAGCAACAGACTGTGGGTGGTACCGGCGAACAGGCGTTCGAGGCCAAATTTTCCGGCCGGCACCCGCACCTGGCTGAAGACGACGACCAGCGTGTCGCTTCCCGGTCGGAAGCGGTGGTCAAGGCCGTCTGCGCCGCCATCCTCATCAAACACCGAAGCCGTCATTTTCGGAAAGCCGCTGGTTGCCATGTCCGCCTCGCTGCCGCACACCGTTTGGCGATCGTGGAGAGACGGGACATGGATGATTCGTTACCCCAGACAGAGCACGCCGAAGGCCGTCCACGGCGCCTGCCGCTGATCGACGCCGTTCGTGGCGTCCTGCTTGTTGCCATGGCCTCCTACCATTTTTCCTGGGACCTCGCCAACGTACGTCTGGTCAGCTGGGGCGTCGCCGTCGATCCGCTCTGGCGCGCCTACGCAGCGGCGATCGCCGGTGGCTTCCTGCTGTTGTCCGGCGTTTCTTTTCGCCTCGCCGAGCGGGGCGGCTTCGACCCAGTCCGCTACGGTATCCGCCTCTTGCGCCTGGCGCTCGCCGCGGTGGCCGTATCGATCGCCACCTACCTCGTCTTTCCCGACGCCTGGGTGTTCTTCGGCATTCTGCACATGATGCTACTGGCAAGCCTTCTGGCGCCGCTGCTCGTCCGCTTGCCTGATGTGTTGCTGATCCTTGTCGCGGCGGCAGCGCTCGTGCTGCCGCACGTCTGGTGGTCGCCCGTCTTCGATGGCATCGGCTGGGGCTTCCTCGGCCTCGCCGAGACACCGCCGGTCACCAACGACCTAGTGCCGCTGTTCCCCTGGATCGCTCCATACATCCTCGGCCTCGTCATCGGTGGCCATCTCGTCGGGTGGGGGGCGGAACGGCCAGCCCCGCATGGCGCTCGCTGGCTGGTCGGACTTGGCCGATACTCGCTTGTTTTCTATCTCGCACACCAACCGCTGCTCTACGGCCTCGCTGTCGGCCTCGCGATGGTGATTCCGGTCAATCCGTCGGCGCAACGGGCAAACTTCGTCGGAGATTGCCGAGTCGAATACGAACGCTATGGCGCGACGCCGGAAATGTCGGAGCGCTTCTGCGGTTGCGTCGCCACCTCGGTCGACGACACCGGCATCTGGGCCAGCCGCGGCGGCGATCCCGCCTTCGAGCCACTGCTGGCCACCGCCGTTCAGGCCTGTCAGGTACCACCGCCCGGTGATCTTTCCGGTCCGCCGATGGGGCGCGACGACTGACGCCGCCTTGGACTCACAAAAAAGCCGGCGGACAAAACCCGCCGGCTTCGATCATCCTGACGGTGGCCGGTTCAGCCCCGCGTCGCGTCGGCAGATTCGCGGCGATCCTGTTCTTTCAGTTCGTCGATACACGGCATCGACATGATCGAATAACCGGAATCAACGAAATGAACTTCGCCGGTGACACCTGACGACAGATCCGACAGCAGGTACAGGGCCGAACGGCCGACCTCGTCGATCGAAACGGTGCGTTTCAGTGGCGCGTTCTTCTTCTGGTAATTGAACATCAGGCGAGCGTCGGTGACGCCAGAACCGGCCAGCGTCCGCACCGGACCGGCCGAGATGGCGTTGACGCGGATGCCGTCGCCGCCGAAGTCGGCGGCAAGGTAGCGCACCGAACTCTCAAGCGCCGCCTTGGCAACGCCCATGACGTTGTAGTTGGGCATGACGCGCGTCGAACCGCCGTAGGTCAGGGTCAGCAGGGCGCCGCCCTCGGTCATCAGCGCAGCCGCCTTGCGCGCCACTTCGGTGAAGGAGAACACCGAGATGACCATGGTCCGCGAGAAATTGGCGCGCGTGGTGTCGGCGTAGCGGCCCTTGAGTTCGTTCTTGTCGGAGAAGCCGATGGCATGCACCAGGAAATCAAGCCCGCCCCATGCCGCCTTCAGCGCCGCGAACACGGCATCCACCGACGCCTCGTCCTCGACATCGCAGGGCAGGAGCAACTTCGCCCCGACTTCCTCGGCCAACGGCTTGACGCGCCGGCCGAAGGCCTCGCCCTGGTAAGTGAAGGCCAGTTCGGCACCGGCGGCGGATAATGCCTTGGCGATACCCCAGGCGATCGAATGGTCGTTGGCGACGCCCATAATGAGGCCGCGCTTGCCGGCCATGAGTCCGTTCATATTTTGACGTCCCGAGAAGATGAAACCGCCCGGACGACGCCGGGCGGGAGGGATCAGGCGGCGTAGCGCTGGAAGATCAGCGTGGCGTTGGTGCCGCCGAAGCCGAAGCTGTTGGAGAGCACTGTGTCGATCTTGGCGTCGTCGATGCGCTCGCGCACGATCGGCATGTCGGCAAAAGCCGGGTCTATTTCTTCGATGTGGGCGCTCTTGACGATGAAGCGGTTGTTGATCATCAGAAGCGAATAGATCGCCTCCTGCACGCCGGTGGCGCCGAGCGAGTGGCCGGTCAGTGACTTGGTGGCCGAGATCGGCGGGCAGTTGTCGGCACCGCCGAACACCGTGCGGATCGCTTCGATCTCCGGTGCGTCGCCAGCCGGCGTCGAAGTGGCATGCGGGTTGATGTAGTCGATCTTCCCCTTCACCGTGGAAAGTGCCTGACGCATGCAGCGCACCGCGCCCTCACCCGACGGGGCAACCATGTCGTAGCCGTCGGACGTGGCGCCATAGCCGACGACCTCGCCATAGATCTTGGCGCCACGCGTCCTGGCGTGCTCCAGCTCCTCAAGGACGAGGACACCGGCACCGCCAGCGATGACGAAACCGTCGCGATTGCGGTCGTAGGCGCGCGAGGCCGTGGCAGGCGTGTCGTTATATTTGGAGGCCATGGCACCCATGGCGTCGAACAGCACGGACAGCGACCAATCGAGCTCTTCGCAACCGCCGGCGAACATCACGTCCTGCTTGCCATACTGGATCATCTCGTAGGCATTGCCGATGCAGTGGTTCGACGTGGCGCAGGCCGAGGAGATCGAATAGTTGACGCCCTTGATCTTGAACCAAGTGGCAAGCGTCGCCGAGGCGGTTGAGCTCATCGCCTTCGGGACGGCAAAGGGGCCGACCTTCTTGGACGAGCCGCTTTCGATGGTCTTCAGCGCCGACTCGACGATGGTCCGCGTCGAAGCGCCGCCCGACCCCATGATGATGCCGGTGCGCTCGTTGGAAATGTCGGAGGCTTCAAGGCCAGCGTCGAGAATGGCCTGGTCCATGGCCACGTGGTTCCAGGCGGTGCCACCGCCATGGAAACGCATCGCCCGCCGGTCGACCACGGTCGCCGGATCGAGGGTCGGCGCGCCATAGACCTGGCAGCGGAAGCCGTGCTCGGCAAAGCTGGGAGCGGAGGTGATGCCGGAACGGGCATCATGGAGGGACGCCAGCACCTCCTGCGTATTGTTGCCGATCGAGGACACGATGCCCATGCCGGTGACGACGACGCGTCTCATGGCTGTCTTTCCTTATTCTGGTGCGGTCGGCGCTCAGGCGGTCTTGAACAGGCCGACGCGGAGATCCGTCGCCTTGTAAATGGTCTCGCCGTCGGCCTTCAGCCAGCCATCGCCGATGCCGAGCACCAGCTTGCCGCGCAACACGCGCTTCAGGTCGACGCCATATTCGACCAGTTTGACGGCAGGGGTTACCATGCCGGAGAACTTCACTTCGCCCACCGACAGCGCTCGTCCCTTGCCGGGCGAGCCCGACCAGCCGAGGAAGAAGCCGAGCATCTGCCAGAGAGCATCAAGGCCCAGGCAGCCGGGCATCACCGGATCGCCCTTGAAGTGGCAGGGAAAGAACCAGAGGTCGGGGCGGACAGAGAGGGTAGCGCGGATGAGGCCTTTGCCGAATTCACCGCCCGCTTCGGCGATCTCGGCGATGCGGTCGAACATCAGCATCGGTGGCAAGGGCAGTTGGGCATTGCCCGGCCCGAACAACTCTCCACGCCCGCAGGAAAGGAGATCCTCATACTCATAGCTGTTCTTGCGAAGACTCATGCTGATGTCCGTACCTTTGTCCCTTCGAGCGTGCTCAAAGCAGCGCCAATCGCCGTCCCTCCGGACGGTATTTACGTGATCGGTCGATGTCTAACACAGGCAAGGCGTCCTCGAAAGCCTTGCCGCAAACGCCGCCCTGGCCTTTTTGGCGCGTTCTTGCAGTCTTCATCCACTTTGCTAATATGTCGCAATCGAAAAAGCCGTCCGGCTCCGCCGACCACCCAGGATAACAAGATCATGGACCGCCCGCTTCCTTCCAGCCCGCCGATCGTCGCGGCGGACACGGCACGCCGCATCTCTGCCAGTTCCCAGCCGGCGCCTGGCGCGTCCATGATCGCCAAGATCCCGGTGCGCACTCGCCTGCGGGACGTCGGACTCAGGCCGACCCGCCAGCGCGTGGCGCTCGCCGAGATCCTGTTCTCGCACGGCCACCGGCATCTCTCCGCCGAGGATCTGCACGCCGAGGCACTGACGGCCAAGGTGCCGGTGTCGCTCGCCACCGTCTACAACACGCTGAACCAGTTCACCGAAGCCGGCCTGTTGCGCGAGGTGGCCGTTGAGGGCACGCGCACCTATTTCGACACCAATACCGACGATCATCACCATTTCTATGTCGAGGACGAGAACCGGGTGTTCGACATTCCCGGTCCGCACGTGGAGATCGGCGACCTGCCGCCAGCGCCTGCCGGCATGGAGATCGTCCGCGTCGATGTGGTTGTCCGCCTGCGCTCCAAGCGCTGAGGGCAATCGCTGGCGGGCCTCCAGGCCTGATCGGGCTCTAGCTTTGGTCTGGTCCTTCGCTCACTCTGCCGACAGCGCGGCCACCACTTCGTAGCCGTCGCCACGGCAGAAGGCGCGGCTGATCTCGACCGCACGGCCGCCTGCGGTGTAGCTCACTCGCTCGACGCGCATGGCCGGCGTTCCCTCCGGCAGTTCCATAAGCCCCGCCTCGACCGCGCCGAGCGCCACCGCCCGGAAGCGTTCGATGCCGCGTGTCGCCGGTAGCCCGGCATCGGCCAGGGCCGTGGCGGGTGACACTATGGCCGCATCGGCATCCACGGTGATGGCCGGCAGCGTTGTCAGCTCCAGAATACGAGGCCGCCCACCGACGCAATGGAGCCGGTAGAGCCTCAAAACCCGTTCGCCGGGTCCAAGGCCGAGCGTCATCGCCTCGGGCGCCGACGGCGGTCCCGTCAGGCGGTCAACAAGGCGCGTTTCCACGGGCTCGCCCCGCTCGGCCAGTTCGTCGGCATGCGAGCGCAACACTGTCCGCCGTCGGGCAGTCGCCTCGGGTGGCCGGTCGTCGCGCGGGGCCGGCGCCGAGCCAGCCACGGTGGCGCCGGCCCCCGGCCGCGTCACCACGAGGCCGTCAGCGACCAGCGGCGCCAGCGCCTGCCGCACGGTGATCCGCGAGATGGACAGGCCGGCAGCGATCGCTCGTTCCGAGGGCAACGGTACGCCGGTAGCAAGTCGCCCATCGGCGATGGCGGTTCTGAGTGCCATTTCGAGACGCCGGCAGAGCGGCGCGTCGCCATCCAGCCCGCGCCAGTCCTGGCCAACCACCCGGGTGAAGGGTTCCATCATGGCCGGGCGTCCTTCCTGGCGAGGCCGAGCGCGCCATCAAGGGCATCGCTGGCAGGATCGATCAGAAGACCGGCGAAGTGGGGGGCGAGCCGTGGCCGGTAGCTCGCCGCGAGCCCACCCATCAATGCGACCCGCTCAACTCCCTCGGCGGCAAGGCGACCGATCAGCACCACAATCTCCATGGTCGCCGCTGCGACGATCGCGCCGGCCACCGGATCGCCGGCATCGGCATGGTCGAAAACAAGTGGCGCCAGGGCTGCCCATTCGGCGGACCGAGCCGATTTCCCGAAGGCTGACAGCGCCGCTGTCGAGCCACCGAGCCGATCGAAGATGGCCACCGTCATCGGGGATGGCCCGGCGAGACCCTCGTGAGCTTCCAGCGCCCAGCGCGCCGCCCGCCGGCCGATCACAGCACCCGAACCACCGTCGGAGAGCGCCGGCCCCCAACCGCCGACGCGGACGCGCCGTTCGCCGATCCGTCCATAGGCCTGGCTGCCGGTGCCGACGATCAGGATGCCGCCGTCGCCGCCGGCAAAGGCGCCCTCGAGGGCGATCTCTGCGTCGGTGACCACCCGGAGGGCACCGAAGCCGAAGGGCGCGGCGGCAAGCCGCACCGCCACCTCGGGATTTCCCGCGCCAGCGGCACCGATGACCGCCACGATGTCGGTTCGATCGCACCCCGCCAGACCGGCGGCGGCCAATGCCATGCACGTCGCCGCCTCAAAAGAGGCGACCGCGCCGTCTGGATCGTTGCCGATGTTGGCTGGCCCACCCACCCCCTCGCCGAGCGGACGCCCGGCACGGTCAGCAAGGCGGGCGCGCGCACCGCTGCCACCACCGTCAATGCCGAGAAAAAGCCGCCCCATGATGTTCCGCCGATGCCTTGTCCCGAGACGTGCCCCGCTGCTGCTGCAGCAAAGCCCGTCGTCACCGTCCTGGCAACTGGCATCGAGGCGGTATCAACGACTATCTCGGCGGGCAGCCCGGGCGGGCCAGGATTTTCGGCGGTTTTCAGCAGATTCCAGTTGGTCCAAACCGGGCTTGCGAGTCCGGAGCAAGAGTCCGATCGGGAGTCCGGAGAGGAGTCCGGGGCGGCAAGTGGGCTCGGATGAAAGAGTCCGGTGCGATGCGGCGTCTATGCGGCGGCCACCTGTTCAGCGGTCAAGACCAGCGATTAGTAGATATTTTTTCTCAACATATTCGTCGATGCCATGGTGCGAGCCCTCGCGGCCATTGCCGCTCTGCTTGACACCGCCGAACGGCACCAGTTCGGAGGAGATGGCGCCCGAGTTGATGCCGACCATGCCAGCCTCGAGCCCCTCAGCGACGCGGAAGATGCGGCCGACGTCGCGGGCGTAGAAATAGGAGGCGAGGCCGAACTCGGTGTCGTTGGCAAGACGGATCACCTCTTCCTCAGTGTCGAAACGGAAAACAGGGGCGAGCGGCCCGAATGTTTCCTCGCGAGCCACCGCCATGGCGGCGGTAACGCCGGTGAGTACCGTCGGCTCGAAGAAGCTGCCGCCAAGCGGCGACCGGGAACCACCGGTCACCACCCTCGCCCCCTTGGCGAGGGCGTCGGCGACATGCGCCTCGATTTTCTCGACCGCCTTGCCGTTGACGAGCGGGCCCTGGGTCACTCCTGGTGCGCGGCCATCCCCGAGCTTCAACCCCTTGACCGCCGCCGTGAGCTTTTCGACAAAGGCGTCGTGGATGCTGGCCTGCGCGTAGATGCGGTTGGCGCAGACACAGGTCTGCCCCATGTTGCGGAACTTCGAGGCCATCACCCCGTCAACGGCGGCATCGAGATCGGCGTCGTCGAAGACGATGAACGGCGCGTTGCCGCCGAGCTCCATGTAAACCTTCTTCACCGTGCCGGCGCACTGGACGATCAGCTTCTTGCCGACCTCCGTCGAGCCGGTGAAGGAGACGACCCGCACCGCCGGATGGCTTGTCAGCACGTCCCCCACCACCGACGACTTGCCGGTGACGACGTTGAGGACACCCCGCGGCAGGCCGGCGCGCACGGCAAGGCGGCCGAGCGCCAGCGCGGTAAGCGGCGTTTCAGAGGCGGGCTTCACCACCGCTGTACAACCGGCGGCAAGAGCCGGCGCCACCTTGCGGGTGATCATCGCCGCCGGAAAGTTCCATGGCGTGATGGCCGCGACCACGCCGGCCGCCTCGCGGGTGACCAGCACCCGGGCGCCATCTCTCGGTGAGGGTAATGTCTCACCAGCGATGCGCTTGGCTTCCTCGGCATAGAACTCGATGTAACCGGCAGCATAGTCGATCTCGCCCGTCGCCTCGGCGAGGGGCTTGCCCTGCTCGGCAGTCATGATCAGCGCGAGGTCATCGCGGTGCTCGATCATCAGCTCATACCAGCGGCGCAGCAGGCGCGATCGCTCCTTGGCGAGGAGCCGTTTCCAGGCCGGCAGGGCGCGGGCCGCCGCCTCGACAGCTCGCGTCGTGTCGTTCGCCCCCATCAGCGGTACGCGGCCAATGACGGCGCCGGTCGAGGGATCGGTGACGTCGAGGGCAGGAACGCCGACGAACTCGCCATCGATCAGACAGGCTTCGACGAGAAGCGAAGGGTCCTTGAGCTGTAGCGTCATGGGAATGGCCTTTCGTGCTGGAGCGTGCAAGGCCCGGACGTTACCAGGGCCTTGGCGCCACGTCAGGAAGCGACCTCGCCGACAGCAGTCGGCGCGGTGACGGGTGGAAGGTGGAGAAGGGTACCGTCGCCATCAACGGCACCGAGCCGGACCAGCAGGCGCAACATATGGGCCGGCACCGGCGCCTGAGCCTGAATCGGCGGCTTCTTGCGATAGAAGGGCAGTACCAGCTCGCGGGCGTGAAGCTGCAGGTTGCGATCGACGGCGCGCGCCGCGTCGCCGCCATAAACCCCATCGCCGACGATGGGACAGCCGAGGTGGGCCATGTGGACGCGCAATTGATGGGTGCGACCGGTCCGCGGCATCAGGTCGACCACCGTCAGGCGGTCTCCTCGGGCAATCACCCTGAAGTCGGTGACCGACGGCTGGCCAGCCGGATCGACTTTCATCCACCAGGAGCGCTTCTCATGGGTGACCTTGGCCAGCGGCGCCTCGACGCGGCCCTCGTCGTCCGGCAGGTGACCGAGCACAACGGCGAGATAGGTCTTCTGTGCCTTCTGGCCCGCAAAGATTTCACCAAGTTCCCGGACGGCGCGACGGTGGCGGCCGAGTGCCAGACAGCCCGACGTATCCTTGTCAAGCCGATGGCCGAGCTGGGGTGGGTTGGGAAGGCCGAATTGCAGCGCCGGAAAATGCTGGTCGAGCGTCTCGCCGCCACCAAAGCCGGCGTGCACGGGAATGCCGGCCGGCTTGTCGATGATGAGGAGGGAGCCGTCACGATAAAGAATGCGGGCGATCAACTCGTCGTCGGTCATGAAAGATCCCGGAATCGCGGCGGGCGGCGCCGCTCCCGGTTCTCATAGCTCGAAGAGGGGGCGAAGCGAAGTCAATTCACCTCGCCGAGCAACGTCGCGCTGTTGCAGGCGGCGCCGGCAGCCACCACGTCCATCTTGCCGGGCACGATGCCGAAGGTGGCGAAGACGCTGGACAGCACCTCATCGACCGACGGGACGCTGCCGACGATCAGTCGGGCGATCTCGTCGCGAACGCCGCCTTCCGACATGACGTCGCGCGCCCTGCCCTCGAGCGACACCAGCACCTGCGCCTCTGCGGCCAGGCGCTCCAGCCGGTTGCTGAAATCAATCGGCGTCCGAAGGCTGGCGACCGTGTCGCCGGCACCTGGTCGGAACACCAGTTCGACCGGCGGATCGTCGGCGAAGGACGACCGCCCCTTGCCCCAGGCCGTCAAGCCGTCGGCGGTAAGCAAGCGGACATAATCCGAGGCGCCGGCAGGCGAGGCCGTTGCCTCCGCTAACGCCACGCTGGCCCGCACCGGCCGGCCGGTGACGGTGACCTCGGCGCCGACCTGACCGCAAGCGATGCGGCGGATGCGGGCGTCGCCGGAACTCAAGATTGCCTCGAGCGGCAGCTCGAGCGTGCCGGCACCGGCAATCGCCAGGCCACCAATAGTAAAGCGAGCAGAGATGCGAATGCCGGGAATACCGACAACGCCGTCCTCGCCACCAATCAGCACCGCCGCCGCGGTCCCCTCCGACTCCAGCGTCAGCGCGACCGAGTCGATGCTGGTGACGGGCGATTTCAGCTCGAGGGTGACGGCTCCCTGTGCCAGGCGGGCACGCATCACCGCCTGGATGAATTCCAGCGGCCTGAGCGGCGCGGCGAGCGCGAGGTCGGCATCCGATCCGCCAAGGCTGATCAAGCCGGCAAATGGCAGCGCCGTTTCGTCCGGAGTACCAGCGTTAGCGAGCCGTTCGATGATGTCCACTATGCCTGCAGCCTCGGCCGAGCTTCTGGCGCCGCCGCGATATAATGCGGCGAGCGCCGACAGCAATTCGCTGGGCTTGAACGAAGCCACGGCCACGGCCGCCGCATTGACGTCGGAACCGTCGTCGCGAGTGGAAAGAGTCCGACCGAGCGCGGCCACGAGATCGGCGACGCGGAATACGACCTGACCGAGCATGGCCCGCTCGCCAACCGTGAGTGCGCCGGCCGATCCGAACAGGCGCGCCTCGATGGCGGCCGGCACCGCCGGCAGTTCCGGCACGGCCGTCGTCCGCTCTGTAAGCGCGGCGACGCCTGACCGCATCGCCATCGCCGTGGCCGTGATCGTCCGTTGGCCCAAGCCGACCGGCGTGCCCAGCAGACTGCGGCCGGTCGTCGACACGGTGACGCGCGTGACCTCGCCGGGACCGGCGGTGAAGACGAGGCCGGATGGACCCGGTCGCGCTTCGCCCCGCTCGGTCGTAACGACGATCTCGGCACCGCCAACCACCGCCTGGGCGGCGGCAAGCGCAGCGGCGTTTGCGGCCCCTAAACTCTTCGCCGCCGCCAGCGCCGCGGTGGCAGCCGCCTCGCTGGCAAGGTGCCGGATCGATGACAGTCGCAGCCAGTCGGCGGTGGCGAGGACGGACAGGATGACAAGCAAGGAGCCGCCGACGGCGACACCGGCGACGACGGGCGTCGTCAACGAGCGGGGGGCAGGAAGAAGGGAGCGGAACAACAAATCGGCAAGGACCAATGCAATGGGTTTACGTGATTATTGCCTGAATTGTCTTCAGGGCGGTTAACTCGCGGATGAAAGCGATACCAGATCGATGCTTTCGTCGGGCGGTACCCTTGCGGACCTGACAAAACGCCATCGACGGCCTATGGATGACGAGAGCCCCCTCGGCGCTCGAGACCGAGTCCCGAACGACGCTCCTTGCTGTTAAAACGGGACCAATTTTGTTTGTTGTCACGCATCCGCTCGCCCCGAAGTCCAGCGCTTTCTAGGGGAAGCATCAGGAGGAATCATGCTCAAGGCCATCGATCCGCTTCTCAATCCGGACCTTCTCTACGTGCTGGCCTCCATGGGCCACGGCGACACGATTGCCATCGTCGACAGCAACTTCCCCATCCACTCCGTGGCCCAGGAGACCGTCTACGGCCATCCGCTGCGCCTCGACGGTGTATCGGCGCCACGGGCGGGGCGGGCCGTGCTGTCGGTGCTGCCGCTCGACACTTTCATCCCCACGGCCGCTTTCCGCATGGAAGTGGTCGGTGAGCCGGAAAAGTGGACCGACGTGCAGCACGAGTTCCAGCAGGAAGTTTTCAACGCCGAGGGGCCGACCTTCAAGCTGGGCGGCATCGAACGCTTCGCCTTCTACGAGGCGGCCAAGACGTCTTTCGCCGTGCTGCAGACCGGTGAGAGCCGCCTGTATGGCTGTTTCCTGCTCACCAAGGGCGTGATTCCTCCGAAGGCGTAAGGCGGACAGTCGTGGACGACGACCCGCGACATTCCTTTCACTTGTTTCCCGCGTTTCCGAGGCAGATGGGAAATTCGTGAGTGCCCCGATGCGCGACGGCGCCGCCTCTTCGCAAGTCGACAAGAGACAAACGACATGACCGATATCAAGAAATCCGGTGTAGCCATCCTTGGCATCTTCGCCGTCGACGTGACCTTCCTCGCCCCCCGCCTGCCGGTCATCGGCGAAACGCTGGCCGGTTCCGGCTTCATCATGGGGCCAGGTGGCAAGGGATCCAACCAGGCGGTGGCGGCGGCGCGGGCCGGCGGTGACGTCCGCTTCATCACCAAGATCGGCAAGGACACCTTCGGCGACATCGGCCTCAAGACTTGGGCGGAGGCCGGCGCCGTTGCCCGCGTTCAGCGGATCGATAGCCACCCGACGGGTTCGGCCTTCATCTTCGTCAATGACGCCAACGGTCAGAACGCCATCATCGTTTACGCTGGGGCCTCCGGCACCCTCTCGCCGACCGATCTCGATCTTGAGGCAGAGACGATCGCCTCGTCGAAGGTGTTCGTGACGCAGCTCGAGCAACCGGTCGATGCCGCCTTGCGCGGCCTTCAGATCGCCCGTGCCGCCGGTACGATCACCGTCTTCAACCCGGCACCGGCCACCGCCTTCCCCGACGAGATCTACCGCCTCTCCGACTACATCGCCCCCAACGAGACGGAGGCGGCCATGCTGACGGGCATCGCGCCGGGCACGGTAGATGACGCTCGCAAGGCCGGCGACGCGTTGCTTGCCAAGGGAGCGAAGAACGCGCTGATCACGCTCGGTGGCAACGGCGTGCTGCTGCACAGCGCCACGCAATCGGTGCACCTGCCGGCGCGGGCGGCCGGCGAGGTGATCGACACCACCGGAGCCGGCGACGCCTTCCTCGGTGGCTTCTCGGCGGCCCTTTCCAAGGGGGCTGACCCGGTCGAAGCGGCGCGCTATGGCTCGGCAACGGCCGGTATCTCGGTGACGCGGCGCGGTGCCGCCGCTTCGATGCCGACAGCCGCCGAGATCGAGGCCTTCCTCAAGAGTTGAGCGGGGCTCCTCACCCATCTACCAGAAAAATCTCACAGCTTTTCGGGCAGATGGGTTCTCTTCATGCATCCGCTTATCCGAAAAGTCGCACACCTTTTCGGGCAGATGCTATCGCCGAAACAGCGGCTTCAATGCACGGTAGAGGTCGCGATAAAGCGGCAGGCGGGCAGCCAGCGCTGCCTGCCGGCTGGCATCGGGAAGGACGACGTCGCGCAGCTCCGGTTTGACGCAGACGTCGCCGACAGTTTCACCGGTCACCGCCAGCCGGGCGAGGCGAGCGACGCCGAAGGCTGGTCCACGCTCGCCGCCGGCATACCGACGGATTGGCCGGCCAAGGGCGCTTGCCACCACTTCCATGACAAAGCGGCCGCGACTGCCGCCACCGACGGCGGCCAGCGTCGCCGGTACCGGGCCGGCGGTCTCAAGCGCCGCCACCGCGTCGACCAGGGTGAAGGCCATGCCCTCGACGGCCGCCTGCAGAAGGTCGAGCCCATCGGTACCGCCATCCATGCCGAAGAATACGCCACGCGCCGCTGGATCGTCATGCGGCGTCCGCTCACCTTGCAGATAAGGCAGGAAGGTCACCGGCGAGATGGCATGCCCGCGCGCCGCCACGTTGTCGAGCGCCACCCCAAGGTCGGGCGCCCCGATGACGCCGGCCGTCCAGGCCATGACCGAAGCACCATTCAGCATGGCCGCCATCTGGAACCAACGGCCGGGCAGGGCGTGGGCAAAGGCATGCACCAGCGCCGTCGGATTGGGCCGGTATTCGGCGGTCGTGAGGAACAGCTGGCTTGACGTGCCGAGTGAAACGAAGGCGTCGCCATCATCGACCGCGCCGATGCCGATGCCAGCCGCGGCCGCGTCGCCGGCACCGGCCACCACCGGAATGCCCTCGGGAAGGCCGGTGGCGACAGCCGCCGCCGCCGTGATGCGGCCAGACACCTCCGGCCCTTCGAGAAGGCGCGGCAACTGTTCGGGCCGAAGCCCGACCGCTTCGATGATCGTCGGCCACCATTGCCGCTTCTCCTCATCAAGGAGTAAGCTGCCGGCCGCGTCGCACATGTCGGTCGCGAACTCGCCGGTCAGCAGGAAGCGCACCCAATCCTTCGGCAAGATGACCCGCCGCGTGCCGGCCAGCACCTCCGGTTCGTGGGTCCGGAGCCAGGCGATCTTTGGGGCGAGGAAGCCGGCCATGGCCGGCACGCCAGCGATATGACCGAGATCGGGCAGCGCAGCGTTGAGGCCGGCTGCCTCGGCCGCCGCCCGGCCGTCGTTCCAGAGAATGGCCGGCCGAAGCGGTCGATCATCGCGGCCAACCAGCACCGCACCGTGCATCTGGCCGGAGAGGCCAACGGCAATGACGCGCCCGAGCACCCCCGGCACGGCCTCGGCCATCTCGGCAAGTGCCTGCCGGACCGTCTGCCACCAGAGGTCGGGATGTTGTTCGGACCAGCCCGGTGCTGGCCGGCTGGTGGCAAGCGCCACCTCGGCACCAGCTACCGGCCGCTCCCGAGCATCGACGATGAGCGCCTTCACCGCCGACGTACCGATATCGATTCCCAGGAAACACTCGCCGTCCGCCACAGCCCCCTCCCCCGCCTTGTCGGCTTCAGGTCTAGCCCGCACGATCCGGCGTTGCCAGTCCTGCCGTCATCGCCGTTGGTCGAGGCGGCCGGCAGTCCTTGATACGGCGGCTCGCGACGCTGCCCAAGTCGTGCTATGGAACGGCTAATTGTATCGTTTCATGCGATGGAGGTTGACATGGCGGAACGGGATATTGAGGCGCTCCTCAATGCGATGACGCTGGAGGAGCAGGTGTCCTTGCTGGCGGGCGCCGATTTCTGGACGACGGTGCCGGTGCCGAGGCTCGGCATACCGGCGATCAAGGTGTCGGACGGGCCGAATGGCGCGCGCGGCGGCGGCTCGCTGATCGGCGGCGTCAAGGCAGCGAGTTTCCCGGTCGGCATCGCCCTCGGCGCCACCTGGAACCCGGCGCTGGTCGAGGAGATTGGCGGGGCGCTCGCCGAGGAGGCACGTTCCAAGGGCGCCTCGGTGCTGCTCGCCCCCACCGTCAATATCCAGCGATCCGCCGTCAATGGCCGCAACTTCGAATGCTATTCGGAAGACCCGTGCGTCACGGCGGAACTTGCTGCCGCCTATGTCACCGGCCTGCAGAACGGCGGCGTCGGCGCCACCGTCAAGCATTTCGTCGGCAACGAATCAGAGATCCAGCGCACCACCATGAGCTCGGACGTCGATGACCGGGCTCTGCGCGAGATCTACCTGCCACCGTTCGAAGCGGCAGTGAAAAAGGCCGGCGCCTGCGCGGTGATGAGCTCCTACAACCGCCTCAACGGCACCTTCACCTCCGAGCACAAGGCGTTGCTCACCGATCTCCTCAAGGACGAGTGGGGTTTTTCGGGCATCGTCATGTCCGACTGGTTCGGCTCGCACTCAACGGCGCCGACCGTCGAGGCCGGCCTCGACCTCGAGATGCCCGGTCCGACGCGCGACCGCGGTGACAAGCTGGTTGC
Organism: Pseudomonadota bacterium; assembly: GCA_018262575.1. GTDB lineage: Bacteria > Pseudomonadota > Alphaproteobacteria > Rhizobiales > Pleomorphomonadaceae > Pleomorphomonas. The sequence goes on along the minus strand of JAGSYU010000037.1, from coordinate 9,754 downwards.
CGCGGTGCGGGCCGGCGAGGTGAAAGCGGACACGGTGCGCGACGCCGCCCGGCGCGTGCTGACGCTGATCGAACGGGTCGGCGGCTTCGACACCCCCGATATTCCGGCCGAGCAGGCGATCGACAAGCCGGCACACCGGGCGCTGATCCGCCGGGCTGGCGCAGAGGCCATCGTGCTTCTCAAGAACGACGGCATTCTGCCCCTCGATCTGGCAGGGCGCACGATCGCCGCTATCGGTCCGAACGCCGAGTCGGCGCAAATCATGGGCGGCGGCAGTGCCCAGCTCAACCCGCATTATGCCGTATCTCCGGTGGACGGCCTCCGCGCCCTCACCTCCGACAATCAGCTCCGGACGGCGCCCGGTGTTACTGCCAACCGGCTGATGCCGGTGATCTCGGGGCCGTTCGAGGTGGACGTCTACGGCCGGCCCGATCTCACCGGGCCCGTCGTTGAGCACCAGAGCCATTCGCTCGGCGAAGTGATGTGGTTCAATGCGGTGGCACCTGGCATCGCCGACGCCGATTTCTCGCTGAGGGCCACCACCCGCTTCACGCCCTCCGAAACGGCCGAGCACGTGTTCGGTCTTGTCAGCATCGGGCCGAGCCGACTCATCGTCGACGGCCGCACGGTGGTCGACCTCCGAAAGGATTGGGCGCCGGGTGACAATTATTTCGAATGTGGCAACCGCGAAGCGCGCGGCGCCATCGCGCTCGAGGCCGGGCGGACGGTCGACGTCGTCGTCGAATATCGCTTCGTGCAGGCCATCGCCCTCAACCTCAAGGCCATCCGCGTCGGCGTCGCCGTGCCGCTCGGCGACAAGGCCTTCGCAGACGCCGTCGAGCTTGCCCGCGCCTCCGACGTTGCCATCGTCTATGCCGGCCGCTCCGGCGAATGGGACACCGAGGGCAACGACCTCCCGGGCATCGACCTGCCTGGCCGGCAGGACGAGCTGATCGCCGCCGTCGCGGCCGCCAACGCCAACACGGTTGTCGTGCTGCAGACCGGCGGCCCTATAGCCATGCCCTGGCTCGACAAGGTCCGGGCGGTGGTCGAGGCCTGGTATCCGGGACAGGAGGCGGGCAACGCCATCGCCGACGTGCTGACCGGCGCTGCCGAGCCGGGCGGTCGCCTCGCCCAGACCTTCCCCAAGCGCATCGAGGATACGCCGGTCGAGAGCGGCGATCCATTGACCTATCCTGGCCAGGATGGACATGTCGCCTATCGCGAGGGGGTGTTCGTCGGCTATCGGCACTATGAGAAAGCCAGCATCGAGCCGCTGTTCCCGTTCGGCCATGGTCTCAGCTACACCAGCTTCGACTGGGGAGTGCCGACGGTGGATCGGCCGACCTTCGATGGCGACGGCACGGTCAGCGTCCGCATCAAGGTGACCAACCGAGGCGCGCGGTCCGGCTCAGACGTCGTCCAGCTCTACGTGGCGCCGCCGACCTCGCGCGTCGCGCGGCCGGCCAAAGAACTCAGGGCCTTTGCCAAGCTTCATCTCGCGCCGGGCGAAACGGCCGAGACATTGATGACGCTTTCTACCCGCGCGTTCTGCTATTTCGACGCAGAGCGGAACGCCTTCGTCGCTGAGAAGGGGCGTTACCGTTTGATCGCCGCCGCCTCCTCAGCCGCTGTCCGCGGCAGTGTCGACATCGACCTGACGCGCGAGGTTGAGGACGTCGTCCGCGCCCGCCTTGGCGGCTAAGGCCGGCAAACAGGCAAAAAAAACCCGGACATGGCCTTGGCCAGTCCGGGTGGTTATGTTGCGGCCTTGCGGCTGCAGTGACCGAGAGGCGTGCTTTCGGAAAGTGAGCTGGGTTTCCGTCGGCTCGATGCAAACGTTATGTCCCCCTCCCCGGCGGCGCGCCAGCGGCAATTGCAGGCCGAGCGCCAAGTCTTGACAAGTCATGAACGAGACCCGCAGACCCTTGTTATTTTTGACGAGGGCGATGAGGAGCCGTCAAGCTTACCGTCGGCAATTTGCATAAAAACCAGCCTCCAGAGGGCATCAAGGCTAATTTTTTCTTCATGTTTTCGTTCAAATGGCATGTGGTCGGGTTTACACCCCGTTTCTCATGCTCCTTTTCCGAAGCTTCATGTTTCCCGAGTACGGTTTCTCTCAGAAAATCCGCATGGAAACCGTCATGAAGCTCCTCCTGGTCGACGACAATCCGAGCAATCTCTTCATGCTCGGCAAACTGGCGCAAAGTTCCGGCATCGCCGATGTGCAGTCGTTTCGCGACCCGCTGCAGGCGCTCGATGAAGCCCGCCGGAGCCGCTTCGACCTGATCATCGTCGATTACATGATGCCGGGGATGGACGGCCTTACCCTCATCCGCGAGGTGCGCAGCCTTCCCGATTACGTCGACGTGCCGATCGTCATGGTCACCACCGTCGACCAGCGGGAAATCTGCTACGCCGCGCTTGAGGCGGGCGCCACCGATTTCCTGACCAAGCCGGTCGACATGGCCGAAGCCAAGGCACGGCTCCGCAACCTCGCCATGCTGCGCGAGATGCAGAACAAACTCCGCGATCGCGCCGACTGGCTGCAGACCGAAGTGCAAAAGGCCACCCACGACCGGTTGGGCCTTGAGGAAGAGATCATTCTCCGCCTGTCGCGCGCCGTCGAGCGCCGCGACCCGTCGATCGGGGCCCATCTCGTGCGCGTCGCCCGCACCGCCCGCGAGCTCGCCGAAGAACTCGGACAGGGCGAACCCTACTGCCAGGACCTCTACATCGCCGCACTGATGCACGACATCGGCAAGATCGGCCTTTCCGATGATCTCCTCTACAAGAGCGGTCCCTATACCGCCGATGAACGCCGCCGCATGCAGGCGCACACGCTGATCGGCGGCGAGATTCTCGAGGGCTCCCGTTCGCGCGTCATCCGCCTCGCCGCCGAGATCGCCGAGACACACCACGAATTCTGGAACGGCACCGGCTATCCACGCGGCCTCCGCGAAGGGGCAATCCCGCTGGCCGGCCGTATCGTTGCCGTCGCCGACGTATTCGACGCGCTGACCTCCGAGCGCCCGTACAAGACGGCCTGGAGCGCCGAGGATGCCGCCCGCTATATCGCCGACAACACCGGTCGGCAGTTCGATCCGGAGGTGGCGAGAGCCTTCTCGCTTCGCTACTTCCGCATTTTGAAGATCGGGGAGCAAGCAGGCACGCCGTTCGGCTCCGCCGCCTGACCACCCCCGCCTGCCCCTTGCCGGACCCGACCCACCGTGAGCACCGCCACCACCGTTCCGTCCGGGCTTGGCACCGGAAAGCCTGCAGCAAAGCTAGCAGGACAAGACCGTCCGCTCCGGGGCACGCTGTTTTATGTCGTTGTCGGCCTTCTGTTCTTCATCTCGGCCATCGCCGTCTTTGCCATCCTGATCCGTCAGCAGGCGGACACCGCTGACCTTGAGGAGACGCGCTCGCTGGCTGCTGCCTATCGACTCGACAGGGCGGCAGAAAAGCTGCTGCGCTCGGTAGAGACGGCCCGGCGGGATCCTTCTGAAGCTGCCGGGCAGACCGTCGTCGCCCGTTTCGTGCTGTTCGGCGCTGCCGCGCGCGACCTTGTGGTGGCGGCGCCCAGCGGCACCGACCTTGGGTCGATCACGGAGACGGTTGCCGGCCTGCGGCCGCTCTTTGACCACCTCGCCGACGCGCCGGTGATGGACGGGCAGATCTTCGACACCCTCGGAAGCCACCTCGGCAGTCTCCCTGCCACGACCTCCCGACTCGCTGCCATCGCCGAGGCGGCGGAAACGATGGCTCGGTCGGACGAGCGCACCTTCCGCGAGAAACTCTACCGCGTGCTGGCCGTTCTGGTTGGCGCACTGACGCTCTCCATGAGCATCTTCATCTTCAGCCTGATCCGACAGATCCGCGAGATCTGGAACTCACGGGTGCGCCTTGAGGCGATGGCGGCCGAACTCAAGGAAGCCGTGGCAGCGGCCGAAGCGGCAAACCAGGCGAAGTCGGCCTTCCTCGCCACCATGAGCCACGAGATCCGCACGCCGATCAACGGTGTGCTCGGCATGGCCAACCTTTTGAAGGACACGCCACTCGATGCCGAGCAGCAGGGCTTTGCCACCAACATCGAGGTTTGTGGCCGCGGCCTCATCGCCCTCGTCAACGACATCCTCGATTTCTCCAAGCTCGAGGCAGGCTCCTTCGACGTCGACTGCGTAACGTTCGATCCGGTGGCGACTGCCGAGGCGGCAATCTCCATGGTGGAAGCTCCGGTGCGCGAGAAGGGTCTCGTCGCCGTTCTGGCACCGGAGATCACCATGGGTGCCCGCTATTCGGGCGACCCGACGCGTATCCGACAGGTGCTGATCAACTTCCTGTCCAATGCCGTCAAGTTCACTGAAAGCGGCCTGATTGCGGTCCGCATCCGCGAGGTGGGCGGTGACGACCGGCCGGTTCTGCGCTTCGAGGTGGAGGACACCGGCACCGGCATCTCCGAGGAGGGACAGAAGCGCCTGTTCAAGGAATTCTCGCAGGTTGACGCTTCCATCACCCGTCGGTTCGGCGGCACCGGCCTCGGGCTCGCCATCAGCCGGCGCATTGTCGAAGGTCTCGGCGGCGCCATCGGCGTCAAGAGCCGCGAGGGGCGCGGTTCCACCTTTTTCTTTGAACTCCCCCTTGAGCGAACCGCCGCGGCCGACCTCGATCCCGCTCCGCTTTCCGGCGCTCACATTTCGATAGTGGGCCGCTCCCCCGCCGAGACAGCGGCGATCGCGGCCGCCTTCGCCTATTTCGGTGCCGGCACCGTCGAGACCGGCACCGAGGCCGATATCGCCCTAACCGTTGCAACGCTGCCGCCCGACCATCGACGGGCGCGGCTCGACATCGCCTTTTCACCGACGGCGCCCTACTGTGCCGGCAAACTCACCCGCCACACCAACATGCTGACGCCGGCCGTCATCACCGCCTCCATCGCCGGCAGCCTCGAAGCTGAAGACAGCCGCTCTCCGGGCGAAGAAGCGGCGGTGCCGAAGGGGTTGAAGGTGCTGGTGGTCGAGGACAATCGCATCAACCAGCAGGTCGCACTCCGCCTGCTCGCCCGCCTCGGCATCGAGGCGGCGCTGGCCGAGAACGGCGCCGAGGCGCTGGCCATGGTCAATGCCCGCGACTTCGACGTCGTGTTCATGGACATGCAGATGCCGGTGATGGATGGCCTTGAGGCAACGCGCGCCATCCGCCGGTCGAGCGGACGTGGCCGCAATGTGCCGATCGTCGCCATGACCGCCAACGCCTTTGCCGCCGACCGCGAGGCTTGCCGCAAAGCCGGCATGAACGCCTTCCTGCCCAAGCCCGTCGAGCGGGATGATCTGCTTTCGGTTCTCGCCGCCCTGCCCGAGGGCAGAGCCCCGGCGGCGCGGCCTGTTCGCGACGGCGATGCACCGCGCGGTGAAACGGTCAATCGTCGCCGGATCGACGCGCTCCTGCGCGAACTCGGTCCTGAGGACACGGCCTTTCTGCTCGACGCCTTTGCCGCCGACGCGGCAAGTCTGCTCACCGACCTGTCGATGGCCCTCGCAAGCGGCGATGCCGAACTTGCCAAACGCAGCCTGCACACGCTGAAGGGCTCGGCGGCCAACGTCGGCTTCGACGACCTGTCACGGCAGGCGACGGCGCTGATGGCGGCACTCCCCGATCCGGACGTCGGTGCGCTCGGCAACCTGATGATGGCGATCACCGGCGCCGATGGCGTCGTCGCCGGCCTCAAGTCGGAATTTGCATCCACCCCGCCGGCCGGCCAGGCGTCAGCCGCTCAGTAGCCTTCCATGAGCGCGCGATTCTTGGCGACGACGTCGAGCGCCTTGAGGTCGGCGAGCAACGGCGCGATCCAGGGAAGCGGCAGCATGTTCGGCCCGTCGGACGGCGCACGGTCGGGGTCGTCATGCGCCTCGATGAACACGGCTGCGCAACCGACCGCCACCGCGGCACGGGCCAGCGCCGGTGCGAAGACGCGCTTTCCACCAGATGACGTGCCGCGACCGCCGGGCTCCTGCACCGAGTGGGTCGCGTCGAACACCACCGGATACCCCGTTTCGGCCATGGTCGGCAGACCCCGGAAATCGGTGATCAGCGCGCCATAGCCAAAGGAGGTGCCGCGGTCGGTGAGCAGGATGCGCTCGTTGCCGGTCGAGGCCACCTTGTCGGCAACGTTCTGCATATCCCAGGGCGCGAGGAATTGTCCCTTCTTGATATTGACGGTCTTGCCGGTCTCTCCGGCGGCGATCAGCAGGTCGGTCTGGCGGCAGAGAAAGGCGGGGATTTGCAGGATGTCGACCACTTCGCCGGCCCGTCGCGTCTGCTCGATGTCATGGACGTCGGTGAGCACCGGGCAGCCCAGGCGATCGCGTACCTCGGCGAGGATGGACAGGCCCGCCTCGATGCCGACGCCGCGCACCCCCGCAAGCGAGGTCCGGTTGGCCTTGTCGTAGGACGCCTTGAAGACGAAGGGCACGCCGGCCGCCTTGGCGGTCTGCGACAGAAAGGTGGCGATCTTCAGCGCGTGCTCGCGGCTCTCGATCTGGCACGGGCCGGCGATCAGCACGAAGGGGGCGGTGTTGGCGAAGGCGACGGAGCCAACGGTGACGGCTTTCTGCAGCGTAGCGACGGCCATGAGGGAAACCTCTTCGGGAAGGGAACACCCGGCCGAAATCGGCCGGGCGGGGTGCGCGGTTCAACGCTGGACGTTGCGGGCGGCGAGTGATTTTTCCCACGCAAGAGCGTGGCCGACGATGGTATCGAGATCGTCGAGCTTCGGCTGCCAGCCGGTGATGGCGCGCAGGCGGCTCGAATCGGCGACCAGCGATGGCGGGTCACCGGCGCGACGCGGCGCCAGGCGGACGGGGAAATCGACGCCGGAGACGCGCTTCACCGAGTCGATCACGTCCAGCACCGAGAAGCCGCGGCCATAGCCGGCGTTGGCGACAAAGGTATCGCCGCCGGCCATCAGGTGCATCAGCGTCAGCACATGCGCTTCGATGAGATCAGTGACGTGGATATAGTCTCTGAGACAGGTGCCGTCCGGGGTCGGATAGTCGGTGCCGAAGACGTCCATGCCGTCGCGCTGGCCGAGGGCGGCCTGGGCGGCGATCTTGATCAGGTGGGTGGCGCGCTTGCTCGACTGGCCGGTGCGGCCTTTCGGATCGGCGCCGGCAACGTTGAAATAGCGCAGCGCCGCGTAGTGGAAACCGTAGGCATAGGCGCTGTCACGCAGCATGATCTCGGTCATCCACTTGGACGACCCGTAGGGCGACACCGGCCCGAGCGGCACCTTCTCGTCGATGAGATCGACGCCCGGTTCGCCGTAGACGGCAGCCGTCGACGAGAACAGGAAGGCCTTGACCTTGCCGCGCACCGCCGCGGCGATCAGCGAACGCGACTTCACCGTGTTGTTCTCATAGTAGGACAGCGGATCCGTCACCGAATCCGGCACCACGATCGAGCCGGCGAAATGGGCGATGGCGGTGATACCGTGATCGGCGATCAGCTTGTCGACCAGGGTGCCGTCTCCGATATCACCGACCACCAGGGTCGCCGCGCCCGGAATGACGGCGTCATAGCCAGTTGAGAGATCGTCGAGCACGACGACGCTCTCGCCGCGGTCGACGAGGGCATGCACCATGTGACTGCCAATATAGCCGGCGCCACCGGTCACCAGAATGGACATGGAAAACTCCTCGGTTCCTGTCGACGTCCTCCCTGGGACGCCGGAACAAAGCCAGCAGGTGATGCAGGCTTTTGCTCCATCTCTTTTTCAGGCACCCGCCCAATCCGAAAAATTTCGCAACTTTTCCGGCGAATGCTCCAGAAGCAAGGCTTCTCTATCGCCCGTTTGGCGGCGCTTTTCCAGTGGCAGGATGCTGCGAAGCGCAATTGTCCGCCGCAACCGGGGCAACTGAAATTCATGTGCACATATTCAGCTAACAGGGGAAATTAACGGCTCGTTAACTACTTTTTTCGCAGTTTCCTGCATATTTTTATGGTCCGCGGTGAAGATGCGATTCGATAGCCGGGGCGTGGAGAGGGAAGAGGATCGTTCATGGCGCGACTGTCGGGGCCGTTCATTCCAGCCATCGAGGAAACGCGCGAAGCACGGCGCCTTCGGCTTGTCGGCGCTGCCGACGAAGCAATGTTGCGGCGAGCGATCACCGTTCTGCATGTCGGCGATACGCCGGAAGACACCTTTCTGATCGGTCGGCTTGTCGGCGAACTGCCGAGCTTTTCCGTAACCTTTGTCGCCGCCGGTACCCGCGAAGCGGCATTGTCGGCATTGTCGCGCCAGCCTTGCGATGTCGTGTTGTGCGAATTCTGGATGGCCGGCCAGACCACCATGGCGCTGATCGACGAGATCAAGGCGGTGGCCGATGTGCCGGTGATCCTCACCTCGGCGCTCGACAACGACGACATCGAACTGATTGGTCGCCGGGCTGGTGCTGATGGGCTGCTCACCAAGAGCGATCTGGCGGCGGCGACGCTCGACCGTGTTTTCTCAACACTGCTGCCACGCCGCCCGGCGTCGCGCCGCGACGCGGCGCTGATGCTCAGGGCGCTCATGTCCAACCTCTATTCCACTGGTCTCGCGCTACGCCCCAAGCGGGGCGGCAATCAGCCAGTGGACATGGATGTCCGGCGTGCAGCGCTTGTCCGCTCGATCGCCGACCTTGACGCGGCAAGCCGGTTCGGCGCTGGCGTCCAGCGCTTTGACGCCATCCCCTTTTTCGTTGACGCCGTCAAGAAGCAGGGGCTGAGAGCCGGAGCGGCCGGCGCTGTCCACTTCCTGGCCCCGTCGCTACCTCTTCCCATCGAGACCAGCCCAACGCTCTATGCCGACCTTGTCGAGGGCTTTCTTGCGGAGGCGGGCGACGCCGCGGCGGCCGGTGGCGTGGCGACCGTGTCGCTCCGGGCCGCGTCCGGCCGGCTCGTCGCGACGGTCCGCCCAGCGGGTGGGCGAGCGGCGGCGGGCGACGCCGAGGCGCGGGCAGCAGCGGTGGAGCGACGCCTTTTGGTCGACGGACTGGCGCGAGCCTGCGGCGGCGTGGTCACCTTCTCGGCCGAAAACGGGCACATCCTCGACATGCCGCTGCGCCTTAGCGGCCAGCCGTCCTGATCCTCCTCAAGCGGTCACAGGCTCGCCGGCCATGACCTCAAGGACATTCAGGCGCCGCGACCGGCCATCCCGGCCGATCCAGTCGATGCTCTGTCCGGCCGTCAGCCCGATCAGTGCGGTGCCGACCGGCGTCAGAACGGAGATGCGCCCCTTCTCGATATCCGCCTCGCCTGGATAGACCAGGTGGACGGTGCGGGGCTCGGCTCCGTCCAGGCTGAACCGTACGGCAGCGCCAATACGCACCGTCCCCGGCGGCAGGCGGCCGTCGGCGACGACCCGCGCCCGGTCGAGTTCGGCGGCCAGTTGATCGGCGGTCGCGGGATCGCGGTCGGCGAGCACGTCGGCGAGGTTGACGAGACGCTCGTGATCGGAGCGAGAGAGCGTGATAGCGGGCGAGGCCCGCCGACGAGCAGTGAGAACCATATTGGTTTCCTTAAAAAGAGAGCCGCCCGTGATCGAGCGGATGCGTCTTGGAAGAGCTGGGGGGTCGCGCGGCGCCGGCTATCTATGGAAGATCCGGCGTTAAGGCCTCACGGCCAGCGCGCGACGAGCGGGACCGTGAGATCAGTATCCCGTAAGGGGATAGATCCTGCAAAGCAGTCGGAGAGAGTTTATCCGCGGTTCCATACC
>JAGSYU010000278.1 GCA_018262575.1 Pseudomonadota bacterium | reverse complement strand
GGCGTCAAGGCCAGCCTGAAGCGGCTCGGCACCGACTATATCGACCTCTACCAGATCCACGGCACCGACCCGGTGACGCCGATCGAGGAGACGGTGCGGGCGCTCGACGACCTCGTTCGCGACGGCCTCATCCGCTACGTCGGCGTCTCCAACTGGCCGGCCTGGAGGATCATGAAGGCACTCGGCATCGCCGATCGGCTCGGCCTCGACCGCATCGCCAGCCTGCAGGCCTATTACACCATCGCCGGCCGCGACCTTGAGCGCGACATCGCGCCGCTGCTGCTTGCCGAAAAGGTCGGCCTGATGGTGTGGAGCCCGCTGGCTGGCGGTCTGCTGTCCGGCAAGTACAACCGCGACGGCTCGGGGCCGGAGGGCGCTCGCCGCGTCAGCTTCGACTTCCCGCCGGTCAACAAGGACCGCGCCTTCGACTCCATCGACGTGATGGCCGAGATCGCCAAGACGAAGGGCGTGTCGGTGGCGCAGATCGCGCTCGCCTACGTGCTGCACAAGCCGTTCGTCACCTCGGTGATCATCGGCGCCAAGTCGGTCGAGCAACTCGACGACAATATCGCGGCTGGCGAGGTGGTTCTGTCAGCCGACGATCTCGTCCGCCTCGACGCCGTCTCGGCGCTGCCGGCCGAATATCCCGGCTGGATGCTGGAGCGGCAGGGCGCCGAGCGGACGGCCTCTGTCGCCGGGCCGCGCTAAGACCGACAAGGGGTGGCGCGTAGCAAGCGCGCCACCTCCGCCAAGACGGCCCCCCAACCAGGACGAGGACGTCCGGCCTGGATTTCTCCCTTTCCTTGGTCGGCCCGATGTGCCAAACCCGCGCCGAAAAGCGGGACCAGCATCATGTCGGACGACACAGCAGCCGGGCGCGGACCGGCCATCATCCTCTGCGAGCCGCAGATGGGCGAGAACATCGGCGCGGCGGCGCGGGCCATGGCCAATTTCGGGTTGTCCGATCTCCGGATCGTCGCCCCGCGCGATGGCTGGCCCAACGAGAAGGCGGACGCCAACGCCGCCAAGGCGACGCATATCATTGAGGCGGCCCGCGTCTACGGGCGGCTCGAGGACGCGATCGCCGATCTGTCCTTTGTCTACGCGACGACGGCGCGCGACCGCGACGTCACCAAGGCGGTGCGTGGGCCGGTCCACGCCGCCCGGCACATCCGGGCGCTGGAAGGGCAGGGCGCCGCGGTCGGTCTGCTGTTCGGCCGTGAGCGCTGGGGCCTCAACAATGACGAGGTGGCGCTGGCCGACGAAATCCTGACGCTGCCGGTGGTGCCCGAATATGCCTCCCTCAACATCGCCCAGGCGGTGTTGGTGGTCGCCTACGAGTGGCGCAAGGCCGGCTTTGACGATCCCGACAGCGCGTTGCCCTTTGCCGCTTCCGACCGGTCGCCGCCGGCTGGCAAGGCCGAACTGCTCGGCCTGTTCGATCACCTGGAATCAGTGCTCGACGAGCGGCATTTCTTCCATCCGCCCGAGAAGCGGCCGACGATGATCCACAATCTCCGCGCCATCTTCCAGCGCCAGCAGCTGACGCAGCAGGAAATCCGGACGCTGCGCGGCATCATCACCTGCCTCGATGGCAAGAACCACCGGCCGAAGAAGCGGCTCGCCGACGATAGCGAAGCCTAGCTGCAAGATTTCGTTAACCCTGCGGTCCGAGGATGAGTCCGGCCCGATGTCGCCGCATTCGGCTGGCAAGGCTTGGGCGGACGAGACAGGTTTCAAGGACTTCCATGCGCATCCTGGTGTTCGACAGCGGCGTCGGCGGCCTTTCGGTCGCCCGCGAGATCGGCAAGGCGCTGCCGGGTGTCGGCATGGACTATGTCGCCGACCTCGCCGTCTTCCCCTATGGCGCGCTGGAGCCGGGCGTGCTGATCGATCGCGTGCTGTCGCTGATGGAGACGGCGCTGGCCGCCCTCGATCCGGCGGCATTGGTGATCGCCTGCAATACCGCCTCGACGCTGGTGCTGCCGCCACTCAGGGCCCGCTTCAAGCTGCCGATCGTCGGTACGGTGCCGGCGGTGAAGCCGGCCGCCGAGCACAGCCGGTCGCGACTCGCCTCGGTGCTGGCAACGCCCGGCACGGTGAAGCGCGACTATACGCGTGGCCTGATCGACAGATTCGGTGGTGACTGCCGCTTTACGCTGGTCGGTTCAATGGTCCTGGCCGAGCTTGTCGAGCGCGCGGTTTCCGGCGAGTCGGTCACGGATGCCGAACTGCTGGCCGAGATCGCCCCCTGTTTCGTGGAAGAGGCTGGGAGGCGGACCGATACGGTGGTGCTCGCCTGTACCCACTACCCCCTGGTGCTCGACCGATTGCGGGCGCTCGCCCCGTGGCCCGTGGAATGGATCGATCCGGCGCCGGCCATTGCCCGCCGCGTGGCGACGGTGACGGCTGGCGCCGGCCGGTCGCGTGACGAAGGCGCTCCGCACCGCTTTTTCTCGACCGGCCGTCGGCCGGTTCCTGCCATGCTCGACGCCTTTGGGTTCGAGGACGGCGGCGACCTGTTCGCTGGCGAAGCATTGAAAATCGCCCGCGGGTAACTGAAAAAGGCGGAAATGCCGCGCTTTCAGTTTGACAGCGACAACCCACTCGATTATTCACCCCTCAACCCGCCGGCTCCTTGGTAACGAGGAGCCGGCGTGGCCGTTCACGTGTCCCGTGGGGGACCTGCCGCGCGCAGTGTTTCCCTGTCGGTTTCGGGTGGTCTTCGGGCCTCATCGGAGCAGAGGAGGGCGCGAGTCCTGAATAAACACTGACAAAAAGCGGGATACGCGATGTCTAAGCGCCATAGTGCAAAGTACAAGATCGACCGCCGCATGGGCGAGAACCTCTGGGGTCGCCCCAAG
>JAGSYU010000036.1 GCA_018262575.1 Pseudomonadota bacterium | reverse complement strand
TCTGATCGGCAAGGGCGACACCGCCCGGCTCCGGGCCGTGCTGCTCACCGCCCGCGCCCTTGAGATCGAGGATGGCGAACCGGACAAGGCCCGGGCCTTTGCGCTCGAGGCCCACAAGATCGCGCCAGCCTTCGTGCCGGCCGCGACCATTGCTGCCCGCACGCTGGCCCGCCAGCTCGACACCCGCCGGGCGGCCAAGGTGCTGGAAGCCACCTGGAAGGTCATGCCCCACCCCGACCTCGCCGCCGCCTACCTGCACCTGAGGCCCGGCGATTCAGCGCGCGACCGGCTGAAACGCGCCCATGTGCTGGAAAACCTGAAGCCCGTCCATCCCGAAGGCGCTGTCACCGTCGCCCGCGCCGCCCTCGACGCGCGCGAATTCGCGCTGGCCCGCGAGGCGCTTGCCAAGGCGCTGCGGCAGGCGCCGACCGAGCGCGTCTGCCTGATGATGGCCGAGCTTGAGGAAAGCGAGAGCGGCGACGTCGGCCGGGTCCGCGAATGGCTTGGCCGCGCCGTGCGAGCGCCGCGCGATGCCGCCTGGACCGCCGACGGCCTGATGCTCGACGCCTGGCAGCCGCTGTCCCCGCTGTCCGGCCGCCTCGACGCGGTGGAATGGCGCGTACCCGCCGAGCGCGAGACCGGCGAGGCGATCGACGGCAACGACCTCGCCGTCATCGCCGCGACGCCGCATCAACCCGTCTTCCAGGACGCGCTGCCGGACGTCGAGGTGGAAACGCCGCAGTCCGCCGCGCCGCCCGCCATCGTGGAGTCGGAAAAGGCGCCACCGGTGCTGGTCACCGAAGCTGAACCCGAACCCGTCGTGGCGCCGCCGAAGGTCGAGATGCCCCCCGCCAGTGCCAATCCGACCGCACCGGTGAAGCCGACGGTCGCCCCCGAGCCGCCGCTGGCGGCAGTTGGTCAGGCCGACGATCCGCTGGCGGTGCTGCCGCCGCCGCCTGACGATCCAGGTCCAGCCAACGGCAAGGGGCTCGCCCGCAGCCTGACCCCGCAATCGCCCTTCAGCTGAGGCGATCGGTGCCGGCTTCATTTTCTTCGGAGGCAGCGCTTGAAATTGCCCGGCGATGCCGGTATCAACGCCCCGTCCCGCGGGAGCTATTCCCCGCGTCGGCGCCGCACTAGCTCAGTTGGTAGAGCACGTCATTCGTAATGATGGGGTCGGCGGTTCGAATCCGTCGTGCGGCACCACTTTTTCCTTGCCACGCATCCACCAAGACGCGCTTGCGCGTCCAGCGACAGTTACGCCGGGCCGGCTATGTCCAGGGCTGGCGCCGCCGCTCGTCCCGACGGCGCCAAGCTGGATCACTCGATGATCTTGTAATGCTCGCCGGCGCAGGCGCAGACCGGGCAGGCCTCGGGGGCGTCGCCGATCACCGTGTGGCCGCAGTTCGGGCAGATGCGGATGACGACATCGCCGAGATCCTTGCCGGCCTTGACCGCCTCGAGCGCGTCGCCGAACAGGCCGTAGTGGATCTTCTCGACCTCCATCGCCTCGCTCATCGAGCGGATGGCGCGCTTGTGTCCCTCGGCCTTGGCCGTCGCGACCATCGCCGGATACATGGACGTGAACTCGTGGCTCTCGCCTTCCATGGCATCGGTGAGGTTGTCGAGCGTGCCCTTGATGGCGCCGAGCGCCCGGAGGTGAGCGTGGGCGTGGATGGTCTCGGCGGCGGCAACGGCGCGGAACAGCTTGGCAACGCCCGGCTTGCCTTCCCGGACGGCGGCGTCGGCATAGGCAAGATACTTGCGATTGGCCTGGCTTTCGCCGGCGAAGGCTTCCTTGAGGTTGTCCGTTGTGGTGGGCATGGTGCTTGCCTTTATTGAGAGATGAAGGGGGACGTCGCGGATCCCCTGACAGGACAAGACTAGCCCGGTGGTCCCGCCCCGAGTATCGGGACAACCGCGTGAAATGACCTATGAACTTGAGATTTTTTCTAAGGAGAGAGGAGAGCAGGCCGGGGTCACCCGGTCTGCTCTCTTCCCGTCAGGCCTCGGATGGCGCGTTGGCGATGGCCGCGATCTGGTTGCGCCGCCGCCGCGTCCGCCAGTCCCCGAGGAACAGCAGGATCGGCGCGGCAATGAACACCGACGATGAGGCGGCGATGACGATGCCGAAGATCATCGGCACGGCGAAGCTTTCCACCGCGCTGCCGCCCCAGACCGCCATTGGCAACAGCGACAGGAAAGCGGTGACCGAGGTGTAGAGGCTGCGCGCCAGTGTCTCGTTGATCGACTTGTCGATCAATTCGCGCAGCGGCATCGTCTTGTAGAGGCGCATGTTCTCGCGCATGCGGTCATAGACGACCACCTTGTCGTTGACCGAATAGCCGACCAGCGTGAGCAAGGCGGCGATGGCCGTCAGGTTGAAGTCGAGCCCGGTCAGAGCGAAGAAGCCGACGGTCTTGGTAACGTCGAGGATCAGCGTGGCGATGGCGCCCACCGCGAAGGGCCATTCAAAGCGGACCCAGATGTAGACCAGCATGGCCAGGCTGGCGAAGATCACGGCCAGAACACCGGCGGTGGCGAGTTCGCCGGACACCTTCGGCCCCACGACCTCGGTGCCGATTATCTTCGCCGATGCGTCGATCTTCGTCACCTCCTGCCGCAACTGTTCGACGGCCACTGACTGCGCCTCTTCGCCACCCGCCTGTCGCTCGACACGGACGAGCAGGTGGTTGTCGTCGCCAAAGGCCTGCAATGCCACTTCGCCGAGGCCCAAGCCATCAAGACCGGAGCGGAAAGCCGCGAGGTCGGCGGGGTTCGTCGTCTCCACCTGCAACTGAATACCGCCGCGGAAGTCGACGCCGTAGTTGAGGCCCGGATAGAGGAACAGGCCTATCGAGGCGAGCGACAGGAAGGCCGAGAAGCCGATACCGAAGAAGCGGGCCCGCATGAAGGGAATGGCCGTGCCGTCGGGGATCAGCTTGACCGGGAACAGCGGCCGGATGGTCATCTTCTTGAGCTTCTTGCGCCGGACGATTGCCAGCATCAGCACACGCACAACCGACACGGCTGTGAACATCGAGATGGCAAGCCCAATGCCCATGGTGACGGCAAAGCCACGCACCGGGCCGGAGCCGAACCAGAACAACAGCACCGAGGCGATCAGCGCCGTGACGTTGCCATCGACGATGGTCGAGTAGGCACGCTTGAAGCCGGCATCCAGCGCGGCGATGGCGCTCAGGCCTTTGCGCGATTCCTCGCGGATACGCTCGTTGATCAGCACGTTGGCATCGACGGCAAGGCCGATGCCGAGCACGATGCCGGCGATACCCGGCAGCGTCAGCGTCGCCCCGAGCAGCGTCAGGCCGGCAAAGGTGAGAATGACGTTGAGGGCGAGCGCCAGGTTGGCGAGCAGCCCCCAGGCGCCGTAGAGCACCAGCATGAAGCCAAACACCAGGGCAAAGCCGACAAGGCCGGTGACGACGCCCATCCTGATGGCGTCGGCGCCGAGATCGGCACCGACGGTGCGCTCCTCGATCACCGTCAGCTTGGCCGGCAGCGCGCCGGCTCGCAGCATGGCCGCCAGGTCGGTGGCGCTCTGAACCGAGAAGCTGCCGGAGATCTGACCGGAACCGGCGGTGATCGGCTCGCGGATCACCGGCGCACTCAGCACCTTGTCATCAAGCACGATGGCGAAGGGACGGCCGACGTTGGCGCGCGTGATATCGGCGAAGCGGGCGGCGCCGGCCGAATCGAAGCGGAAGGAGACGATCGGCTCGTTGGTGGTCTGGTCGAAGCCGACGCGAGCGTCGGTGAGCCGGTCACCCGAGAGTTCGACGCGGTCCTCGACCGGATAGGCCCGGCCGACTTCATCCCGCAGCATGGTAACGCCCGGCGGCACCAGATCGGCCGTCGCCGAATCCGAAAGCATGTGGAAGCTCATCTTCGCCGTCGAACCGAGCAGCTCGCGGATGCGCGCCGGATCCTGCACGCCGGGCAGCTGCACCAGGATGCGGTCGCTGCCGACGCGCTGGATGGTCGGCTCGGCAACGCCAACCTGATCGATACGCTGGCGAATGATCTCAAGGCTTTGTTCGATGGCCGCCGCCGTACGGTCGGTAAGGCCGGCCTCGGTGAGAGCGAGCGTCACGGTACCACTGCTCTGGCGGACGTCGAGATCGCTGGCCGCCATGCCGAGGCCGGGGTTGCCGATCGCCGCAGCGAGCTTGCCGAGTTCCTCGGCGGCACGGCCCGTCAGCGCCGGGTCGTCGAGGTTGACCGTCACGGCGTTACCGGTGCGGCGGATCGACGCCGTGCCGATCTTTGCCTCGCGCAGCGCGCGGCGGGCATCCTGGGTCAGCGTCTGCAGCCGCTCCTTGACGAGGTCGGCAGCGTCCACCTCGAGGACCAGGTGCGAACCGCCCCGGAGGTCGAGGCCGAGCGACACTCTGTCGTGCGGCAGCCAGGAGGGAAAACTGTCGAGGGCGGATTGCGGCACCACGTTCGGAAGCGTGACGAGGATGCCAAGGGCGATGATGGCCGAATAGAGGGCCACCAGCCAGCGGGAAGTCTTCATTGAATTGTCCATGCCGGGCGGCCGCGCCTCATCGAAGGGCAAGCGGTCGCGGTTCCTGATGTCGGGTTCTGGAAATCAGGCGGCGACGGGCGGCGCGCGTGGCCGGTTGCCGGCGACACGACGACAGGCGCGGACGTCGCTGGCGAACGCACGACAATGGAGGCAAGCAGACCGGAGCGGCGCGGCGGCGGTCATCGAGACAAGCGCGGCCGGCGGCTGGGGCGGCGGCGCCGAAGTTCGATCGCCGTGTTCGGCGGCGACGATCGGTCTGAGGCCATCGCGGACGACGACGGAGTGCCGGAGGGCAGCGTGATCGCCGGTGCCAAGGCTCTGCGCCGACAGGCCACCGCCTGTACCGAGCCCCAAGTGCAGCACCAGAGCAAAGAAAAGAGCCGACAGAAGCGCGATAGCCGTCGTCGGCGCCGTCATGCGGCGCGTGACAAAGGGGACTGGCGCGGCTTCGGATCTCACGCGGCTGGCTTTCCTTCTTCGGTTTCGCTCGCCGCCGTGTCGGGCGGCGACGATCCGTTGGCGGCATCCGACGATGCAGTCGGGCGGGCAGCCAGGATCTTCAGCATGCCGAGGGCGATCTCGCGTTCGCCCATGATTACCGTGTTGGCGCCGTGGCGCAACAGGTACTCCACCTCTTCGTCCGAATGGGCACGGGCGACGATCAGAAGCCCGGGGTTGATCCGGCGCGCTTGTTCGACGGCCTGCCCGCTCTCAAAGCCGTTGGCGATCGCGACCAACAACGCTTCCGCCCGCCCCAGACCGGCAAGGGCCAGCACACGACCATCGGCGGCATTGCCGACAATGGTCTCGATACCCTTGTCGTGCAGCCGCCGCACCCGGTCTTCGGCATCCTCGATCACCAGCAACGGGACGCCGCGGCCGGCGAGGTCATCGGCAACGACGCTGCCGACCCGGCCATAGCCAATCACCACCAGATGGCCGGAGAGCGCGGTCGGTTGGGCCGCCTCGTCATCGCCGCCAGTGGCCGTCGGAGGCGTCTCGGCCTCGGTCGCCGCCACCGACGCTTCGGTGTCCGGCACTGGTTCCAGCCACGCCTCGAGAGTGGGGCGCAACCGGTCGGCAAGGCTGAACATCAGCGGGTTGAGAATGATGGAGATCAACGCGCCGGCCAGGATGAGATCGCGCCCCTCCGCCGGCAGGATGTCGAGGCCGACACCCATTTCCGCCAGGATGAAGGAGAACTCGCCAATCTGGGCGAGGCTGGCGGAAATGGTCAGCGCCGTCTTCACCGGCCGGCGGAAGACCAGCACAATGACGAAGGCGGCCACCGTCTTGCCGATCAGGATGATGGCCAGAGTGGCGAGGAGGATGAACGGCTCTTTGACGAGGATGTTCGGGTCGAACAGCATGCCGACCGAGACGAAAAACAGCACCGAGAAGGCGTCGCGCAACGGCAGGCTTTCCTGGGCAGCCCGGTGGCTGAGCTCGCTTTCGGACAGCACCATGCCGGCGAAGAAGGCGCCGAGGGCGAGCGAGACTCCGAACAGTTCCGCCGCCCCGAAGGCGACGCCGAGCGCGATGGCAAGAACGCCGAGCCGGAACAGCTCGCGCGACCCGGTATGGGCGATACGGTGCAGGATGGCCGGGATCAGGCGCCGGCCGACCACCAGCATCAGCGCAACGAAGATCGCCACCTTGAACAAAGTCGCCGCCACAATGCCGCCAACCCCGAGGTCGATGCCGATCAGCCGGCTGGCCATGGCGGCAAGCGGGTCGGAATAGGCGCTGACGCCGCCGCCCGATACGCTGGCCGCCGCCGGAATCAGCACCAGCACCAGCACCATGGCCAGGTCTTCGACGATCAGCCAGCCGATGGCGATCCGGCCGCGTTCGCTGTCAACGAGCCGCCGATCCTGCATCGCCTTGAGGAGCACCACCGTCGAGGCGGTTGAAAGCGCCACGCCGAAGATCAGGCTGGCGCCGAAGGACCAGCCCATGGTTTCGCCAAGCCCCCAGCCGAGCAGCGTGGCAATGGCGATCTGACCGATGGCGCCCGGCAAGGCGATGAAGCGCACCGACAGGAGATCCTTCAGCGCGAAATGCAGGCCGACGCCGAACATCAGCAGGATGACGCCGAGCTCGGCCAGTTGCGGCGCCAGGGCCTGGTCGGCGACGAAGCCCGGCGTGTGCGGCCCGACCAGCATGCCGGCGAAGAGGTAGCCGACAAGCGGCGGCAGGCGGAAGCGATGGGCAATGGTGCCAAAAATGAAGGCCAGGACCAGGCCGCCGACGATCGTCGAAATGAGGGACGTATCGTGCGGCATGAAGGGCCTCCGTCAGGGCTGGATTTTCGGGGGATGACCACCACTCAGGCAGGTCAGGTCGACAGACCTTTGACCAATATGGGCGATTTCGAAAATCGATCAAGTCAGAACGACCGCCCGAAGGTCGCGCCTGCTCTGCCACCAGGGGCGTCCGCCTGCGCTCGGAACATCCGACCTCCCGGAGCCGGCAGGCGAAATGAGGCCTGGCAGAGTCAGGCACCGCACAGGCGGCGACCGAGGCCGGCTCCGCGAAAATCCCGTTGAAATCATCACCATTCGGGATATGCATAGGCGGCCAATTGAACATAGAGCCCAGCGTGAAACAGCGCACGACAATCCGCGACGTTGCCAGGCAGGCCGGTGTGTCCGTCGGGACGGTTTCACGGGTCGTCAACGGACATCCCTCGGTCACCGATGCCAAGCGGCGTGTCGTCCTGCAAGTCATCGCCGAGCTGGGCTTCCAGCCAGACACCGCCGCGCAAAGCTTGAGGCGCGGTACCAATCGCACGCTCGGCGTGATCATTCCTGACCTGCGCAACCCGTTCTTCGCCGAACTCATGCAGCGCATCGAGTTGCGTGCCAAGGAGCGCGGCTACAGCGTATTGTTCGCCAGCTCCGACGAGCAGGCCGAAAGCGAGGAGGAATTGATCGCCAACCTCGTGCGGCGCAAGGTCGAAGGCGTGGTGCTGGTGCCGAGCAACCGCGCCGAGACGATTGCCAATCCCGGTGGCGTGCGCCTTGTCGTCGTCGACCGCCACATCGCCGGCCACCCCTTCGTTGCCGCCGACCATCGGGCTGGCGCACGCGCGGCCGCCGACTATCTGGTATCGCTCGGCCACCGGCGCATCGCCTGCATCTCCGGCCCCGAGAGATCTTTCGTCGCCCGAGAGCGCCTTGCCGGGTTCATGGACGTGATGGCCGACCGCTTCGCCGAGGCCGATCTCGATCCTGCGACCTACGTGATTTCCGCCCCCTTTGACTATGAAGGCGGGCGTCAGGCAGCCGAGGCACTGCTCTCCGGCACCGGCCCACGGCCGACCGCGGTGTTCGCCTGCTCGGACCAGCAGGCCATCGGCGTGCTGCGCGCCGCCTTTGACCGCCGAATCGCCATTCCGGACCAACTGTCGGTCGTCGGCTTCGACGGCATCCTGCTCGCCGACCTGGTGGCGCCGCGCCTGACGACGGCCGCCCAGCCGATGGCGCTGATCGCCAATTGCGCCACCGACCTGTTGATCGGCGGCGAGCCGCTCGACAATGCGACGAGCCACATCTTCCCCTGCACGATGGTGCTCCGCGAAACCTGTGCGCCACCGGCCTGACCCGGTCGCCACCGGCAAACCCCAGGCCGAGCGCCCTTTGCTGGAATCACCGGCGTCCCCGCGAGCCATCGACTTTGGTTGGAGCCAAGGCGCCTTGCCTTGAAGCAACAGGCCGTTGCTGGTAGTTTTCTTTGGAAACGTTTCATCGGGCCGGTGCATTGGGTCCGGCTCAAAGAAAACGTTCGCCTGGGAGGGCAAAATGACGTCATTTTCTTCGGACGGCCGGAGTCTGTCCGGCATGAACCGCCGTCAGCTGCTGTTGGCCGGCGCCGCCGGTTCGCTCGTTCTGGTCTCGGGCGTGGCGCCCAGCTTCGCCGCCGCCAAGCCCAAGGTCGGCCTGGTGATGAAGTCGCTCGCCAACGAGTTCTTCAAGCAGATGCAGGCCGGCGCCGAGAAATACGCTGCCGAGAACACCGACAAGTTCGACTTCAAGGCCGTCGGCATGAAGGACGAGCGCGATTTCGCCGCCCAGGTCGACGCGGTCGAGAACTTCGTCACCCAGAAGTACGACATCATCGTCGTCGCGCCGGCCGATTCCAAAGCCATGGTCACCCCGCTCGCCAAGGCGCTGAAGGCCGGCGTCAAGGTCATCAACATCGACGTGGAACTCGACGCTGGCGCCAAGAAGAACGCCGGCATCGATCTGGCCTTCTTCGGTCCGGACAATCGCGGCGGTGCCAAGCTGGCCGGCGATGCGCTGGCCAAAGCGCTGGGCGCCGGCGGCAAGGTGGTCATCCTCGAAGGCAATCCGGAAGCCGACAACGCCCAGCAGCGCAAGGCCGGCTTCATGGATTCGATCGCCGAGGGCAAGCTTGAGCTGCTCGACAGCAAGACGGCCCATTGGGAAACCGAGGAAGCCAACACGCTGATGACCAATTTCCTCACCCAGTATCAGGACATCCAGGGTGTGATGGCCGCCAACGACTCCATGGCGCTCGGCGTCGTCAAGGCGCTGGACGCCGCCGGTCTTTCGGGCAAGATCCAGGTGGTCGGCTTCGACAACATCCCGGCCGTGCAACCGCTGGTCAAGGGTGGCAAGATGCTGGCCACCGTCGAGCAGTATGGCGCCAAGATGGCCGCCATGGGCGTCGACTATGGCCTGCGCGAAATGGCCGGCGAGACGTTCACCGGCTGGGTCAAGACCGACATCAAGCTGATCACCGCCGCCGATCTCTGATCGATCGCACGCACGACCTTCGATCCGGCACGGGACACCCCGTGCCGGAGTCTTTGTCCCTGCCGCGCCAGCACATTCGGGGTGTTTTCGTCCATGACGGCAGATCTCAAGGGGACGGCGCCGGCCGTCGAGCCCGTCGGAACGGCGGGAGTCGATCAGCCCCCTTCAACCGAGCCGATCCTCAGATTTCAGAATGTCGGCAAGCGCTTTCCCGGCGTCATCGCGCTGCGCAACGTTTCCTTCGAGATCGAACGCGGCGAGGGCCACGTGCTGCTCGGCGAGAACGGCGCCGGCAAGTCGACGCTGATCAACCTGCTCGGCGGGGTTTTCCAGCCTGACGAAGGCAGCATCTGGTTCGACGGCGCTCCCTATCGCCCCGCTTCTCCGCTCGAGGCCTTTTCAAAGGGCATTCGCGTCGTTCACCAGGAACTCAATCTCCTCGGCAACCTGACAGTGGCGGAGAACCTGCTGTTCGAGCAGTTGCCCAGTCGGCGCGGCCTCGTCAATTTTCGCGAGATGAACCGCCGCGCCGCCGAACTGCTGGCCGAGGTCGACCTCGATATTTCGCCCTCGACGCTGGTCAGCCGGCTCGGTGTGGCGCAGATGCAGCTCGTCGAAATCGCCAAGGCGCTCGCCCACGAGAGCAAGTTGCTGGTGCTCGACGAGCCGACGGCGACGCTGACCTCCAAGGAGGTCGACCGTCTGTTCGATATCCTGCGCCTCCTCAAGAGGCGCGGCGTCACCACGCTCTACATCTCGCACCGCCTGCAGGAGATCTATGAGGTCGGCGACCGCGTCACCGTGCTGCGCGACGGACAGCACGTGACGACGCGGCCGCTCCAGGGCCTCGGCATCCCCGACATCGTGCGCCTGATGGTCGGGCGCACCGTCGAGGACCAGGGCGTGTTCCGCGACGATATCCTCCCCTCGGGCGAGGCGCTCGCCGTCGAGGGCCTCAAGCTGACCGAGGCGAGCCCCGAGATCAGCTTCTCGGTGCGCAGGGGCGAGATCGTCGGCATCGCCGGCCTGGTCGGCAGCGGCCGCACGGAAGCGGTGCGCGCCATCTTCGGCGCCGATCCCAAGGCGGCCGGCACCATCCGCGTCAACGGACAGCCGGTCGAGATCGCCTCGCCGAAGGAGGCGGTGGCCGCCGGCATCTGCCTGATGACCGAGGATCGCAAGCAGCAGGGCCTGCTGCTCGACATGAGCTGCGCAGAGAACATCACCATCACCGATCTCAAGCGCCTGTCGCGCCGGGGGCTGCTCGATCGCGCCGCGGAGAACGCCGCGTCCGAACGGCTGGTCGCCAGCCTGCGCGTCAAGACGCCGACCATCTTCCATAAGGTCGGCACGTTCTCGGGCGGCAACCAGCAGAAGGTGGTGGTCGCCAAATGGCTCTATCGCGGCTCGAGCGTTCTGATCTGCGACGAGCCGACGCGCGGCATCGATGTCGGCGCCAAGGCGGAAATCTACGAATTGATGGGGCGTCTGGCCGCCGACGGCAAGGGTATCCTGGTGGTCTCCTCGGACCTGCCGGAACTGATGTCCATCTGCCACCGCATCCTGGTCTTCTCCAAGGGGCGCATTGCCGGCGAGGTGCTGCGCGCCGAGTTCGACCAGAACCGCATTCTCTCGCTTGCCTATGAGGAGTATGGACGTGCCCGAGGGAACTGAACGCGTGGATGAGCGCAAGACCGGCTCGGTCTGGGACAACTTCGTGCGCATCTCCATGCGCGAGGCGGGTGTTGCCATCGCGCTGGTGGTCATCGTGCTGTTTTTCTCGGCGACGGCGCCCTATTTCGCGACGCCGGAGAACTTCCTGAAGATCTTCGTGCAGATCGCCATCAACACCGTGCTCGCCGCCGGCATGACCTTCGTCATCCTGACCGGCGGCATCGACCTGTCGGTCGGCTCGGTACTGGCGTTATGCACGGTGGTCGGCGCCACCATCATGGTCAATCCCGACCTGTCGCCCTGGGTATCGATCCCGCTGGCGCTCATCGCCTGTATGGCCACCGGTGCGGCCTGCGGCGCCATCAACGGCTGGGTCTGCGAGAAGTGGAAGGTGCCGTCCTTCATCGTGACGCTCGGCATGCTCAACGTAGCGAGCGGTCTGGCCCGCGTCGTCTCCGACAATTCCACCATCACCGGCCTGCCGCAGTCCTTCGTCGATTTCGGCAATCAGATCTATTTCGGCGTCTTGCCATCGATCTTCCTGATCGCCATCGTCGTCATCGTGATCGGCTGGTTCATCCTGCGCTTCACCGTGTTCGGCCGCTTCGTCTTCGCCATCGGCACCAACGAAGAGGCGGTGCGCCTGTCCGGCCACAATCCGCGCATCTTCAAGATCGCCGTGTTCACGATCAGCGGGCTGACCGCCGGCATCGCCGCTATGGTCTTCCTGTTGCGCCTCAACGTCGGCAGCCCGATCGCCGGCATCGGCTACGAGCTCAACGCCATCGCGGCGGTGATCATCGGCGGCACATCCCTGTCGGGCGGCAAGGGCTCGATCGTCGGGACACTGGTCGGCGCCTGCATCCTGCAGGTGCTGGCGACCGGCCTGCAACTGCTTGGCGCCGAGGACAACGTCAAGCCGATCGTCATCGGCACGGTGATCGTGCTCGCCGTGGTGCTCGACACCTACCGCAACCGCCTGCTGCGCAACCTCGAGGCGCGCTGATCGCGAGAGCAGGCGATCAGCGCAGCGAGCGGATGGCATCCTTGTAGACGCGGACAATGCCGGGATAGTCGGCATCGGCGGCAACGAGCTTGGAGGGATGGCCCTCCCAGGCGTTGGGCCCGAAGACGTGGCCGTCGAGCTTCTGGATCGACTGGCCGATGGCGATGCCGTCCGTCACGACGCGCACCGCGCCCGAGCGCATGGTGAACAGCTCCGGCGCCACCAGGTAGACGGCGGCGGCAACGTCATGCAGACAGCAGCCGTTCACATGCTGCGAGCGCAGATAGAGCGCTTCGTAGCCGCGCGAGATGTCCCACAGGAACTGGCCGGCGGCACCGCTCTCGGCGAGGTCGGCAGCATCCGCGTTGGTGGCGACGCAGTGGCTGGTGACGTCGAGACCGATGGCGGCCACCGGCCATTCGGCGGTGAAGACGATGTCGGCGGCATGAGGGTCGTTGTGAATGTTGGCCTCGGCGACCGGCGTGACGTTGCCGCGCTTGCCACCCCAGGCGAAGGCACCGCCCATGACCACCACGTCTTTGACCAGCGGGGCGATGCCGGGGTCGCGCTGGATTGCCAGCGCCAGATTGGTCAGCGGCGCGACGGCGAGGATGGTGACCTTGCCGGGATTGGCGCGGACGATCTCGATGATCTTGTCGGCGGCCTCGCCCACCGCCGGCTCGGCCGAGAAACCGTCGAGCATGCCGGCGTCACCGAGACCGTCGTCGCCATGGACAAAGGTCGGCGCGGGAAGGCGTTTGATGGCGAGCGGCTTGGTGGCGCCGGCATAGACCGGCGCGTCGATGCCGAAGCGCTGCGTGAGATAGAGGGCGTTGCGGGTGGTGATGTCGGTCTCCGCATTGCCGAACACCGTGGTGATGGCTTTGAGCTCGAGACTCGACTGCGCCTTCAGAAACAGCAGCGCCATGGCGTCGTCGATTCCCGGATCGGTATCGAAGATGACGAGGGTCTTTTCCTGGGCGGCCATTTCCATTCCTTCCGCTGCGCTCTCAATTAGTCGAAAACCGCCTTGCAGACGCTTTCGCATTTGTCGAGGTCGAGCCAGCCGTCGGTCCGCACCCCAGATTCCATGTCGATCCAGTAAAGGGCGCCCGGGGCGGCATCAACGGCCTTCAGGACGTCGGCGACAGTTGATGGATTGATCCCGCCGGCAAAGCCGCAGAAGGGACCATCGGCAGGTAGCTTCGGCCAGGTGCCGGGCGCGGTTCCGCGTCCGAAGGAGGTGTCGAACAACCAATCGAGGCGGCTGTCGGCGGGGAAGGCGCCCTTGCACTGGAGCATGGCGCGCAGGCCACGAGTGCGCCCGAAACGGACGGTGTTGTCCGCCTGCGCTTGGCTGCTGCCCTCGAAGGAATGATTGACCTGAAGACGCGAGAAACCGGCGAGATCGATGATCGCCGTATCTGGTGCGTTGGCAATCCGTCGCGCCTCCGCGCCGCAGACGTGAGCGGCGAAACGCAGCCCGCCAGCCGTCAGAAGCGCCTGCCGCGTTGCGGCATCCGGGAACAGCGGCAAGGCTTCCTGTGCGGCGTCGATAAGAATGCCCCACTCGATCGGATAGCGAGCTGACAATGCCCGGAGATCGTCGATGACGGTCGCCAGGTCGACGCCGGTAAACGCGATGAATGCGGGACGCTGCGGCATGATGCGCTCCTGTGCTGGCAACAACAAAGACCAATAGGTACGTACCAGTCAATGCAGTTTAGGCTCTGGATCGCCTATTTCGTGCATATGTTGACAGAAAGGTCCGTACCACTGAAACTGCGATCGATGGACTGGAGGTGCCGCGCATGAACGGAGTTGTGGAGGGCGACGACAACGGCGGCGAGGCGCTCTACCGCCGTGTAGCGGCGCGGTTGCGACGGGAGATCGAAAGCGGCGCCTTTGAAGCCAACAGCATGTTGGCGTCGGAGCGAGACCTTTCCGTCAAACTGGGCGCGAGCCGGGAGACGGTACGCAAGGCACTGCGGCTACTCGACAGGGAAGGTGCCATTTACAGCGAGCAGGGGCGCGGCACCTTCGTGGCGCCGCCGGCCGTCCGTGCGATGGCGCGGGTGCTCGATGGCTTCACCAGCGACGCCAGGCGGCGTGGCGACGAGCCTGGCCAGATCATCCTCGCAGTCGAAGACGTGCCGGCCAGCATCGCCATCGCCGGCGTCCTGGAGATCGAGCCGCGTCGTCCGGTGACGAGAGTGAAGCGCATCCGCACCCTCAACGGCCAGCGCATCGGCACACAGGAGAGCTTCCTCGCCCTGCCGGGTACGCTCTCCGCAGACGATCTGCAGGCCGCCGGCTCGCTTTACGCGTTGATCGACGCTCGCTTTTCCATCTCCGCCACCGAGGGGTTGGAAAACGTCGGCGCTGCCGCCGCGAACGCCGATGACGCGGCGTTGCTCGGCATACCGGTTGGCGCGCCGGTTCTGGTGTGCGAGCGGGTAACACTGTCCGAGCGCCGCCAGCCCTTCGAATACTGCGAGATGCGCTACGTGTCGTCCTACCGCTACACGGCGCGCATCAACCGCTCGGGACAGGCAAGGTCATGACCGTCCTCTCGGCCAACGGCGGCCGGCCGTTCGATCTGCTCGCCTACGGCGATCCCAACGTCGACTACGTCTTCGAGGCGGCGGTCATTCCCGGACCGGACCAGAAGGTGCTCGGCCGCAACCTCGGCATCTTTGCCGGTGGGACGGTCGCCAACGTCGCCTGCGCAGCGGGCCGGCTCGGCGCCAGCGTGGCGAGCTACGGTCGCGTCGGCTCCGACGCTGCTGGCGTTCTGCTGCGGCAGGACTACGACGTCTTCGGCGTCTCCGGCCACTACGTGACGACCGCCGACCATCCCTCGGCCGCCGCGATGATCATGGTCGATGCATCGGGCGAGAAGGCGCTGATCTACGCACCGATGCCGGCCGATCCGCTCGACGAAGCTCGGTTTGCCGAAGCGGCAGGCCGGAGCCGCGTCGTCTACGCCATGCCCTATGATCTCGATGAAGTCCGCCGCCTCGCCGCCATCGCCCACGAGAACGGCGCCGACGTTGCCATCGATATCGAGGCGGCGGTGGCGCCAACCCGCGAACGGCTCGACGCTCTCCTGTCGCTGAGCGACATCGTGTTCATGAACGAGGGCGGCTTCCGCGCCACGCAACCCGGCGACATCACGGAGGCGACGGTGTGGCCGCTCATCGAACGCGGGCCGCGCATCGTCGTGGTGACCCTGGCGGAAAAAGGAGCGATCGCCGTGACGAGGGACGGCTCTATCTACCAGCCGGCCTTTCCGGCGCGGCTCGTCGACGCCACGGGTGCCGGCGACTGCTTCAACGGCGCTTTCCTGGCAGCCACCGTCGCCGGACGGCCGATCGCCGACAGCCTCGCCTTCGCCTGCGCGGCGGCGAGCCTTGCGGTATCGGCGGTCGGCGCGCGCAGCGGTATCCCGAGCCCGACAGATGTCGAGGCGATGCTCCGCTGAGCGTCAGGATGGCGACCTCAGAAGATCGGGCGCGCGGCGCATCTTGTGGCGCGAACCTTCACCAGACCACCTTGTGCGTCTTGCCGTTGGAAACATTGACGAAGCCATCGGGCGCCCGCGGCGAGGGGGCGACCAGCACCCAGCGCCAAGGGGCGCAGGTCAGCGTCGCGAAGGCGAGCCGTTCGGGAAATCCCGCCCACCAGCGCGGCGAATAGGTCGGCTCGTACATCCAGTCGATGCTGGCACCGGCTGCGTAGAGCGCCTGCATCTCGGCATCGAGCTCGGCGGCCGGACGACAGGTCATCAGGCCGCCGATTTCGTAGCGGACGGTGGCGACCACCTCGCCGGCCCGCACCAGCGCCCAGCCGCCCTGATGGACGCGGATGGCGTTGACGGCCTTGGCCATCGCCGCATCGGACGAGCCGACCACCCAGATGTTGTGCTTGTCATGCCCCATGGAACAGGCGAGCGCCGTCTCGGGCGTGCTCGGGCCGGTGCCGAGCCAGAACATCTTCGACGTCCGCCCCTCGCCGGAAAAGCGGTCGACAATGGCGAACTTGGTGACGTTGCGGGCTGCATCACGCTGCACCTCGCCGTTCTCCACCGGCAGTTCCATGGTGACGAAGTCATCCGCCCAGTGAAACGGCCTGAGGATGGCGGCGGTCATGGTCGCGCGGCCGGGTTCGGCGGCGATGGCGAAGTCGGCGGCGGTGATGTCGCGACCGATGTTGACGGTCCGCCGCGCCCAGACTGGCCAGTCGATGGCCGGCACCCTCTTGATATAGCGCTCGCCCTCGGAGACCTGCTCCCCGTCGGCCCAGACCTCTGCAATCGACAGCGTGGAAACATCGTCGAGAAGTACCAGATCGGCGTAGCGACCGGGCGATACCGAGCCCACCCAGGGCGTCAGGCGCATGTGCCGGGCCGGGTTGATCGTCACCATCTGGATGGCGATTTCCGGCGCCAGCCCGGCCTCAATGGCGAGGCGGACGTTTCGGTCGGTGCCGCCAAGCCGCAACGTATCGGAGCAGGAGCGGTCGTCGGTGCAGAGGGCGAACTGCGACCAGTCCTGCAAGCCGCCATCGATCAGTCCCTTCAGGATCTCCGGCAGCGAATGCGGGCGCAGCTGAACGAACAGGCCGCGCCGCAGCCGCTCGCGCACCTCATCGGCCGTCCAGGCCTCGTGGTCGGACGCCATGCCGGCGGCAGCAAAGGCGTTCAGGTCGTCGATGGCCTTCATGCCGGCGGCATGGCCCTCAATGACGCCGCGCTGCTCGAAGGTGGCGCGGATCATCCCCCACAAACGGTCGTACGACGGATTTTCCGGGTTCCAGACGGCCGGCCAGTCCATCACCTCGTCGAGGCCGACGGCGTTGAGATGGCTTCTCAAAAAGCCCCTCTGCTCGTCATAGCCGTAGTAACCACCGCCCCATTCGTAAGCGGTCGGCGGCACGGCCGAGCCGGGCAGCGGGAAGATCTTGGCGGGCACGCCAGCCCGTCGCGCCGTCAGCCAGAAGTCGATGTTGTTGGCACCGTCGACGTTGGAGAACTCGTGGCTGGCCTCGCAGGTCCAGGTACAGCCGTGTGGCAGCGTCAGCGCCGCTTCCCACTCCGGCGTCAGATGGCTCGATTCGATGTGCTTGTGCACCTCGCCGAAGCCGGGAACGGCGGCAAGAGACGAGCGGTCGATACGTTCGGCGACCTCGCCGGGATAGGCGCCTGCCGGCCCCACCCAGGCGATGCGGCGGCCGGAGACAATGATCTCCTGGTCATCGAGCCATTGCCGTCCGCAGACGTCGAGCAGCCGACCGACGCGGACGGCGCGGTCCGCCGATCGCTTGCCGAGAGCGACCAGGGTCAGGTGCTGGCGGATCGCCACCTCGTCGGCGGCATCGATGACGAGGTCGTCGGGCAGGGTGTCAGGCATCTCGTAGGGCCTCATCGATCAGCGCGGGTGACTTTGGCATCATCGTTTCCTCCCCGTGATGTCCGCGACCGATTTCCGGACGATCAGCTCCACGGGGAGACGGGTGAGTGAGGGCACGTCGGCACCGTCGATGGACGCCAGCAGCCGTTCGAGCGCGACCCGCCCCATGTCGGCGATCGGCTGGCGAATGGTGGTGAGCGGCGGGTCGAGCAGTTCGGCCAGCGGCATGTCGTCGAAGCCGACCAGGGAGATGTCGTTGGGGACGCCGAGGCCGAGATGGTGGAGGGCGCGCAGCACGCCAACCGATAGATAGTCGCTGCAGGTCAGGATGGCCGTCGGGCGGGGCGACATGCGCGCGACAGCCAGCGCCGCCTCATAGCCAAAGTCGCACGTGAACGGACCGTGCAGCAGCCTTTGCCTATCGACGGGAAGACCATGGGCAAGCACGGTCCCGACGAAACCGTCAAGGCGTTCTGCAACACTGCCCAGTCCATCCGGCCCGGCTATGACGGCAATATCGCGGTGCCCCATGGCAATGAGGTGCTCGGTCGCCATGCGGGTACCGGCGGCGTTTTCGACAAAGACGCGCGGCGCCTTCGCGTCTGCAACGTCTTCGTCGAGCAGGACGATGTGCTGCTGCCGGCTGATGAGGGCGCCAAGCGTGCCATCGTCCGGCTGGGCGGCGATCATGATCAGCCCGTCGAAATAGCGATCGGCCAGGCGGTTGACGGCTTCGATCTCCCGCGCTCGATCGCCGCGCGTCGAGAGAAGACTGACGCCGTAGCCGCGCTCGGCAGCCGCCGCCTCAATGACCGAGACGAGTTCTGCAAAGAACGGATTGGAGATCTCCGGCGTGGCAAGGCCGATGGCCTCGGCCTTACCCGTTGACAGTCGTTTCGCCAATGCGTTCGGCCGATAGCCGAGGCGGGCGACGGCGGCATCGATGCGGTCGGCCGTCGTCTTGGGCAGTACGATCGATTTGTTGAGGTGGCGCGAGACGGCAGTGGGGGACACTCCGGCCGCGCGCGCCACATCACTCAACGTGACCATGTCCATTCCTCGCATCAGGCTGGCTCTAGTGCACGAACGCATACGAAAGATTCACGACGCGCGGAGCGACGTGCACTAGATTCCTTTGTTTTTGCATCAACTTATCCAATCGAACGGCCCCTTTGCGGGCCGTATCATTCGATTGGGTCGGTGCACGAGAGCCGGTGCCTGTTCCTGAACGCCTCGATCTGGTCGAGACAGGCGACGACGATGCCGTCAATCAGCCGCCGTCCCTTGTCCGCGGTCGACGGGCAGGGATCGCCGAACACGCCGCTTTGGTTGAAGTCGCTGAGCTGCATGGGTTCGATGCCGAAGGTTGGCGGAAAGGCTGGATATTCGGCGACCGCCTTCTCCATGTGAACGCTGTCCGGCCGCAGCGCCAGCATCATCGATGTCTCCACCTCGTCAGCGTGGAAGAAGCCGGGGCCGGCCGGCTCGCTGTCGCAGATATCGGCGGCCAGCGCCTCAAGGCCGGGGTAGTCGAGATGGATAACTCTCAGCCCTTCGCTTTCGAGAGCGCGGGCGGCAAGGACGATCGGCTCCTTGTTGCCGAAATGGCCGTTGAGCGTCACCAGCACCGGCACGCCCATGCGCTTCAGCTCGCGGCCGATGTCCATCACCATCGCCCTCAGCGTGTCGGGCTTCAGCGAAATGGTGCCGAGAAAGCCGGAATTGTTCCAGGCGTCGCCATAGGCGATGGCCGGCAGCAGCAGGGCGTCGAGAGCATCGGCGATGCCGCGCGCCACGCCAGAGGCAAGGTCGGTGTCGACTGTGAGCGGCAGATGATAGCCGTGCTGTTCCAGCGCGCCGATGGGCAGCACCGCCCAGGCACCTCGGGTAATGGCTTCGCCGGCATCGCGCCAGCTCGCGGTGGCAAGGTCGGTGGCGGCCATTCACGGTCTCCAATCGATGATATCGAGAGCAATGCCCGGCGCGATGGCACCCAGCAGCTCGCGCGTGCTGACCGAGTCATCAACACGGCCGCCGACCATCGTTCCGAGTGTCGTTCGAGCGATATCACCGTAGCCGTAGCCATGGGCAATCAGGTCGACGAGCGCGGCCGGCAGCGGGCCAACGGTGGGATTGAAGGCGACGCTCTCGATCGACGCTCCGGTTATCATCCGGCCATCGGTCATCAGCAGGGCAACGGCGCCGGGACAGCCGCTGTAAGGCGCGTGAGCGCGGCGACCGGCGGCAAGCAGAGCGTCGACCGTTGCGCTTGGTGCGACAGCGGTGGTCGGTGTGAGATGCGGGAAATCGATGGCGCCGGGCCGGGCACCCGGTTGGCCGAGATAGTGGCTGTCGAACGGCCAGGGATAGAGGGCGCCCAGCGTCAGCCGGTGGCCGAGCGGATCGATCAGCTCAAGATCCGGGCCGAGCGCGAATTCCGACAGATATTGCCGGCAATGGCCACAGGGATGCGCCTCGCCGAGGGCGATACGGCGGATCGACGTGCCTCGACTGAAGGCGCGTGTGAAGACAAATCCCTCGCCGTGCACCGTCGACCCGAGATGGCTGCCGGGAAATTCGACGTTGCCGCCGAGCACCAGATTGCCCGTTTCCGCCTCAAGACCGATGGCACCGACGTGGAAACCCGAAATCGGCGGCCGGGCGATGGCCTGAGCAACGGCGAGACCGAGCAGCATCACGTCGTCCACGCCAGAAAGACCGAAACAGGCGACGATCCTCGCGACCTCGTCGGCAAGAACCACCCCACCCTGGTTGGCCGCCAGCCGATCGGGCGCCCGAGACGCGGCAGAGGCTATCTCGGTGCGAACCGATGCCCCCACCGACGCTTCCAGCGCCGCAATTCTGCTTTTCACCGCCAGATCGGCGCTAAACGGGTTGCCGCTCATTTCCCGCCCCAGCAAGACCATCTCAAAACAAGGAAAGCCTATGTTTTATGCAAATTTCGGCCCGCATATTGCTTGTGCATAAAGCGTATATTTGCATTTGACAAGGCAGCTGGAAATATCGATAGCTCAGGCAATAAACCGCTTTACCAGGGACGGGTCAAATGGCTTCTGTTCTGATCCGCGACGCCACCGTTGTCAGCGTGGATGCTCGTAATCGGGTGTTTGCGCCTGGTTGGGTTGCTTTCGCCGAAGGCGTGATTACCGGTGTCGGTGCGATGGCGGACGTGCCTCCGTCGGCAACCTTCGACGAGGTGGTCGATCTTCCCGGCCACCTGGTGATGCCGGGCCTCGTCAACGCCCACACCCACGCGCCGATGGTGCTGTTCCGCGGCTGTTCCGAGGGGCACAGCCTGCTCACCATGGACGGCTGGTACAACTCGATCCGCGAGCCGGAACTGTCGCTGGTCGCCTCCGACATCGGGCCGGCAGTGTCGCTGTCCTGCGCCGAAATGCTGCTGTCGGGAACGACGACCTATTGCGACCAGTATTTCTTCGCCGAAGAGGTGGCCAAGGCGGCCGGCCGCTCGGGCATCCGCGCCGTGATCGCCTATGGCATCGTCCAGCTTGGGGATGCCGAGCG
This sequence comes from Pseudomonadota bacterium, assembly GCA_018262575.1. Lineage (GTDB taxonomy): Bacteria > Pseudomonadota > Alphaproteobacteria > Rhizobiales > Pleomorphomonadaceae > Pleomorphomonas. The sequence continues at coordinate 4,953 of JAGSYU010000036.1, read as the reverse complement.
CGGCGTCAGCGAATTGCAGAACGCCGCCCACTTTGTCGAGCAGCAGCGCTCGGCGGATGGACGCATCATCCCCTGGTTCGGGCCGCATGCCCCCTATGTCGACAACACCGAGGAAATGATCCGGGCCGAGGTGGAACTGGCCATAAGACTCGGCTGCGGCCTGCATCTGCACATGGCCTGCGGCCCCGAGGACAACGAGGAAACGCTGCGCCGCTACGGCCTCACCGCCACGGCGGCGCTCGAGCGTGCCGGCTTCTTCGCCGGTCGCGTCCACGCAGCCCACTGCCTTGACCTGTCGCCTGAGGATATTGCCGTGTTTGCCAAGGCGCCGGCCGCCTCGGTCGCCCATTGTGCAACCGCCGGCCTGCGGTCGGGACGCGAAGGCATCTGCCCGGTGGTCGATCTCCGGACGGCCGGCGTCACGGTGGCGCTTGGCACCGACAACGTCGCCGCCAACAATTCCTACGACATGATTGCCGAGATGCGCGTTGCCGGCCTTGTGGCCTCGCACCGCCAGGGCGTCGCACAGCCGATCCCGGCGAAGGAGCTGCTGCGCATGGCGACCATCGACGGCGCCAGGGCGCTCGGCCTTGATGCCCGGACCGGCTCGCTGGAACCGGGCAAGGCGGCCGACATCATCGCCATTGATCTGAATGGCCCAGGCTACTCCAGATCGCCCGACCTTGAGGCGCTGCTGATTTATTCCGGCAGTGGCCGCGACGTACAGCACGTCTGGGTTGATGGTGAACCACTGGTCCGTGGTCGAGAGTTGATTCGGCAGGATTTCGGTGAAATCCGCTCGACCTACGATCGAACCTATGATGATTTCTGGACGCGGGTCCGTGGGGCACGCCAGGTAGCATGAGCCCGATGAACAAGCTCATTCTGGATACCGATGGCGGAATTGACGACGCGCAGGCTCTACTGCTGCTGATCGCCGCCGGACGCGCGCCTTATGCCGTCACCACCGTTTTCGGCAACGTCGGGCTTGAGGCCGCCACGGCCAATATTCTGGCGACGCTCGCCATCGCCGGGGCGGACATTCCCGTGCACACCGGAGCGGAGAAGGCGATCGCCCAGCCGCTGATCGACGCCAAGCATGTGCACGGTGAGGATGGGCTCGGCGGCGCCCCCCGCCCTGGCCGTACGGCCGAGCCGGCCGGTGACGATGCGGTGGGGTTCCTCGTCCAGACATTCCACGACGCGGCCGCCAGGGGGGCGAAGGTCGATCTGTTGATGATCGGCCCCCTGACCAACTTGGCGCTGGCGCTCAACGCCCACCCGACGATCACCGAGGGCATCGGCCAGTTGACCATCATGGGCGGCACGGTCCACGGGCGCGGCAACGTGACGCCAGCCGCCGAGTTCAACATCTACGCCGATCCCGAGGCGGCCAAGATCGTCTTCTCGGCCGACATCGACACGGTGGTGGTGCCCTGGGAGCCCTGCGTCGAGCATCATCTGTCCGGTGCCGAGGTGGACGCGCTGTTCGCCAACCTTCCGGATTCGCCGATCAAGCGCTTCTCACTGGCGCTCGCCAGCCATGCCCGCCAGCAGGTGGCCGGCTTCGGCGGTGGCGATGCCTTTCGCTTCGTCGATCCCTTCGCGGCGGCGGTCGCCGTCGAGCCGGGGATCGTCACGCGGTCCATCCGCGCCTCGGTCGATGTGGCGCTGGCGACCGACATCACCCGCGGCATGACCGTGGTCGATCCCAGCGGACGCCTCGGAACGCCCATGGTCACCCTGGTGCAACAGGCGCGGATTGAGCGCCTCACCGAGCTCTACGCCGCGTCGCTGGCCTTTGAAGTCCGTCAATAAGAAACAGACCGTCTAGACAGGAGAACAGTGATGATGACCAACGTGTTCAGCCGGCGTAGCTTCACCGGCCTCATGCTCGCGACCGGCTTCGTGCTGCCGTTCGCCAGCCTTCCCGCCGCCGCGCAGGACTTCACCAAGGACAATCCGCTCAAGGTGGCGCTGGTGGTACACGGCTCCCTCGGCGACAGGAGCTTCTTCGACAGCGCCGCCGCCGGCCTCACCAAGGCCGATGCCGAACTGCCGGTGAAGACCATCGTCATCGAGGCGGGTCTCGACCGCGGCCGCTGGCAGCCGGCGCTCGCCGACGCCGCCGACGGCGACTACAACGTCATCATCGCCGGCACCTGGGAAATGAATGCCTTCATGGCCGAACTCGCTCCCGAGTATCCGGACAAGAAGTTCATCCTGTTCGACGACGCTCCGGACTTCGCCGCCGCCGACCTCAAGAACATGATGGCCATCCAGTATCGCACGTCGACCGCCGCCTATCTTGCCGGCTACGCCGCCGCCAAGGTCTCCAAGACCGGCAAGCTCGGCGAGATCCTCGGCGTCGAAGGGGCGACGGTCGTCGAGTTCGCCGTCGGCTTCGAGCAGGGCGCCAAGGCCGCCAATCCGAATGTCGAAGTGACGCGCGCCGTCGCCGGCTCGTTCACCGATCCGGCCAAGGGTAAGGAACTGGCGCTCGCCCAGTTCTCGCAGGGCGTCGACGTGGTGTTTCCGATCGCTGGTGGCACCGGCATCGGCGCGCTGCAGGCGGCCCGCGACGGCGGCAAGCTGGCGGTCGGCGTCGACAGCGATCAAGCCGCCATCTTCGAGACGACCGATCCGGCCCAGGCCGGCGTGATCTTCACCTCCGTCGAAAAGAAGGTCGGCCAGTCGCTTTATGACACGCTGAAGAAGACGATCGACGGGACCGCGACCTACGGCACCACCGTGCTGCTCGGCCTGCAGGACGGCGCCGTCGGCATCTCCAAGAACAAGATCTACGAAAAGGTTGTCCCCGCCGACGTGCGCGCCGCCGTCGACGAGCAGGAAAAGAAGATCATCGCCGGCGATATCAAGGTCGACACGGTGATGAAATAAGGCTCTCGCGGCCCCGCCTCTCTTCCTGAGGTGGGGCCGTTTCCGTTCGGGGACAGACGACATGGTGCCTCTCATCCAGGCGAAATCGATCTCGAAGACCTATCCGGGTGGCACCCTGGCCAACGACCGCGTCGATCTGACGGTCATGCCCGGCGAGGTGCATGCGGTGATCGGCGAGAACGGCGCCGGCAAGTCGACGCTGATGAAGATCCTGTTTGGCGTCGAGCAGCCGGATTCGGGTGAGTTGATCTATGCCGGCAAGCCGGTCAGCTTCAGCCAGCCGCGGGATGCCATCGACGCCGGCATCGGCATGGTGTTCCAGCACTTCTCGCTGGTGCCCTCCTTTTCGGTCTACGAAAATGTCGTGCTCGGTGCCGAACCACGCGCCGGCATCCGGTTTGATCGCGACAAGGCGATCGCCGAGGTGCGGGCGCTGTCCGAGAAATACCGCCTGAAGGTCGATCCGCTGCCGCCGGTGGGGCGCATTCCGGTCGGTCAGCAGCAGCGCGTCGAGATCTTGAAGGCGCTCTATCGCGACGCCCGTGTCCTCATTCTGGACGAGCCAACGGCCGTGCTGGCGCCGCAGGAGGTGGAAGAGCTGTTCATTGCCGTCCGCTCGCTGGTGGCTCAAGGCAAGACCGTCATCTTCATCGCTCACAAGCTGCCGGAAGTCCTGGAGATTTCCGATCGCATCACCGTCATGCGCGGTGGCCGTACCGTTGGCGAGGTTCTTTCGAGCGATGTTGACGAGCAAAGCCTCGCCACCATGATGGTCGGCCGGGAGGTGGCTCTGCGCGTCGATCGCGCGCGTGAGGAGGGGCCGGTGAGCCTTGAGGTGAAGGGCCTGCATCTCGATGGCGAGACCGGCGTTCAAGTCTGCCAGGATCTCAATCTCAAGGTCCGCAAGGGCGAGATCGTCGGCCTCGTCGGTGTCGAGGGCAACGGCCAATCCGAGCTGATCGAGGCCGTGGCCGGCCTCAGGCCGGTCGCCGACGGCGCCATCTATGTCGACGGCGAGGACTTGCTGCCGCTCGACGTCAAGGCGCGGCGCCATCTCGGTCTTGCCAGCATTCCCGAGGACCGCATTGCCCGTGGCCTCGCCGTCGGAGCGAGCGTCGCCGAAAACCTCGTGGCGACGCGGCTCGACGACAGGCGCTTCGTGCGACGCGGCCTGCTCGACCTCAAGGCTATCCGGTCGTATGCCGAACAGCTAATCGGCCGCTTCTCGGTGAAGGTCGATGGTTCGGCCCCAGCCGTTGGAACGCTGTCGGGCGGCAACATGCAGAAGGTCGTCGTGGCCCGCGAGCTTGCCGAGCAGCCGAAGCTGTTGCTGGTCAACCAGCCGACGCGCGGCGTCGATCTCGGCGCCACAGAATTCATCTGGAAGGCAATCACCGGCGCCCGCGACGGCGGCGCGGCCGTGCTGCTGTGTTCCGCCGATCTCGGCGAGCTTCTGGCCCTATCCGACCGTCTCGTCGTCTTCTACCGGGGTCGCATCGTCGCCGCCTTCGTCAACTCGGAGGAGCTGACGCCGGAAACGCTCGGCCGCTACATGCTCGGCATCGAGACCCAGTCGCCCGAAACCGTGAGAGCCGCCCTCAAATGAGCCTTCTGACCGCCCCCCGCTACAAGGCGGCTCGCCAGGAAATCAGCCGGGCCTTCGCGGCGCTGGCCATCGCCCTCCTGGTGACCTTCATCGTGGTGCTGTTCACCTCGCAGGACCCGGTGAAAGCCTATGGCACGCTGCTCACCGCCCCGTTCTCGTCGATGCGCACCACCGGCCTCTGGGTCGACGAGGTGGCCAAGCTGACACTGACCGGCCTTGCCTTCGCGCTGGTGTTTCAGGCCCGGCAGTTCTCGATGGGGGTGCAGGGACAGGTCTATGTCGGTGCCCTGTTCGCCGCCTTCATTGCCCTGTCGCCGCTTGGCACCACCATTCTGGCGCTGCCGCTCGGCATTCTGGCCGCCATGATGGCCGGCGCCGCCTACGGCTTCATCCCCGGCTATGCCAAGGCCCGCTTCGGCGCCAACGAGATCGTCTCGTCGCTGATG
>JAGSYU010000001.1 GCA_018262575.1 Pseudomonadota bacterium | reverse complement strand
GAACAGCATGCCGAGCGCGTCCTGCAGATAGTTGCGGGTCTGCGGGTCGGTGGTGAGGCGGTTGGTGTCGCCGTGGTAGAAGGCTTGCCGAGGCAGCCAATGGTTGACGAAATGATTGAACGTCTCGTCGGGCGACTGGATCTCAAGGCAGCTTCGGCCGCTGTCCGTCACGTAAGCGTGGTAGGCTTGCCGGGCCGTCTCGATGTCGCCGTCGATGTATTTGGCCCGTAGCCGGGCGATTTCGGCTTCATCCTGTGCCGGGCCGAAGACAAAGCGGAAGTCCTCGCTCTTGCCGGCGGCGATGCTGAGGTCCCACTGCATGATGCAGGCCGGGATTTCGTAGAACGCTTCGCCGTCGCGGAGATGGTCGCCGTCGGCGAGCGCCGACGGAGCATGCAGTCCCCCTTCGCCCTCGAAGGCCTGTTGCGTCACTTCGAAATGGTCTGGGCGGCGGTCGGCGGCGAGGAAGGTGATGTCCTTGAGGTGCTGGTTCTTAAAGTACTGCTCGATCTTCTGGTAGGGCGTGATCGAGGTGCAGACCACCGCGTTGAGGGCGGGATCAAAGTGCCCGCCCATGTTCATCCACGACATGAAGCCGACTGGAAAGAACGGCACGAAGGATATGTCCTTTGCCCCGGCCGTCGTGTTGGTCACCTTCACCGTCCAGAGCTCGGCGATGTCGTCGACCGGCAGGAACAGGCAAAGCTCGACGCGGATGCCGTCCTTTTCCACCAGCCAACGGATGTCGGACAGACCCGGCTCGAAGGCGAAGCGATCGAGCTGGGCGCGCACCGGCTCGTAAGGCGCCGAAAACAGCTCCCCCGAGCCGTTGTCGCGGATATAGAAAAAACGCCCGGGATGGTTGGGATAATAGCTCTGCTCGGGCAGCATGAAGGTCGGGGCAGGGATGATGGGCGGATGGGCGTATTTGCGCGGTTCCGGATCCATGTACTGGCTCACCGCGTAGCCGCGGCTGTTCATCTGGATCATCATCCGGCGGTTCCACAGATAGCCGGCGGAGTTGGGGGCCAGCGTCGGGTCGTCGAGATGGAACCTGGTTCCGTTGTCGATGAAGGAGGGCATCATTGTCTCTCGGCTGGGGGCTATCGGCTATTGGCAGGACGGTCCGGTCGACTGCCGCACACAAAGCGATGGCTCGAAATGCTCCTGATAGGGCAGGTCGAGACCGTAGGTGAGGTTGAGGAGCTGGTGACAGGCCGAGCGGCTCATCTCTTCGATCGGCGCGTGGATCGTGCTGAGGGCCGGGGCGGTGAACGGCGTGAACTCGACATCGTCGTAACCGAGAATGGACACGTCGCCCGGCACCGAGACGCCGCGCCTGTGCAGTTCGGCAATCAGCACCATCGCCACCTTGTCGTTGCCGCAGAACACCGCCGAATAGTCGGCTCCTGACGTGAGCAGCGCCGCGACGGCGCTCTCGCCGCCGGCATAGGAAAAGGCGCCCTCGATGATCCGTTCCGGGGCCACCGGGTGGCCGAGTCTTTCCATCTCGTCCAGGAAGGCGACATGGCGCTGCCTGGCGTCCTGCGCGGACAGCCGGCCGGTGATCGTCGCGACCCGCGTGTGTCCCAGTTCGACGAGATGCCGGGCTGCCAGCCGGCCACCGAGATCGTGATCGATCGAAAAAGTGCGCCCGGCCAGTTCATCAGTGCGATGGTTGATCACCACGAGATTCGGGAATTTCTCGGCATACCTTGCAAGCTCGAACTCGCTTTGCAGCGAACTTGAAACCAGGATGCCATCGCAGTCGCGGTTGATCAGATAGTCGAGATGGGCGAGGCGGTCCTCGTTCGATTGCGCATCCTCGGCGTTGGCGAGGATCATGTGCTTGCCTTGCAGGCGAAGCTCGCTTTCGATGGCGCGGATCATCATGTGATAGTAGGGGCCTTCCAGCGACGGCACCCAGACCCCGATGAGATCGGAACGGCGCGACGACAGCGAACGGGCCATGCTGTTCGGCCGGTAATTGAGCTGTTCGATGGCCCTGGCGATCTTCTCAGCCGACTTCTGCGAAACGGAACCGGTTCCAGAAATATGCCTTGAAACGGTTCCGGAGCCAACGCCAGCCAGCTTCGCCACGTCCCTCAGGGTCGCCATCTCGTCGCTCCAATCACTTCGGTTTTTAACATACTAGCAGTTATCCATTTGTTTTCAATCGATGAAAATACGAGTCTTCCATTTACTGGCTCTTCTCGCTCCGCTTTTCTCGCAAGCGGCATTGACAAAATCAAGCCTCTTAGGTCAAAAATGGAACCGATCCCACTTTTGGATCGGGAGCCATTATTCATCCAAGGCCGGACCAATCGGAATGCCTTGGTGTTACCTGTTTGGGAGGAACCATGATGGGAATGAAGCAGATGGTCGCCGTGTCGGCGATCGCCCTTGCTGCCACCACGGGCTTTGCGAAGGCTGAGGAGCCGCTGAACGCTGAAGTCATTCACTGGTGGACGTCGGGTGGTGAATCCGCCGCCATCGCCGTTTTCGCCGACGCCTTCAACGCGGCCGGCGGCAAGTGGGTCGACAATGCGGTCGCAGGCGGCTCGGCTGCCCGTAGCGCCGCCATCAACCGCATCATCGGCGGCGATCCGTCGACCGCCGCGCTGTTCAACACCTCGCGCCAGTATCACGAGATCATCGGCGAGGGGCTTCTCAACGACATCGATGCCGTCGCCACCAAGAACAACTGGGACAAGGTTCTGCCGGAGCCGATCGCCAAGGCCGTCAAGGTCGATGGCAAGTATTATGCCGCGCCGGTGAACATCCACATGCCCCTGTGGATCTGGTACTCGGTCGCCGCCCTGAACAAGGCCGGCATCGACAAGGCGCCGGAGACGCTGGAAGACTTCTTCGCCGACCTCGACAAGCTCAAGGCGGCCGGCATCACCCCGCTCGCCCTTGGCGGTCAGCGTTGGCAGGAGAACTCGCTGTTCTCGGCCGTGCTCACCAACGTCGGCGGCGCCAAGCTGTGGAAGTCCGTCTACGGCGACAAGGATCAGGCGGCGATCCGCTCGCCGGAATTCCGCAAGGTCATCGAGACTTTCGTCAGCCTGAAGCCTTATGTCGATCAGGGCTCGCCGGGCCGCAACTGGAACGACACCACCGCCCTGCTGATCAAGGACGAGGCCGGCTTCCAGGTGATGGGCGACTGGGCCAAGGGCGAGTTCAAGCAGGCGAAGAAGGAGATCGGCAAGGACTACGGCTGCATTCCCGGCCTTCGCCCCGATTCGCCCTACGTTCTCGGCGGCGACGTCTTCGTCTTCCCCAAGACCGACGATGCCGAGAAGATCAAGGCCCAGCACCTGCTGGTCGAGATCATGACCAGTCCTGAAGTCCAGGTGAAGTTCAACAACCTCAAGGGCTCGATCCCGATCCGCGCCGACGTTGACGTGTCGAGCCTCGACGCCTGCGCCCAGCTCGGCATGAAGATCATGGCCGATCCGGCCCGTCAGGCCCCCGACGCCTCCCAGATGATGGAAGAGTTCGTCTACGGCTCCGTGCAGGACATCGTCACCGAGCTGTGGAACACCAACATGACCGTCGATCAGGCCGTCGACCGCTTCGACAAGGCTCTGAAGGGCTGATCCTGCCTCAAGAACGCGGGAAGGCGACAATCGCCTTCCCGCCACTGGATACGGGAGGGACGCGTGGGAGCCCATTTCACCCGGCATGTGAAGCGCAACTTGGTTGCCTACATTGCCCTGCTACCGATGGCCGCCGTTGTCATCTTCGCCTATCTGGGAACCCTGGCCTGGTCGGTCCGGCTGTCGTTTTCCAGTTCGCGGCTGCTGCCGAAGAATGATTTCGTCGGCCTTTCCCAATATGTCGACCTGTTCGACACGCCGCGCTGGCTGACTTCGCTCGGCAACCTAGTGATCATCGCCTTCTTCTTCCTGCTGATCTGCTTCATTCTAGGCTGCCTGCTGGCGATCTTCATCGACCAGAACGTACGCGCCGAAAGCCTGTTCCGGACGGTGTTCCTTTATCCTTACGCCATGTCTTTCGTGGTGGCCGGCTTGATCTGGCAGTGGATACTCAACCCGGACCTTGGCATCCAGCAGACCATGCGCGGCCTTGGCTTTTCCGGCTTCGTTCTCGACTGGGTGGTCAATCCGAAAATGGTACTCTACGCCATTATCCTGGCGACCGTCTGGCACGGCTCCGGTCTCGTCATGGCGCTGCTCCTGGCCGGCTTGCGCGGTATCGACAGCGAGATCTGGAAAGCAACCCGGATCGACGGCATTCCGACCTGGCGCGTCTATCTGTCGATCATCCTGCCGATGCTGCGGCCGATGATCATCACGTCGCTGGTGCTCCTGTCGATCTCCATCATCAAGATGTATGACGTGGTGGTGGCCATGACCAACGGTGGCCCCGGCACGGCCAGCGAAGTTCCGGCCAAGTTCATCATGGACAATCTGTTCGAGCGGGCCAACATCGGCCTTGCGACAGCGGCTTCAACGGTGATGCTGATCACCGTCATGTTCATCATGGCTCCCGTCCTGTATTTCCAATATTTCCGCAAGAGCGGGAGTTCGTCATGACGCGCGTGACACCGCCGACGATTGTCGTCAAACGTCCGCTCAGCTATCAGGAGGTCTGGGGCCGCGTCGGCATCTATGCTTTCCTTGGCATGCTGGCGCTGTTCTTCTTCCTGCCGGCCTACGTGATGCTTGTCACATCCTTCAAGGGTATGGATGAGATCCGTCTCGGTCATATCTTCACGTTGCCGCAGCAGTTCTCCGTCGACGCCTGGGTGAAGGCCTGGACCAGTGCTTGCACCGGCCTCGACTGCACGGGCCTCAGGGTCGGCTTCTGGAATTCTGTGAAGATTGTCGTCCCGAGCATGACGCTGTCCATCCTGCTCGGTGCCATCAACGGCTATGCGCTGTCCTTCTGGAAAGTGAAGGGGGCGAACGTGCTGTTTGCCTGCCTGCTGCTCGGCTCCTTCATTCCCTATCAGGTGTTCATCTACCCGCTGGTGCGCGTTTATGCCCAGGCCGGCATCTACGGGTCGCTGCCGGCCATCGTGCTCACCCACATCATCTTCGGCATGCCGGTGATGACTCTGTTGTTCCGCAACTATTACAGCGGCTTGCCGGTCGAGCTGTTCAAGGCGGCCCGGGTCGACGGCGCCGGATTCTGGAAGATCTTCTTTGCGATCATCCTGCCGATGTCGGCGCCGATCACCATCGTCGCTGTGATCATGCAGGTGACGGCGATCTGGAACGACTTCCTGCTCGGCCTTGTCTTCGCGGGACGCGACAACCTGCCGATGACCGTTCAGCTCAACAACATCGTCAACACGACGACGGGCGAGCGCGCCTACAACGTGAACATGGCAGCGACCATGCTCACCTCGCTGGTGCCGCTCACCGTCTATCTGGTTTCCGGCCGCTGGTTCGTGCGTGGTATCGCCTCCGGCGCCGTGAAAGGATAAGCCATGAGTTCTGTCTCTCTCGAAAAAATCGACATCCACTATGGCAAGGTGCATGTCGTCCGGAGCCTCGATCTCCACATCCGGGATGGCGAATTCCTGGTGCTGCTGGGGCCGTCGGGCTGCGGCAAGTCGACGCTGCTGAGTGCCATCGGCGGCCTCAATGACGTCAGTTCCGGCAAGATCCTGTTCAACGACAAGGACGTGACCTGGGTCGATCCGAAGGACCGCGGCATCGGCATGGTCTTCCAGTCCTACGCGCTCTATCCGACCATGACCGTCGAGCGCAACATGTCCTTCGGGCTGCGCATCGCCGGTCTCGACCGGGCGACCATCGACAAGAAGGTGACATGGGCGGCGGAGCTGCTGCAGATCACCCACCTTCTGGACCGCAAGCCGTCAGCGCTGTCCGGCGGTCAGCGCCAGCGCGTCGCCATCGGCCGGGCACTGGTGCGCGATGCCGACATCTTCCTGTTCGACGAGCCGCTCAGCAACCTCGACGCCAAGCTCAGGGCCGAGCTGCGCCTGGAGATCAAGAAGCTGCACAAGGCGCTGAAGTCGACCATGATCTACGTCACCCACGACCAGATCGAGGCGCTGACGCTCGCCGACCGCATCGCGGTCATGAAGGACGGCATCATCCAGCAGCTCGATACGCCGCTCAACGTCTACAACAAGCCGGCCAACGCGTTCGTCGGCAGCTTCCTCGGCTCGCCGGCCATGAACAAGGTCGAGGGCCAGCTTGTCGCGGACAACGATCGCCTGTTCTTCGAGGCCGGTACCTTCCGCCTGGACGTCAGCAGCTATCCCTTCGCGCAGAAGGTGGAAGCTGCACGGAAGGTCGTGCTCGGCCTCCGGCCGGAACACATCGTTCCCGCCAACGGATCGGCGCCTGTCATTGAGGGAAAGGTGTCGTTGATCGAGCCGCTCGGGAGCAGCATCCTGGCGTGGTCGGTCTTCAATGGCATCAATCTGTCGCACATGGTGGGACAGGACGATGGCTGCGAGGTCGATCACCCCTTTGCCGTCACCATCGACGTCCAGAAGGCGTCCTTCTTCGACGTCGAAACCGGCTGGCGGCTCTAGGCTTTGTTTCGTCGGCGGACGCACACAAGTGGTGCGATCCGCCGACGTTTGTCGGTTCTAGCCGCCGATGCGCTGCTTGGTCTCGGCGTCGAACAGGTGGAGCGGACCATCGTCGAACGACAGGCGAACGGCTTCCTGTTCGCGGAGGGCGACGCGATCGCGGAACAGCCCGACCACATCCTCGCCGCCGACATCGAACACCGCATAGGTCTCAGAGCCCGTCGGCTCGACCACCTTGACGGTGGCTGGCAGGCCGCCGGTCTCGGTCAGGCGGATGGTCTCCGGCCGCTTGCCGACCAGCAGGCGCCGATTTTCCTCGATCGTGTTGGGTAGGGAAGCGGCGACCGTGCCGCCGTTGTCGAGCACGATGCCGCTTCCCTGGTGCCGCCCCGGGAGGATGTTCATCGAGGGGGAGCCGATGAACTGGGCGACGAACGTGTTTTCCGGCCGATCGTAGAGGTCGATCGGCGCGCCAGCCTGCTCGACGCGGCCGGCCTGCATGACGACGATGCGATCGGCGAGGGTCATCGCTTCGACCTGATCATGCGTCACGTAGACGGTGGTGGTGCCGAGCCGCCGGTGCAGGGCCTTGATCTCGGCGCGCATGGAGACGCGCAGCTTGGCGTCGAGATTGCTGAGCGGCTCGTCGAACAGGAAGACCTGCGGGTCGCGGACGATCGACCGACCCATGGCGACGCGCTGCCGCTGACCGCCGGAGAGCTGGCGCGGATAGCGATCAAGCAGCGGAGTCAGGCCGAGGATGTCGGCCGCCGCCTTGACCTTCTGCTCCTTTTCCGCGGCCGGTGCCCCGGCCAGCGTCATCGAGAAGGCCATGTTCTGGGCAACCGTCATATGCGGATAAAGCGCGTAGTTCTGGAACACCATCGAGATGTCGCGTGCCTTGGGCGGCAGGTCGTTGACCACCCGCCCGCCGATCGAGATGGTACCACCCGAGATGTCTTCGAGACCGGCGATCATCCGGAGCAGCGTCGACTTGCCGCAACCGGAGGGACCGACCAGCACCACGAACTCGCCGTCGGCAATGTCGACGGAGACCCCGTGGATGACCTTCGCCGCGCCGAAGTTTTTGGTCGCTTCGCGGATCGAGACCGAAGCCATTTCCTGTTCTCCTCTTGCGGTCTCAGGCCGAAACGGTGACGTAGTCGGCCGACAGCGCGCCTTCGTGGACGACGAGGCCAATGCCGCCATCGGTGAAGGCGGTGTCGCTGTCGTCGCGCGCTTCGAGGCTGACGCCGCCGATCAATGCGGAGAGGACGCCGCCACTGACGCGGACGCGCACCGGCACCGATTTTTCGAAGACAAAGTCGAACGGCGTTTCGGCCAGTACCGACACCTTCTCGTCGCGCACTTTGACGATTTGCAGCCGGCCATCGCGAACGAGGCGGATGCCGTAGTACCGACGCAGGCCCTGAACGCGGACCGCAAGACCGCCGTAGTTGCCGAGATGCACTGCAAGATCCGTCTTCACAGTGTAGTCGGTCCATTCCCGCGTGCCGTGGCTCACCATGCCCTCACCGACCGCTTGCGAAATGCGGAAACTCTGCGGGAACAGCTTGGAGAAGAAGCTGACGCCGTTGACCCAGGCCATGCGCCAGAAATCGCCGTCCGCCTTGGGCCGGCGTAGCGTGACCTCCGGCGTGCCATCCCAACGCAGCCAGTCGACGAGGATGCGGCCATCGGCCCGCTGCGCCGTGGTGGTGACGGCAACGCCGATCTCGTCGATCGGCTGGCCGTCGAATTCCGGCAGGCGCCATTCGAGCACCGCTTCGGCACCCGGCGCCAACGTCACCGGTTTGCCATCGACATCGCGGAGCCGATCTTTTTCGCCAAACACCTTGAGCGTCAGCCGCGCATCGATGGTGCCGACGTTGCTCTTGGGCGCGACGACGCGCGCGCGCACCGTCTGGCCGGGATAGAGGGTCGGCGTCGCCATCAGTTCATAGGTCCGCATCTCGGTGACGCCGGGCGGTGCGAAGGTCGGCGTCGTCGCAGCCGCGACCTGACCCGGTGCCAGCGCCCCGTAGGCGATCTCAAGGGCGCGGCCGTTTTCAAAGTCGGCATTGCCGACATGGAGCGCGGGATTGGCCGTAGGCCGTAGGTCCGGACGGAAGCCCTGGACGCTGCCCGGCAGCGAGAAGTGGAAGCGGGCGCCATCCTTGGGGGAGGGGAGCGGCGCCTCGCCCGCCAACTGCCGGCCGAGGTTGGCGACATAATAGGCGATCCGCACCGCATCGTTGATGCCGTTGCCGCCTTCGGCCGAGGAGATCAGCAGGCGATCGGCAATGGGGCCGCGCCAATCCGGTCCGGCCTCGATACCCTCAAGGCCAAGCATCAGGCCGGACAGGCAGCCGACGTTGCCGGCGTTGCAGTCGGTGTCCCAACCGGCCGTGTTGACGATGCGCTGCGCCGCCTGGAAGTCATGCGGCGCGTAGAGGATCGCCATGATCATCAGCGCGTGGTTGGGCACGACATGGCAGTTGCCGGGGAACTTGTCGTAGCCGTAGGTGTCCTGGATCAGCTGGCGCGTCGTCAGCCAGTCGGGGTTCTCGGCGTGCCAGCGCCGGATATCGGCGATCAGCTTGGCGATCAGGCAATCCTTCGGAATGACGGAAAGGCCGGTATCGATCAGGTGGTTGATATCACTGGAGAGGAAAGCCTCGGCCTCCATTGCCGCCCAGAGCGCGGCAGCGTGGACGGACTCGCCGTCGTGGCTGACCTCTCCGGCGGCGCGGGCGAGGCGGGCGGCGATCTGCGGTTGGCCCGGAGCGACCATCGCCCAGCCGTCGATGAAGATCTGCGCGCCGATCTGTTCGGCGACCGTCGAGCCGTTGACGGCGATCGAGCCGGAGGCCGGCGCGGCGATGCCGCGCTTGAGGTTGAGCCAGGCGGTGTGCTCCGTGGAGTTGCCGTTGCCGCCCCACCACAGGATCGACCGGTGCTCGATCAGGTAGTTGAGCCACGACTTGCCGATATCCTCCGACGAGAGGTCAGGGGAGACGCCGTAATCCTCGAGCGCCCTCAGGAAGGTGAAGGTGCCGGCGACGTCGTCGTCGGTGACGACCAGCTGCTGGCCGAGCCGCTCATGGACGTAATAGTCGATGGGGCCGAGCTTCTCCATGATCTTGGCATAGGTCCAGCCTTCGAACGGGCGACCGAGATAGACGCCGATCAGCTTGCCGAGGACGCCGGCATAGACGCGATCGAGATAGTCGGAGGGAAGGGACATCGGAACTCTCCGGGGGTGTTGCAGGGTGGCGCGGGGTCAGCCTTTGACCGAACCGCCGGCCATGCCTTCGATGAAGCGGCGCTGCAGGGCGATGAACAGGACGATCACCGGCAGCACGATGATGAGGGCAGCGGCCATGATCTCACCCCAGTCGGAGGTGTACTGGCCGGACAGGAGGAAGAAGGAGACGACGGCGGTCAGCCGGTCGGTCCGCTGCAGGAAGGTGGTGGCGATCAGGAATTCGTTCCACGAATACAGGCCGATGATCAGCGCCACGGTGAGAATGCCCGGCGAGACGATCGGCAGCATCACCTTGGAGAACACCTGCCAGTGGGTGGCGCCGTCGATCAGCGCCGCTTCCTCGAGCTCCTTCGGCACGGCAAGGAAATAGGTCCTGAGCAGCATGATGGCGAAGGGCGAATAGATTGCCGTGTAGATCAGCGATACCGCGAAGACGTTGTTGATCAGCCCCAGCTTGGCGAAGCCGAAGTAGAGCGGGAACAGGAACAGCTGGATCGGCGCCGTCGTGGTGGCGAGCAGATAGAAGGTGACGATCTTCCAGCTCTTGATCTTGCGGCGGGCCAGCACATAGGCGGTGAGTGAGCCGGTGGAACAGACCAGCACGATGGTCAGCGCGGCAAGCAGCGCCGAGTTGAGCATCGTCGTGCCGAAGCGGGCGTCGGCCCAGGCCCGCACGAAGTTGTCCCAGCGATAGACCTCCGGCCAGGCAAGCGGATTCTGGACGATCTGCGTCGCCGGCTTCAGCGAGTTGAGGACCAGCAGCGCAATCGGGAACAGGGTGATCAGCAGCAGGATCGCCAGCGCCGCGTAGGTGAGAACGAAGGTCGTCCGGCTTTCAATGAGCCTCATTGGTCGAACTCCTTCGCCTGCAAGCGAATGTAGACGGCGGTTGTGGCAAGGCCGAACAGGCTGATCACCACCGCGACGGCGGCCGCCTTGCCGACGGCAAGGTCATAGAAGGCGCTGCGATAGGCGAGCGTCGACAGCACCTCGCTGGAAAAAGCGGGGCCGCCCTGGGTCAGGATGTAGACGAAGTCGAACACCAGGAAGGACCAGATGATGGTCATGATCATCATCAGCGTGATGGTCGGCCGGATGCCGGGCAGCAGCACGTAGCGCAGCATCTGCCAGAAACTCGCTCCCTCGATGCGGGCCGCCTCGATCTGTTCCTGCGGCACCTGGCGAAGCGCTGCGAAGAAGATGACGCAGAGAAAACCCCACCAGTGCCAGAGGTCGACGACGGCGATGCCGTAAAGGGCGGTGGACGGCTGCGTCAGCGGGTTGGGAACCGGGAAGCCGGCGCGGGTGACGAGGCCGGCGATGCCGGTCAGCGGCGAGTAGATCATGCCCTGCCAGACACGCGCGGTGATGGCGGTGGCTATCACCATCGGCAGGAAATAGACGACCTGGAAGAAAGCGCTGCCGCGGCGGGCGACCAGCATCATGGTGGCGGCCAGGAGGCCCATGGCAATGGGCACGGTCAGGAAGATCGCCGTCCAGATCACGTTATTGCCGAGCGCCATCCAGAAGACGCGATCGGTGAGGAGTTGCCGGAAATTGGCAAGCCCGATGAACACCGGCATGCCGATTCCGTCCCAGCGATAGAAGGCGAGGGCGATGGTCAGTACGGCCGGAATGAAGATGATGACGACGTTGATGAGCAACGTCGGGACCAGATAGAGGCGATGCATGCGGAGGATCTCCGGCGAGCGGAAGCGGCCGAAGCCGCTTCCATCCGTCGTATGAGGGTCAGCGAGCCGGTACCGCCGGCACCTTGCCGTCGGCCTTTTCCTGCTGGAACGTGGCATCGATCTGGGCGAGATAGTCGGGGATGGTCGAGCGGCCAAGCCAGACTTCCTCGATGCCGTTGATGAGCTGGGTATCGGTGGCCGGCGGCAGGAAGGTCCAGGACGTATAGCCGTACTGGTTTTTGGCGACCGAGTCGGCCAGCGTCTTCATGGTCTCGGCATACAGAGCCGGAACCGCGTCGCTGATCTTGACCATGCTGAGATCGACCAGCGGGGTATTCCACTCACCCTGCCAGACGGAGTTCATCGCGCCATAGAATTCCGGCGAGAAGACGTAGTCGATCGCGGCGGCAGCACCGTCCGGGTTCTGCGAGGCGGCGGCGATCGACAGGGTCGAGCCGACGCCCAGCGCATAGACCGGACCGCCGAGCCCGTCGGCGCTCGGGAAACCGACGAAGCCGCACTGGTCGGCGTTTTCCTTGAAATAGGACTGGATATACTGGAAGTGCCAGGTGCCGCTTGGCAGCATGGGCGACCGGCCGGCCGCCATCTGCGCGAAGAACTGCTCGGTCTCGAGCGAGAAGTAGTCGGGACCGAAGTAGCCCTTCTGCCACCAGTCGTTCAGCTTGTTGATCGCCGCCACGAAGGGTTCGGCCGTCCAGGGGATCTCGCCCTTCAGCGCCTTGTAGACGTTCTCGGGTCCGGCGATCGAATTGAAGGCGATGGTGACATAATGTTCGTTGTTGCCACGCCAGCCGGCATTGCCGGAGGCGAAGGGAACCAGCTTGGCCTTGAGGGCTTCGTCGGCCAGCGCTTCCAGCTCGGCAATCGTCGTCGGTGCCTTCCAGCCGTTCTTTTCCAGGACCGCCTTGTTGTAGAACAGGCCGAGCGTCTCGTAGGTCTTGGGCACGGCGAACAGCTTGCCGTCATACTTGCCCATTTCCAGGAACACAGGCAGGACGCGCGTGTTCCAGCCGAGCTTGTCGGCATAATCGTCGAGCGCCAGCAATTGGCCGGCACGGGCCATCGGCGCCACGTAGCTCGGGCCAGCGGTATAGACGACGTCCGGGCCGTTGCCGGACAGGAGCGCAACGCGCATCTGCTTGTCGAGTTCGGAGCCGCGATAGTCGACCGCCAGGCTGTAGTCCGGATGGCCGGCGTTGAAGCCACCGACCAGCACCTTGGCGATGGCCTCCTGCTGCGCCGGTGCGGCGCTTTCATACCACCAGCTCACCGGCTTGCCGGCGGCAAACGCCAGGCGGCTCATGAGCGGAACGAGGGAAGCGCCTAGGCTTCCCGCGAGAAATGTCCGTCTGTCCATAGTGTGTCCTCCACCTTGTTGTTCTTTCCGGTTCGACGCGTTTGCTGCCTCGATCTCATCGATCGCGTGATCCGGCTCCTCTTCCGGCTGGTCGAAAGCCAGCCACTTCCCGCAAGGCCGAGCGGGTAACTGTAATCGGACCCGCGGCCGCCTTCGGGCGCTCGGGTCGCTCTCCTCAAGCGGACGCGCGCTCGATGAGCTGGAAACGAACCTCTTCCGTCGTTCCGTGTGACGGCCTCAGCCCGCGTAGACGTTCGAGCAGCACCTCGGCCGCCCGCTCGCCCATCCGCGCCTGAAACTGGCTGACGGTGGTGAGCGGCGGCGACACCAGGCTCGCCGGCGAAATGTCGTCGAAGCCGACCACCGCAACGTCTTCGGGAATCCTGAGATGCCGGTCGCGCAACGCCCGCATGATGCCGATCGCCATCAGGTCGTTGGCGGCGAAGATGGCGGTCGGTCGGTAGCCGCTTTCGAGGATCGATTGCGCCGCGGCAAAGCCGGCCTCCTCGCTGAAGGCGTCGGTAATGGTGACAAAGGCTTCCACCCCGGCGGTGGCCATCGCCTCGCGGTAGCCTTCGACCCTGACGCGCTGGGGCCCGCCGGTGCCGGCCAGCATGGCGACGCGGCGATGGCCGCGACCGATCAGGTAGTCGACGACGGCATGGGCGGCCTCGTGGCTGTCGACGAAGATGTCGTCGATGGCGAGGTCGCCGCCCTTCTTGCGCGCCGATTCGATGCGCACCACCGGCACGCCAGCCTCGACCAGCGACCGGAAATCCGTCGCGCGCAGGGTGAAGAATACGCCGATGACGCCATCGACCCGCCCCTGATGCGCCCAGTCGAGAAAATGCCGCTCGCGGGCCGGGTCGCCATCGGTATTGACGGTGATCACGTCATAGGCACCTTCCTGCGCCACCGCCTGCACGCCGCGGATCAGCACCGGGTAGAAGGGATTGGTGATGTCCGGGACGATGCAGGCGATGGTCATCGTCCGCTGCGTCTTGAGCGCCTGCGCAAAACGGTTGGGTGCATAGCCGAGTGTCTTGGCCGCCTCGGTGATGCGTGTCCACGTGTCGGAGGACACCGTGGGAACACCCGCACCGCTCAGCACCATGGACACCGCCGCCTGCGAGACGCCCGCCAACTTGGCGACGTCTTTCTGCGTGGGACGCTTCATGGGTTCGCTTCCGCCCGTCATTTTTATTATACGTATTACTGATACGAATAACTTCGAGCGGACGAAGCGTCAAGCCGGTGCCCAGCAGATTCCGGTGCAAAGGGGACTGCCCTTCGACCATCAGGCGATCTACGGCATGATTCCTCGGTCAAGCCGGCGAGCGGCCGCCAGCTGTTTCGGGAGAACGATCATCGCCACAGGTGGAGGAGGGGGCAACTTGCGGGACAGGACGGCGTCGCAAGAAAAAGGCGAAGCTTTGCCCTTTGGCCTCCCTCTCACTGGCGTGTCCGATACCTGCGTCCGGCACCGGGCGCACTGTCGCCCCTCAGGCCGCGCATGCCAGATTTACGGACGCTGCACCCAGACAGTCAGGTATTTGCCGGCGGCGCTGAGTCGCCCTCGCTGTGATCCGGATGATCTGGGATCTGCAACTCGCCGGCATTCTCGATGGCTTCGATCGCAAGGCTCTCGCGGGCGGTGAACCGGTGTGGCTCGGCACGGCCCGCTGGCCGGACTTCCTCTTCCCAGAGCTGATGGGCGAGAGCCCGGATCTTGTCGTCACGGTTGGCTTCGATTGCCGTTTCCTTTCCTGGCTCTGGAGGAAACGCGGCGAGAAAGCGAGGGGGCCGCCCGAGCCGAAGGCCTGCGGCGGCCGGCACCGCGTGGCATTTCGCGCCGATCTGGCGCTTGACCTGGCCGAATGCGTCGCAAGGGTGGCAGGGGACGGCGGTAGCGGCCGCGCCGTCTCAATAGGCAGCGGATGATCGTCAGGCGCCGACGGGCGGGCGGGTACTGTCGCGGAAGATCAGGTCAACCGGCCAGACTTCCTGGCAGTCGGCGGGAGATTTGCCGCCGATGAGGTCGGCGGCGATCTCGGCGATGCGCTCGCCGGCCCGGTGGATCGACGAAAAGGTCGTGGTGAGCGGCGGATGGTGGGCTTCGGGCCGGATCGAGGTGATGCCGTCGTCGTGGGCGATCACCGAGATGTCGGAACCGATTGCAAGGCCACGGTCTCGGATCGCCCGGCATGCGCCAACCGCCGAGAAGATGCTGGAGCAGATGATGGCGGTGGGCGGGGTCGCGCCCGCCAGCATGCCGGCGGTCAGCCGGTAGCCGGCCTCGTCGGTCATGATGTCGGAGCCGTTGAGCGTGTCGGGCGCTGTCAGACCAGCTTGCTGGAGGGCGGAACGCCAGCCGGCCTCGCGATCGACGGCAAAAGCCTGCCGCGCGTCGCCGTTGACGAGCCCGACGCGTCGGTGGCCGAGGCCGACCAGCAGCTCCGTGGCCTGCCGGAAAGCCCCCTCGTTGTCGATGTCGAGGAAGGCATGGGGATGCGGCGACCGCGTACGGCCGTGGACCACGCAGGGAATGCCGAGCCCGTCGAGCAGCGGCACGCGCGGATCCTCCGCAAGCGGACTCGACAGCACGATCGCGTCGACCGACCCCCGCTGGGCAAGGCGCCGGTAGCTCGCCTCGGCGGTGTCCAGGCTGGCGCTGACCAGAATGTCCATCTGGTGGCGGGCGGCGGCGTTGGTCAGGCCGGACAGGAAGTCGGTGAACAGAGGATCAAGCAGTGGATCGTTGCCGGACGGAAAGACGATGCCGATCGCCCCGGACTGGCCGGTTGCCAGCCGGTGGGCGCTGGCATTTGGCGAATAGTCGAAACGCCGCGCCGCAGCGAGCACCCGCTCCCGCGTATCCGGGCTGACGTCCTGATAGCCGTTCAGAGCGCGGCTCACCGTGCTCTGTGAAAGCCCAAGATGATGCGCCAGTTCCTTGAGGTTCATGGGTATGCCGGTCAAGCGGGAGATGGGCCGCCTGTATAGCCTGCGCTTCCTTGCTTGTACAGCTTGCCAGCTTCTGGCCTGTACAACTTTCGAACCACACCAAAAGCGCTTTTATTCAATAAGAACGCTTCTCAACGAAAGCATGATACATTTTGATAAATAACGTTGAGGGGAATTTGGCCAGCACGCGACGGCAGACGGCTGGGAATGCCGCTTCATAAATGAATTGACATCCAATCCGCGACAATGTTACGAGCACAAAAGCGCTTTTGGGAGGGGTCCGGTTGTCGATCGGACAGTATAGAGGAGGAGTGCCGATGTGCGCCCCCTTGTTGACGCTGGATGGCCTTCGCGTGCGCTTTGCGCGGCGCCCGGAAACCCTTCTCGAGGTCGCCGACGATATCGCCGCCCGCTTCGCCTCGATCGGTGATGCCCTCGTCCCGGCAGCGCTGCCCGAGGCGGCCCGTGCCCTTCTTGCCCGCTGTCCCGATCCGTCCGCCCTGCCGCTGTGGGGCATGCCCTATGTCGTTGGCGCCAATGTCGACGTCGCCGGTCTTCCCACCTCAGCCGGTCTGCCGGCGCTCGATTTTCTGCCCGACTTCGACGCGACTGTCGTGGAGCGGTTGCGGGCGGCTGGCGCCCTCGTCGTCGGTAAGGCGCCGGTCGATCCTCTCGGCCTCGACGCCTCGGCCGCCGGGATTGCCGTCGCGATTGCCACCGGGCTGGCGGCATTTGGCATCGCCAGCGATCGAACGGGCGCTGCCAGCATGGACGCCGCCAGCTGTGGCGTGGTTGCCATCAAGCCGTCCCCTGGGTGCGTCACCATTGACGGCCTGTTCGCGGTTACCCCAGGATTCGACGGCGTCGTCGTGCTCGCGGCTGATGTCGTCAGCGGCACGGCGGTGCGCCGGGTCATTGAAAGCGACGGTGTCGCCCAGCCACGGCTGGCCGCCTCGCCCACACGTCTCGGCCTGCTCGGTGACGATGCCTCCGCCTTGGCCCCTGACATTGCCGAGCAGCTTGGCCTTGCGCTCGTCTTTGTCGACAAAGCCCCCTTTGCCGAGATCGTCGCGCTGATGGACGACGATGCCTGGCTTGCCCTGCGCCTCGAAGATGTCGAGGTGGCCTTGCTCGAGACGCCCGACCTGTTTCCGGCGCACCTCCGGCAGCGCCTTTCCCGCGCGCTCGGCTGTCCGGCCCGCGATCTGGTGCAGGCGCAGCGTCGCCTTTCGGGGCTCTGTCGGCAGGTTGAGGCGGTTTTCGCCGGCTTCGATCTGCTGTTTGTCCCGCCCGACGCCGGTTTGGCCGGCTTCATCAACGCCTGCGGCCTCGCCGCCGTCATATTGCCGGATGGCACGGCCCTGATCGGTGCTCACGGCAGCGACGATGGGTTGGCCGATGCGGCGATCGCCCTGATGCCCCCCGCCTTTTCCAAGTCCACTCGGCCGATTGACATCCTGGCGTCATCGACATTGGCTCATCGGTGACAGGACCGAGGCCTTTAGCGCTGTCGGCGACCGGCTCCCGGCCGAGACCGACGATGTGTGACCATTCCAAGGAGACTGAAGTGTCCGCGAACTCCCAAACGCTTACGTCGCTGCCCACCGATCCTTGGCGCTTGGTCGAAACCCGCTGGGAGGCCGGTGCCAACCTCTTGCGCGAGACGTTGTTCGCGCTCGGCAATGGTCATATCGGCACGCGCGGCAGTCATGACGAAGCCTGGCTGGGCGAGGCCGACGCCAGCATGGAGGGCACCTACGTCAACGGCTTCTATGACACCGAGGCGATCCGTTATCCCGAGAACGCCTATGGCTTCGCCCGCGTCAACGAATTCATGCTGAACCTGCCCAACGCCAAGGGCATCGAGATCGTCGTCGACGGCGAGCGCTTCAACCTCGCCACCGGCACGATCCTCGCCTACGAGCGCAGCCTCGATTTCCGCGAGGGCGTGCTGATCCGCGTCGTGGACTGGCAGTCGCCGGCTGGCCGGCGAGTGCGGATTGTCTCGAAGCGTCTGGTCAGCCTCGCTCATAGCGCCATCCTGGCGCAGTCGGTCACGGTGACGCCGCTCGACGCCGGTGCCGTCGTCGAGTTCGTCGCCTCCATTGATAGCGCGGTGCGTTCAGCCGAGGAGAGCTTCGATCCGCGCCTCGGCTCCGGCGCCTCTGGCCGGGCGCTCTCGACCGTCGAGACCGCCGCCGAGCCGGGCCGATCGGCGCTGGTGTCGCGCACCCGTCACAGCGACTTGACGCTACGCATCGACATGCTGGCCGCGGTCTCTGGCGGTGAAGCCTGCGAGAATTCGCCGAGCGAGGAGGGCGGCGTTCTCGCCCAGCGCTTCCGCGTTTCGGCCAAGGCCGGCGGGGCCGTCACGCTCGAGAAGATCACCGCGATTGTCACCAGTCGCGACGCCCCAGCGCCCGAACTCGCCGCCCGCGCCGCCGAGGCGCTGGACGCCGCCCGCGCCGTCGGCTTCGACGGGCTGGCCAGTGCGCAGCGCGCACGCCTCGCCGCTTTCTGGGACAAGGCCGACATCGAGATCGAAGGCGACGATGCCCTGTCGCAGGGCCTGCATTTCAACCTCTATCACCTCTTCCAGTCGATCGGCCGCGACGGCCGGACCAACATCGCCGCCAAGGGCCTGACTGGCGAAGGCTACGAGGGCCATTCTTTCTGGGACACCGAGATCTACGTTCTGCCGGTGTTCCTGCGCACGCTGCCGGAATTGGCGCGGGCCGTGCTTTGCCATCGCATCAGCTATCTCGACAAGGCGCGGGCGCGCGCCCGCGATCTTGGTCACGCCCACGGCGCGCTTTACCCCTGGCGGACCATCACCGGCGAGGAATGCTCCGCCTATTTCCCGGCTGGCACGGCGCAATATCACATCAACGCCGACATCGCCTTCGCCATCAAACAGTATGTCGAGGCCACCGGCGATGTTTCCCTGCTCACCGACGGCGCGGCCGAGCTGGTGTTCGAAACGGCGCGTGTCTGGGCCGATCTCGCCCATCTCGTTGATGACAGTTACCGCATCGACGAAGTGACCGGACCGGACGAATACACCGCCCTCGTCAACAACAACTTTTACACCAACGTGATGGCCAAGACCCATCTCGCCTTTGCTGCTGAAATCGCCGAGCGGCTGGGTCGTGAGGAGCCGGCCGCTTTCGCCGATCTGTCGGCGAAGCTGGGTCTTGCTTCCCCCGAGGTCGAGCATTGGTCGGACGTCTCGGACCGTCTGCTGCTGCCTTATGACGAAAAGCGTGGCATCCACGCCCAGGATGACGCCTTCCTTGCCCGCAAGGTCTGGGATTTCGCCGCCACCCCTGCGGAGAATTATCCGCTGCTGCTGCACTACCACCCGCTGGTGATCTATCGCCATCAGGTCTGCAAGCAGGCCGACGTTGTGCTCGCCTTGTTCCTGCGCGGCGACCTGTTTCCCAAGGCGGTGAAGCGGCGCGACTTCGACTATTACGAGGCCATCACCACCCACGATTCCTCACTATCCACCTGCATTCACGCGATCATCGCCGCCGAAGTCGGGCTCAGCGAGCGGGCCTATGATTTCTTCATGGACACCGCGCGCATGGATATCGACAACACCCATGGCAACACCTTCCACGGCGTCCATACGGCGGCGATGGGGGGCACCTGGATGAGCGTCGTACACGGCTTCGCCGGCCTCAGGGCGCTGAAAGGCGAGCTGCATTTCGATCCGTTGCTGCCGAAGAGCTGGAGCCGCTACCGCTTTCGTCTGGTCGATCACGGCCGGACGCTCGAGGTCGCCGTGTCGGCTGCAGGCGCCGAGTTCCGCCTCATTGAGGGCGAAGCGATCCGTCTGTTCCATCGCGGTGAGCCGATCGACCTTTCGTCGGCCGAACCGGTGCGCCGCGTGTCGCTGCCGCGGGCTTTTGGCAAGCGGCCGTTCAAGGCGGTCGTCTTCGACCTCGACGGCGTCATCACCGACACCGCCCGCTTCCATCACCTCGCCTGGAAGCGGCTGGCCGATACGCTCGGCATCGGCTTCGACGAGGAACTGGCCGAAAGCCTGAAGGGCATCGACCGCCGCACATCGCTTCAGATGATCCTCGACAAGGGCGGTGTCACGCTGGAGGTGGCCGAATTCGATCGCCTCGCCGACATGAAGAACGTCTGGTACAAGGAACTGATCGGCACCATGACGCGGGACGATCTCCTGCCCGGCGCCCTTGAGACGCTGGAGACGGTGCGTGCCGCCGGCCTCAAGGTTGGTCTCGCCTCGGTCAGCCAGAACGCTTCGGCCATTCTCGATCGGCTCGGCATCGCCGACATGTTCGACGTGGTGGTCGACGCGCGGCTTTTGAAGCGCGGCAAGCCAGATCCGGAAATATTCCTGAAGGCGGCGGCCGACCTCGGCGTCGCTCCGGCCGATTGTTTCGGCGTCGAGGACGCCGTGGCCGGCGTTGCCTCGATCAAGAGCGCCGGCATGCCGGCGCTCGGCATTGGCCGGGCGTTGGTGCTGACCGAAGCGGATGCGGTGATCCCTGGCCTCGACGCTTTCGTGCTATCCGACTATCTCGCCTGACGGGGCGACCGGTGGCCGGTCCTCGTTGAAGATCTGGCGGAAGCGGGCGAGCTTGCCGGTGGAAGCAACGGTGCCGACGCCGGGCTCCCTGGCCTCATCTGGCACGCGCGTACGCACCCGTCGTCGCACACGCGATGATTGGGGCTGGGCGAGGGCACCGGCAAGACCGAAAGGCCATCCTCACCGATCGAAAAAGGTCACGAGCGGCCGGTCAGCCCGCCCCCCGACCCTATCCGCCGCTCGGCTTCCTGCTTGCGCAGTTCCTCATCGACGGTCATGAGAAGCATAACGAGCACGGACGCCTCAAGGGTCCTTGCCGCCTCGATAAGGCGGGGCAGCTCATGGCGGAGTGTCAAGGTCTGCTGCTCCATCATCGCCTCCGTAAGGCCGCCTCAGGCGGTGGTCCTTCCTTTCGGTGTATCCTGCTACAACTTATGCTCATCGCGGAAGCCGGAAAAGAGGGTACCCAGGCCGCGCGTGGTTGCCAGACGATCGATTTCGTCGGGGGAAAGATACTCTTCGCCAAACCAAGGGTATTTTTCCTGGTCGAAGGACGACTTGATCCAGTCGATGGCTTGCCGCATGTGGCGAAACTCGACGACGCTGGGATGATAGCAGAGCCAGATGTCGCGCTTCAGCAGAAATTCCCGGGCGACGTGATGCAACTTGTGGGTCACCAGGCGGGCGTAGGTCGGGAGCGCCGTTACGCCGGCGCCGTGCGTTGCGGCCAGTACCTGAGCCGAGGCGGTGTTGACCCGCAGGGCGACGAAGCTGCGACTGTCGTCCTCCGGCAGTTCCTCCCTGAGCGCCCCACTCTGAATCTGAGGGGCGTTGATCTCGATGAAACGGTGGCGGGGAATGTCCTGTGACGTCTCGATGATGCCGTTGCGGGAGAGATAGTCGGCAGAGGCAAACAGCACGACATGAAGCCAACCGAGGCGGACGACCTTGAGTTCCTCGTCGGCCGGCCGCTCGAGCTGCACGGCGATATCCACCTCGAGCCCTGAAACGTCGGGCAAGCGCATTTCGTTGCGGAAATCGACCTGGATGCCAGGTGCCTGTTCGAACAGATCGACCAGCCGGGGAACCAGCCAGAACGCGCCAAGGCCCTCCGTCGCTCCCACCCGCACCGTCGCTCTGAGACCGCGCTTTGATCGCGACGAGAGGCGCGCAAGAGCACGCGCCTGCTCCAGCATCACCTGTGCAGTCTCCTCGACCTTGCGTCCTTCCGCAGTGAGTTCGACCCCCTTGGCCGACCGGGTCAGCAATACCGCGTTGATCTTGTGCTCGAGCGCCTCGATTCGCCGACGTAGCGCATTGACCGATACGCCGCTCTCCGTGGATGCCGCCCGGAAACTGGAAAGCCGCGCAACCAGCAGGAACACGCGGACATCATCCCAGTTGATGTCCAGCTCCGCTGTTCCGTCACTGTGTTCCATCTGGCTTATCACCCCACGTCAAAATTGGATACACGGAGCAGCTCCCGAATTGGCTACGTTTAAACTTAGAACGAAAGGTGCCGAGATTACCGAAAACGAGGATCCAGATGAATTCCCACGCCAGAGTTTACGAACAGGCGCGAAATTTTCCTCCCCCGCGCCATATTGATCGTATCGATTACTCAAGGTACGGCCGCAACCTTTCCGTCTTCAGTCCCTCCAGTGAAATTATTGCAGATCTGGTGAGAAAAGCGACCCCCGAAATTCAGGGTGTCGCCAGCCTCGAAACCGTCATGCGTATCTACACCCGCAATCCCGACACGGTCCTTGCCGTCGGTCGGGGCCAGTGGCGGGAACAAGCTGGCAATGGGCCACTTGGCTTCGTTTGCCTCCTGCCGCTCAACCAGGACGGGCTCGACGCTCTGTTTGACGACCGCATGGACACCGGTGCGCCTGAGGATCGCTTCATCGCCCGCCAGTGGGAGAGGCCGGCCGCCATCTATTTCTGGGGCATCTACATTTCCCCGGCGATCGCCGGTGGCATCTCGCTCGTCATGGAGCGCCTGACGTCGGACAAGTTCCGTGGCCTGCCGGTGTTTTGCAAGGCCGCCAACGACAAGGCGCGCCACCTGTTCGAGAGCATCGGCTTTACGATGGGCGCCCGGCACGGCGGCACCTACGCGCCGGGCATCATGACCTGTCGTCGCCTGACGGATGCGGAACGGCAAGGCGAGTGCGACCTGCCGGCCGCTCCTTACGACACCTGGCGCCCTGGCGTCGGAACGGGGCAACGGCCGGATGCGATCGGCATCACCGTCGTCCATGACGTCAACCAGCTTCTGATGGTCCACGCGATCAGGGCGGCGACCTATCTGGCCGAACAGTCCATCCCCTTTGCCGAAGATGTCGACGGCAATGACCTCACCGCCACGCACCTGCTCGGCTTCATAGGCGACGAACCGGCCGGCTGCC
This sequence comes from Pseudomonadota bacterium, assembly GCA_018262575.1. GTDB lineage: Bacteria > Pseudomonadota > Alphaproteobacteria > Rhizobiales > Pleomorphomonadaceae > Pleomorphomonas. Next base: position 54,654 of record JAGSYU010000001.1, on the reverse strand, counting down.
TGCGCATCCGCTACTTCGCCGGCTTCGTCAAGCTGGAGCGGCTGGCCGTGCTGCCGCGCTTCCGCAAGAGTCGGCTCGCCCTGAAGCTCGTGCGGGCCAGCATCGAGCTCTGCCGCACCAAGGGCTACACCCGCTTCTATGGCCAGACCGCGGCGAACGTCGCCCCGATCTGGCAGCATTTTGGCTTCGTTCTGCGCCAGGGCACCGGCGTCAACTATCTGACGGACGAAACCTATTACGAGGCCGACCTCGTGGTGCCGTCGGCCGAGGACGCGCTGACGCCGGACTCAGGTGCCGTCGTGCTTGTCCGACCCGAAGGTCAGTGGGACCGCCCCGGCGTCCTGGAAAGAATATCAGGTGAACAATGAGCGCTAATATCGACGACCCCATGACGGATGACCAGACGTATGCTGGCGACGTCCATCGTCCGATGGACATCCGTGCGATGATGACCATGATCGACTATCTGATGCCGCAGGCGCGGGAGGTGAGCGTTTCCGCCGCTCTTATGCTCGGTCTGGCCAGCTCCGAGTTGGCCGGCCTGCTGGCGCTCCAGACGGATGCCGACATCGTCGACCTCAGCGAGCGCCGTCAACGCCATTGAGCGACCAATCGCGCACCGTTCAGCTGACCTGACCGGTGCGCGACATGGAGACGACGAGGTCGAGCAGATGCCGGCGCACCGCCGGATCGTTGATGCCAAGGAAGGCGTTGTTGAGCTTGATGCCTTCCGAGCTCTTCACGAATTGGTCGAACTCGTTTATCGCCGTGACGATCGCTCCGTTCGGCCCACGCGTCTCGAGGGCTTCGAACACGGCGGTTTCGAAGAAATAACTCACCGGCACGCTGAGAAAATTGGCGATTTCCAGAAGACGCCCGGCCCCGACGCGAGTCGCGCCCTTCTCGTACTTCTGAACCTGCTGGAAGGTCACGCCGAGTGCCATCCCGAGCTTTTCCTGGGAGATGCCCAGGATCATGCGCCGCATGCGAATGCGGGCCCCGACGTGGACGTCGGCCGGGTTAGGCACTTTCTTCTTGGCGGCGGTAGGCTCCATTCAGGGACTCCCCATCAGTATCCGCGATCCGGGAACGGAATTGTGATTCACACGTTTACCATTGCCGAGTGAGGCTCGCCATGGCGCGGACACCTATCAATGGTCTTTTACTTGGAACGGCGACGCATGCAAATGCGAGCAAATGCGACTCTCATACGCGGTTACCGCATTCTTTGAGGGGTCGTTGAAAATCCCAGACCGGCTATGAAACGAGGCACGCCGATTTTGGCCGGCGCCTCGGCCGGAGCGCCAAGGCATGAAAATGCGCCCGGGTGGGCGCATTTTTGTCGCAGAAGACAGAGATATCGGAAACGGGATCAGCCAAGCGAGGCCAGCAGGCCTTCGATCTCCACGCTGGCAAAGCCCACCGCGCTATCGGCGATGCCATATGGCACGAACAGTTTCCCCGCATGAGCAAGCGCGCCGCAGGTGTAGACGACATTCGGAACGTAACCTTCGCGCTCGGCGTCTGACGGCGACAGCAGCGGCACGCGTGAACGGCCAAGCACCCGGGACGGATTGTCCTTGTCCAGCAACATGGCGCCGATGGCGTATTTGCGCATCGGTCCGACGCCGTGGGTCAGCACCAGCCAACCTTGGTCGAGTTCGATCGGCGAGCCACAATTGCCGATCTGAAGGAGTTCCCAAGGGTGGAGCGGCCCAGCTATGAGTTCACCTTCCTCCCAGTGGAAAAGGTCGGTCGAGCGGATCAGGAACAGGTTTTCGTTGTCCTGCCGGCCCAGCATGGCGTAGTCGTCTCCGATCTTGCGCGGGAACAGCGCCATGCCCTTGTTGCGCGCCGCCGGTCCGCTCAGCGGGCGCAGCTCGAAGCGACGGAAGTCGCGGGTAATAAGCATCTCCGACGCAATCGACGTGCCGCTGAAAGCGGTATAGGTGCCATACCACAGTGGACCGTCGGGGTCATCGAAGCGAACGAGGCGCAGATCTTCAAGGCCGTTGCGCTGCGCCGATGTGGCGGGCAGCAATACCGTCTCGTCGAGCGGCCCCTCGCCTTGGCGGACGAGCCAGACGTGCCCCTCTTCTCCCATCTCGGGCCGGGAGGCGACGGCCAGCGGGCTTTCCTCCGCAAGCCGTAGATCGCCCAGATCGGACAGAATCCCCTCGCGAAAGGCAATCGACGAGATGTGCCCCTCGCCGACGGCCCGGAGCGACAAAAGGAAGCGTATTTCGCCCGGCGCCAGGCCAGACTGGTCGGGATGCGGCACCACGCTGGGGTTCATCAGCGCGGCCGCCTGATACGAGTACTCATGGCAGAAATAAGCGCCGATCAGCAGTCGCTCGGCGTCGCGCAATGGCTGGTCGAGACCCATGTCAGCCGCGATACCCGCATAGCGTTCCTCGAAGAAGCGGCGGACTTCCCGGTGCCGGTTTTCGAAGTCTCCCAGAACAAGGGACAATTCGGCCTGGACGGTGCGGTTGTCCATCGCCTGAACGGTCCCGATGATCCGTCGGACACGCGCCTGCGACGTGGCGTTTAGCCCACGGGGCTCTGATGCCAGTTGAAAATTGCGAACAACCACTCGGCCGGCGTTTGGATACAGTTTCTGGGGCAAAAGCTGCAATGTCATCGGCCAGCTCCTACCACTACTTCAGGGGCATGGCCGTCGGCGAGCCGCTGAAGCTGCCGCATCGAGCGCACTGAGAACTGGAAGGCAAGAATGGATTCCGCTCCCTGGTTGAGGTTGACGCGATCGACCTGCAAGCCATCATAGCAGCCGCCGTTCGGAGTCGAGAGCCGAAGTCCCAGATCGTTGCGACCGAGGAACCAGTCGAACGCTGCATCGGCGTGGCGCCGCCACCCGGCATCGCCCGTCACGTCGAATGCCGCGGCACACGCCTCGATCATCGCCCAGGCATCGACCGGCTGCTGGTCGAACGGCAGCGGGCGTCCATAGAGCTTGCCGAAGGTATCCGTGCCCACCGGACGAAAGTGGCCTTCCGCGGCGGTCTGGAGCTCGGCCAGCCAGTCGAGCGCCGCAAGGCCGTCCTTGACCATGTCTTGCCGCCCCAGGCGCTGGCCGGCGCGGATCAGCGCCTCCGGCAGACGAGCGTTGTCGTAGGCAAGCACTGGCTCGAACCAGAGCCAGTCTGGGCGTTGCTGATCGAGCAATAGCTGATGCAATCGGGCAGAGAATGCCTCGAGAAGCTGTCGGGCCGGACGGTGGCCTGGGTAGACCGAAAGCCAGCTGCCGAGGCCCAGTGTCGCGAAGGCGGCAGCCCTCGGGCTCGTCAGATGACCACTGGCCGGGATCACCCGCTCGGCCAGACCCGTCACCCACAGCTTCAATCCATGATCGTCTGTGCCCGCGACCGCCCGTCCGAGCGCCCAGAGCGCCCGTCCATGGCTATCCTCCGAGCCGATGTCTTCCAGCCAGTTGCGCTGGTAGCCCATGAAGTTGCGGAAAGCACCGCGGTCCTCGTCCCACGCCGAATCCACGAAGGCGGCACAGGTGTCGGCAATACGGGCGGCGCGTTCGGTCTCCATCCCCTCGGATTTCAGCTCCACGGCCAGCATGAGGGCGCGGGCATTGTCGTCAAGACAATAGCCGTGACGCCGGTCGGGGATGGTCGAGAGGCTGTGTTGCAGCATGCCACAGCCATCCATCATCCGGTCGACCGCCGACAGCGTGGAAACCGACGGGACGCGTCGGCCCGAGCGCAGGTTGCTGACCGTTAACGGCGTGCGAGCGCCGCCGCGCGCCTCGGCAAGCAGGTCGAGATAGGACCGTCCCACGACAGACCAGATCATCTGCCGCCCGGCCTCGTAGGCCCGACTGCGCAGGCGGTCGCGGCGCACCGGATCGGTAAGAAGATCGCCGATGGTCGAGGCCAACGCCTTGGGATCGCCAAAGGGTACCAGCGCGCCACGATCGTCCGCCAAGAGCTCGCGCGCATGCCAATAGGGGGTGGAGACCACCGCTTTGCCGAGCCCCACGGCATAGGACAGCGTACCGGAGGTGATCTGAGCTTCATTGAGATAGGACGTTACATAGATGTCGGCCGCCGACAGCCATGCCTGCAGGGTCGGCGCGTCAACATACTCGTTGACGAACATGACGTGGTCGGAAACGCCAAGCGCGTCGGCGCGGGCCTGCAGGTGCTCGCGATAGGTCTCGCCCTCGCGGGCCACCAGATGCGGATGGGTCGCCCCTAGAACCACATAGATGAGATCTGGATGCGCTTCAGCCAGTTCGGGCAAGGCATCGATCATGTTCTCGATCCCCTTGTTGGGCGACAGCAGACCAAAGGTGAGCAGCACCTTTCGCCCGTCGAGGCCAAAACTGTGCTTCTGGAAGGCCGGGTCAAGGAAAGGAACATCCGGGATGCCATGCGGAATGACGGCGATCTTCTTGGCGGGAATGTGCCAGTCGCGGGTCAGAATGGTGCGCCCCATCTCCGTCATTACCACCAGACGAGCCGAATGCTCGGCGAGCCGCTCCATCACGCGGCGCTGATCGGCGGTGGGGTTGGTCAGCACCGTGTGCAGGGTTGTGACCACCGGAGCGCGCAGCCGCTCCGTCAGCTTCAGAAGGTACTCGCCCGCCTCGCCGCCGTAGATGCCAAACTCGTGCTGGATCGACACGGCGTCGGGGTTGAGTGCGTTGATATGCTCGGCCGCCGCCACGTAATCGTCGACTTGATGCTGGCTGATCTCATAGCCGACCTCCGAGGGATAGGCGTGGTTCTGTCCCTCGTCGGTAACGGCGACGGTGCTCAGCCTGAGATCGCGATTGCTCGAAGCCAGTGCTTCGCGCAGATCCGCTGTGAAAGTGGCAATGCCGCAAATGCGGGGCGGAAAATTCCCAATCAGGGCCACATGGGCCACGGGCGAATTGAGTACTGGCGTGGTGAGATGATCGCTGGTCATTGGCGGAGCCCTTCCGAAATCTACACTTTCAACCACGACGCAGCACGGAGCGGCGCGGAAAGAAAGAAAAGGTGAGCTGAGACCATTCCCCGCTCTGTTGCGTCTTGATCTGCGCCGGCTCGGTATTCCAAACAGATGATGGTGGTGAGCGATATGTAAGTCTTTGTAATCAAGAGGAAACGTTGGGTCTTCCATCCCGAAGAGGGAAAGAGAAGACACGCTTCAAGTGACCGGAGACTGAGGGTCGCCAGGCGTCCATCGCGTTGATGTCCGGTTGGCTCCTTGCACTCCGCGCATATACTCTAAACTTCGATCGGCCCCGTTTGGTTCCAGGCTGGAACAGGTTTTCGGTTTCGGCCCCGGCCGGATACGGCCTGGGAGCGGAGAGATCACGTCTCCACCATCGTGGGATTGAAGAGGCGCGTTGGGCCGGCCTGGAATCTCTGCCGGAGACGCGAGACGAACTCGCTTAGGTCGAACGGTATTGTCGTCGTCAACGCTCTTAGCGGGTATCTGCTAATTTTGCGCCCTTAAATAGCGCCCATATGAGATGTCCCGCCCCGTCCCGGCTGACAGAAAATAAGCCTCTTCATTCCGGAATTTTCATGAATAAAACCGTATGAGTCATCAAGATGTGGGCCGGGCAAGACGCTGGTACTGCGGGGGGCGCCGGAGTACAGGCCCCGTTGATCTCCTTTCGAAAAAGTAACCATTGGGAAACCGTCAGCGTCTAGAGTGCGCAGGAATGAAACGTTCATATCGAATTTTTAGATAAACAGCTTATACATTTCCATGATGGGCGCGTGAGCAGGGGCGCAGCACAAATGTGTCCGTCCCCGGAAATCCCGGTGAGCGGCTGTGGCGGGAAAGGCATTGGTCGGCTCGGTCGGAGGACCGCATGTTCGACCGGAGCGGGAGGGGGAGATCATGAAGCGAGGAGAAGCGATCGCCAGGCAGTCCATCACTCGAAAGATTGGTGCAAGCCTGATTTTGCTGGCACTGCTGGCCGCTGTCGTTGGTGGTGCTGGCGCGTTCGGCCTCAGCCGGCTGGGCCTTGCTATCGACTTGACTTCGCGCTCAGCGGCAGCCGTCGCCGATGTGGGGGCGGCGGTTGACGCGGTCAACCGTTTCATCCTGACGCGGGACCCCGATGCCGCCAGAACGGGCGGTGAGTTGCTCGACCTGGTGAACGCCGACATCGCCGGTCTCGGCGCGGCGGACGAGCCGACGCTGAAGCCTGTGAACGCAGCGATCGGCGCGTTCCGTCAGTCAATCGACGCGCTCGTCAAGGCCTCCGCCGACATCTCGACGGCCTGGGGCAACGTCGACAAGTCCGTTTCCGCCCTGCAGTGGGTTGCCCACAAGCTGCAATCAGATGCGAAGATGAAGTCGCAGGAGATGGAGCAGCTCGCCGCCGCCGAGCAGGCGAAGGTGCGTGAAGCCTCGGAATTCCTGGCGCTGGCCTACCAAGGGCAGGTACTGGCCGTCAGAGCCAGAACGTCGCTGGTCCAATACGTCGCAAGCCGCGACCGCGCCGACATTGCTGTCGCCAAAACGGCAATCGACCAGGCGAGGACGGCGATCGGCAGCATCTACAACTTCGCCAGTTCGGACGCCATCGGCGATCAGATGCGCCTTGCCTCCAAGCCGATCAATGAGCTGGCCAAGCTCATGGCGGCGATGACGACGGCGACCGACGACACCGAGATCGAAGGACTGCGGCTGCAGGTCGACGCCGGCATCGATTCCTTCGTCAAAGGGACCGAAGCCATCGTCGCCGCCGCTCGCGATCTCGGCAAGGTGGCGGAAGCGGCCGCCCTGCAGGCTGGCGACGACAAGGTCAAGGCGAACACCACCTTTGACCAGGGAATCTCGCTTGGCTACACGGCCGACGGTCTCACCATACAGACGGCCGGCTACAAGCTGGATCCAACCGACGACAGCGAAGCCAACGTCCAGACCATGCTCGCCACGGCGATCGAGACCGGCAAGTCAGTCGCCGCGAGCGGGCTTGCCGATCCTTCCGCCGACATTCAGAGCTTTGGTTCCGCCTTCGCCGACCTTGTGACGGGCACCAAGGCCTTCGTTGCCGCGCGGGAGGCGTCGGTACAGCACTCAGCCGCTGCGGTGGCGGCCATCCGGTCGGTCAGCGACCAGCACGCCGCGTCGGCAGTCCAGAGCAGAACGTCCTCCTATGTCCTGATGGCGGTAACCACTGCCGCGACACTTCTGCTCGCTCTTGCGGTCAGCATCGGCATGTCAAGACTCCTGTCGCGGCCGATCATCTCGCTGACCAAAGCCATGGCGCGTCTTGCAAAAGGCGACATTGATGTCGATCTCGGCAGTAGCCATCGGCGGGACGAGATTGGCGACATGCTTCGGGCCGTGCAGGTTTTCAGGGACAACGCCATCGAACGCCATCGCCTCGCTTCGGAAGCGGACGCCGAACAGCAAAGACGCGCTTCTCGGCAGGAGGCGATCGAAGGGCTCATCCAGGACTTCCGCCAGGAGATCGCCACCATGCTGACCTCCGTGGCTGGCAACGCTGACCAGATGGAGGAGACGGCGCGTGCGCTTGCTTCCATCGCCGAGCAGGCGAGTTCGCGCGCCACCAGCGCCGCCGAGGCGTCGGGTGACGCGTCCGTCAGCGTCCAGACCGTGGCGGCCGCCGCCGAGGAACTCTCCGCCTCTATCGCCGAGATCGCGCGCCAGACCGAAAACGCTACGCAGGTGGCCCGTCGTGCCTCGGACGAGGCGCGGCGCACCGACGCGACCATTGGCAGCCTCGCCGAGGCGGCGGACCGGATCGGCAATGTCATAACGTTGATCAAGGCGATCGCCGAGCAGACCAATCTTCTGGCGCTCAATGCCACGATCGAAGCGGCGCGCGCCGGCGAAGCAGGCAAGGGCTTTGCCGTCGTCGCCTCGGAGGTGAAGAATCTGGCCGGTCAGACGGCCAAGGCCACCGAGGAGATCGCCACCCAGATCGCCGCCATTCAGGTCTCCACCGCGGAAGCGGTCACCGCCATCCGCTCGATCTCCGACATTATGGTCGATGTCGACCGTACCACGATGATCATCTCCAGCGCCGTCACTCAGCAGGGAACGGCCACGTCCGAGATTTCAAGCAATGCCCAGCGGGCGGCGGTTGGCACCCGCGCGGTGACCGACGAGACAAAAGCTCTGACCCATGTGGTGGGGGAAACATCGCAGTCTGCGTCGGCGGTCTCTGCCGCCTCGAACGACATGAACGAGCAAGCCGGCCACCTGCGGGCGGCGGTGGAAAGATTCATAGGCCGCGTCATGGCGGCATAGGACAGGCGCGGCCGGTCGCAAAGATGGCGACGACCCGCCGCACCAGACGGTCCTTTCAGCACAAACTTCTCGTTGCCCGACAAGCCGATGCGCCCTCGGTAAAAAAAAGGCCGGCCACCAGGGCCGGCCAGCGCCCGGAGGAGAGGCGCTTGTTCAGGGAAGGGCGAGGCGGGTGGAGCCGCCGTCGCCCTGGCGCTTAGCCGCGGGTCAGCGTTCCGTCCCAGGTGCTGACCGCTTTTTTGGCGTCTTCTTCGGAGAACCACACCGACGTGACCGACTTGGTTTCCGTAAAGAAGGCGACGCCATCCTTGCCGAGCGTATGCAGATCGCCAAAGAACGACTGCTTGTGGCCCGAGAACGGGAAGATCGAGAACGGCACCGGGATGCCGACGTTGATGCCGACCATGCCGCCGTCGGTGCGCTTGGCGAACTCACGGGCATAACGACCCGATGTCGTGTAAATGCACGAGCCGTTGGCGAAGCGGTTGGCATTCATGATGGCGAGGCCTTCCTCGAAGTCCTTGACGCGCTTGATCGACGTCACCGGTCCGAAGATCTCCTCATCGCCGACGTAGTTGCCGGGGCCGACGTGGTCGAGAATGGTCGGGCCGACGAAATAGCCGCCCTCATAGCCGGGCACCTTGACGCCGCGTCCGTCGAGCACCAACGTTGCGCCTTCGTCAACGCCGCGCTGGATGGCCTTCTCGATGGAGTCCTTCTGGCCCTCGGAGATGACCGGGCCGAGCTGCGAACCGTTGACATAGGCAGGCCCGAGCTTGAGCTCCTGGGCAAGCTTCTTGAACAGCGCCACGAACTCGTCGGCGATGCTCTCCTGAACGCAAACCACCGGCAGCGCCATGCAGCGCTGGCCAGCGCAGCCATAGGTCGAGTTGATGATGCCGCGCACCGTGCGCTCGAGCACGCAATCCTCAAGAACGAGGGCGTGGTTCTTGGCCTCGGTCAGCGCCTGGACGCGCTTGCCGTTGGCGGCGGCCGTCTTGTAGATGTGCAGACCCACTGAGGTCGAACCGACGAAGGCGACGCCCTTGATGGCAGGGTTGACCAAGAGGCTGTCGGCCTCGACGCGCGAGCAGGTGACCAGGTTGACGACGCCCTTGGGCAGGCCGGCCTCGATCAGCAGTTCGAGCATGCGGCTCGCCGTCTGCGGCACCATCGATGCCGCTTTGAGCACCACGGTGTTGCCGGTGGTGATGGCGAACGGGATCATCCAGCCCATCGGGATCATGGCCGGGAAGTTATAAGGAGCGATGGCCGCGAACACGCCGAGCGGCTCGCGGAACGACACCGTGTCATAGCCGGTCGACACGTTCATGCAGGTGTCGCCCTGCATCAGGTAATGCGTCGAACAGGCGCATTCGACCACTTCGATGGCCTTCAGGACGTCGCCCTTGGCTTCGGCCAGCACCTTGCCGTTTTCGGTGGCCAGCAGTTCGGTCAGTTCGTCGAGATGGATGTCCAGCAACTGCTTGAAGCGGAACATCAGCTGGATGCGGGTGGGGATCGGCGTGTCGCGCCAGGCCGGGAAGGCGCGGGCGGCGGCTTCGACGGCGGAGTCCACCTCAGACTGCGTGCAGCAGGGCGCCTCGGCGATCTGCCGGCCCGTCGACGGGTCCATCACCGGCATGTATTTCGTGGTCTTCGACTGCCGCCACTCGTTGTCGACGAGGTACCTGAGACGCTCGATCTTGTCGAACTGATGCTTCAGGACTTCCATGTTCATGATCATCTCCGTAGTGCTTATCTCAGGATATCGATCGCCTTGTCAGCCGAATGCTTGGGGCGACAGCAGCTCTTTCTTTCTACCGATCAGGCCGGCCTTGGCGGGGTCTTCAGCGGGACGCCGCCGGGGCGCCAAGGCCGGTGAACAACCACTCGTGCGCCGGCTCGTTGTGGAATTTCCAGATCCGCTTCGGCCCGGCCATGACGTTGAGATAATAGTTGTCGTAGCCGTGGATGGTGGCAACGGGGTGGTAACCCCTAGGCACCATGACGACGTCGCCATCCTCGAGCAGCACCACTTCGTCGAGGCTGCGGTCGTCGGTATAGACGCGCTGGAATCCGTAGCCCTGCGGCGGGTTGAAGCGGTGGTAGTAGGTCTCCTCGAGATGGCTTTCGGCCGGGATATCGTTCTGGTCGTGCTTGTGCGGCGGGTAGCTGGAGGTGTTGCCGCCCGGCGTGATCACCTCGACGACCAGGAGCGCGTGGGCGGCTCCATCGTCCTCCGGCATGATGTTGGTGACGAGCCGGGTGTTGGAGCCCTTGCCGCGGGTGATCTGCGGATGGGTGCCGGGCGGGATCAGCTTCGCCGGGAAGCCGACGTCGCCGGGCGCCGAGCAGATGGCGATCTCGGCATCGGTGGTGGTGGTCAACTCGTAGCGGCCACCGGCTGGCACGTAAGCCGCCCACGGCGCGCCCTGGAACGGGTTCATCCGCTCGCCGATTTCGCCCTGGTCCCTGCCGTCGATGGCAAGGCGCGCCTTGCCGGACACCAGCACCAGACACACCTCGCGTGTGCCGGTCTCCTCGATAAGGCTTTTGCCCGCAACGAGGCGATGAAGGGCGAACCCGACATAGGACCAGCCGGCACTTTCCGGTGTCACCTCGGTGACCAAGCCGTGGTCGGCCTTTGGCCGGACGCGGAGATGAGAGTTGGGCATGATTTTCTCCTTCTCGGCAAAGACCGTCAGTCGAAGACGCGCTGCAGCCGCTTGGCGGCCTGGTAGGCCTCGCGCGCGTCGGTGACTTGTGTCCGCTTCGACGTTTCGGGCACGGCCACGTCCCACCAATGACCGCCGGCATCGGTGGAGACGAGCGGATCGGTGTCGATGACGACGACCGTCGTGCGGTCGGCCGTCCTGGCTTTGGCAAGTTCCGCCTCCAGTTCGGAGATCGACGACACCTTGACGGCGATGGCGCCCATGCTCTCCGCGTGGGCGCGGAAGTCGATCTGCGGCTGCTCCGGCATGGCGCAGTCCTGCCAGAGGTTGTTGAAGTTGGCGCCGCCGGTGGCCATCTGCAGCCGGTTGATGCAGCCGAAGCCGTGGTTGTCGAGCAGCACGACCGTCAGCTTCTGGCCGAGGCTGACCGAGGTGGCGAGTTCGGAATTCATCATCATGTAGGAACCGTCGCCAACCATGACGACGACGTCCTTGTCGGGATTGGCCATCTTGACGCCGATGCCGCCGGCAATCTCGTAGCCCATGCAGGAGAAGCCGTATTCCATATGGTAGCTGCCCGGTACCGACGGCACCCACAGCTTGTCGAGTTCGCCGGGCAGGCCGCCGGCCGCGCAGACAACCACCGAGTTCGGGCCGCCGAGCGTCCGCGCCACGGCGCCGATCACCTGCGCATCGGACGGTTTCTCGACGTTGGTCGGCGCCAGCACCTTGGCGGCGGCCTCGAGCCAGTCGGTCTTTTCCTTGGCAGCGCGTTCGGCGACACGCGGCGCCTTCCAGTCGCCGAGGCCCCGCGATAGCAGCTCAAGTCCGACTTTCGCGTCGGCGACCAGTGGCGCGGCATTGTGCTTGGTGGTGTCGTAGCTGGCAACGTTGAGGGCGACGATCCTGAGGTCGCCGCTCTTGAACAGCGCCCATGAGCCGGTGGTGAAATCCTGGAAGCGGGTGCCGATGGCGAGTACCAGATCGGCGTCGGCAGCCAGCGCGTTGGCGGCCGAGGTGCCGGTGACGCCGACGGCGCCAAGCGCCAGCGCATGCGTCTCGTCGATCGACGACTTGCCGGCCTGCGTGACGGCGACGGGAATGCGATGCTTTTCGGCGAAGGCGACCAGCGCGGCCGTCGCCTCGGAATATAGCACACCGCCACCGGCGATGATCATCGGGTTCTTTGCCGATTTCAGGAGGCCGATGGCCGTCGCAAGTTCATTCTCGTCGGGACGGATGCGTCGCGGCACCCACACCTTTTCGTCGAACAGGTTCTCCGGCCAATCATAGGCCTCCGCCTGCACGTCCTGGCACATGGACAGCGTCACCGGCCCGCATTCGGCAGGATCGGTCAGCACGTGCATGGTCCGCTGCAGCGCGATGATCAGTTGCTCGGGCCGCTGGATGCGGTCGAAATAGCGCGACACCGGGCGGAAGCAGTCGTTGGCCGACACCGTGCCGTCCTGGAAGTCCTCGACCTGCTGCAGCACCGGGTCGGGCCGGCGGTTGGCGAACACATCGCCCGGCAACAGCAGGAGCGGCAGGCGATTGACGTGGGCGACGGCGGCGGCCGTCACCATGTTGAGGGCACCGGGGCCGATCGACGTGGTGCAGACCATGAAGCGACGGCGGAAGGTCGCCTTGGTGAAGGCGATCGCCGAATGGGCCATCGCCTGCTCGTTGTGGGCGCGCAGCGTCGGAAACGTGTCGCGGACCTGATACAGCGCCTCTCCGAGACCGGCCACGTTGCCATGGCCGAAGATCGCCCAGCAGCCGGCGAAGATCGGCAGCTTCTCCCCGTCGATGATCGTCATCTGGTTGACGAGGAAACGCACCGTTGCCTGCGCCACCGTCAGTCGCACTGTCTTGCCTGCCATGATCTTCCTCCCGAAGCGGGCGCCGTCGTCGTGCGGCCTGTCCCTTCTCGATTGTCTTCTTTGTTCCAAGGGCTGCTGGTCAAGTTGCCCGCGAAGCGTCCAGCGACAGCCAGACGTCGACCAGAGCGGCGAACCTTTGCGCCATGTCGGCGATAGCCGTTTCGTCGTCAATCTCGCCGGCCAGCCAGCGCCGGGCCGCATCGGCGAAAATGGTGCGCCCAACGGCAAAGCCCTTGACGCAGGGAGCTGCCTTGGCGGTCGCAAAGCCCTGTTTCAACGTCTCGAACGGTGCCTCCAGGCCCAGGAGCACAACGCCGCGGCAATAGGGGTCGTTGTCGCCAATCACCTTGTCGATCGCCTTCCAGGCTTTCTCCGACGCCTGCGGCTCCAGCTTCCACCAATCCGGCTTGAGGCCGGCGGCGTAGAGTTCCCTCAACGCCTGGGCCGCCGTGTCGTCTCCGACCGGGCCGGCCTTCGAGGCGATGATCTCGATCAGAATCTCGCGGCCGACCTTGCGTGCCGCTTCATAGGCGGTGACGAGCTTGGCCGTCTGTGTCGCTTTGAGCTCAGCCGGATCGTCAGGATGATAGAAGCATAACACCTTGATGCAATGCTCGAGCGGCCATTCGATCAGACGGCTGCCGATGTCCTGGCTGAACTCGAACTTGAGCGGTCGCGAACCAGGCAGTTCGATCGGTCTCGCCACCCACAGGCCCTTGCCCGCCCCGGCGGCGAACAGCGCCTTGTGGCCATATTTGTCGTCGAGCAGCATGCCGAAGCCCGGCCGGCCGGCCGCAACCCGCTGCGCCGCCTTCACTGCCAGTACCTTGAAGTCGGGGATGCGCTTCAGCGTCGCCGCATCCTGGGCGAGGTCCTCCACCTGGCTGCGGTGATCAAGGGCAAGCGCCATCAGCGTTGGATAGCTGCCACGGCGCGTCGTCGACCAGTGGATGTGATTGAGGGATGGGTCCTTGCGGAGCGCCCGCTCGCTGCTGCCATGGGCGAGGAAGGCGCTGAGCTCCTCCCAAGTCGGATATTCCGGCGAGCAGAGCAGCCGCGATACTGCGAAGGCACCGCAGGCGTTGGCCCAGGTGGCGCAGGTGGCGAGCGGCTCACCCGTGAGCCACCCCTTCAGAAGGCCGGACATGAAGGCGTCGCCGGCGCCGAGCACGTTGAACACTTCGATCGGGAAACCCTTGCCGACGATGCCGTCCTCGAGATCGTCGGAGATCGGGCCGTCGTAGACGATGCAGCCCATGGCGCCGCGCTTCAGCACGATGGTGGCGCTGGCGTTCATCGCCCGGATCAGTTTCAGCGACGCCAGTGGGCTGTCGGCGCCGGTGGCGATCATGATCTCTTCCTCGGTGCCGACGATCAGGTCGCAGTCGGCGAGGATGCTGCGCAGAAGTCCGGAGACGCGATCGGACTTGACGTAGCGCTCAAAGCCCGCGTCATGGCCGGCAAGGCCCCAGAGGTTCGGCCGGTAGTCGATGTCGATCACCACCTTGGCGCCATGCTTCTTGGCGAGAGCAATCGCCTTGCGCTGCGCCGCCTCGGAATTCGGGCGTGAGAAATGCGTTCCGGTGACCACGATCGAGCGGCTCTTGGCGATCAGCGCTTCATCGATGTCGTCTTCCGAAAGCGCCATATCGGCGCAGTCGGAGCGGTAGAAGATCATCGGCGACACGCCTTCGTCCTCCACCGCCAGCAGCACCAGCGCCGTCAGACGGTCCCGGTCGACAGTGATGCCGGACGTTTCCACCTTCTCACGGCCGAGCTGCTCGAGAATGAAACGGCCCATCTGTTCGTTGCCGACGCGCGTCACCAGCGCCGATCTGAGGCCGAGGCGGGCGGTTCCGACGGAAATGTTGGCGGGACAGCCGCCAACCGACTTGGCGAAGCTGCCGATGTCCTCGAGGCGAGTGCCGATCTGCTGGCCGTAGAGGTCGACCGAGGCCCGGCCGATGGCGATCAGATCGAGGGTTTTGGCCGCGCTGGGAGTGTCCGTCATTCTTTCCTCGCAAGGCTTTCCATCATTACGTGGCGTCGCGCCGTGGCTATAAGAATATACGTTCCGATCGCAAAGGTCGATGAAATTATTGTTCTACTACTATCGTGGTATTCCGGATAAGCGGCGCGGCTGGTTCAAACCGCGCGCGGCGCCATCAATTCCACTGTTTTCTCTCTGCGATCGCCACGCTCAACGCCAAAGCGAGCGCCATAGAGGCCGAAAGCGGGCGAAAACCGCTGTAGTCTGTTTCAACGACTTCGAACCAAACGTTCGAAATTGCCGCGATTGGTGAGAATGGCGAATCCGTCAGCGAAACCAGTGGCACGCCCCGATCCCTCAGCATCCTGGCTTGGGCGATCGTTTCGGACGCGTAAGGTGAAAAGCTGATGGCGAAGGCCGCGTCCCTTGGACTGGCGAACTGCAGCAGATCGTCATCGGTGCCCATGGACGAGCCTGCGAGTTCGCAGCGCAATCCGAGCTTGCCGAACGTGTAGGCCATGTAGCCGGCGATCGGGAACGACCGCCGTCGCGCCAGAAGGTAGATCGTCTCGCCGTTGGCGAGAACGGACGCTCCCGCCGAAAACACGTCGCGGCTGACGGACTGGAGCGCGCTGTCCATCGACCGGCGTCCCGCGGCGAGGAAGCCCTCCAGCGTCTTGCCGGCCTCGTCATCCGGGTCGAGGCCCCGGCTCAATGACTGAAGGCGCTCCTCGTATTCGGAACTGCGCTCGCGCATCCGGTCGCGGAAGAGGCGTTGCATCTCGACGAAGCCGTCGAAGCCGAAATGCTGGGCGAAACGAATGATCGCAGACGGCGGCACCCCGATGGCCTGTGCCAGCGAGGAGACCGTTCCGAACGCAACCTCGTCGGGTTTGTCGAGTGCGAAGGCGGCAATCTGGAGCAGTCGCCTGGGCAGGGCCTCCTGCCGTCGAACGATCTCCTCCTTCAGCGGCTGATAGCCGGTGAGTGTCGCCCGTGCGGGCGCAAGATTGCCCGGCGGACCTGCAAAACTGGGCATGCGGGATCACTTTTCGGCGCGGCATTGCCTGAAAGACGGCCGGCGAATCTCGCCGGCCGTCGACGTGTTTCAGTAGGCGATTTCCACCTGCCGGCCTTCTTTCAACGACTTCATGGCGGCATCCGCCATGGCGAGCGCCTTGAGGCCGTCTTCGCCGGACGGCTGCATCGGCTTGCCGGCTTCGAGCGCCTTGATGAAGGCGGCGATCTCGTTGGCGTAAGCCTGCGTGTAGCGCGTCATGAAGAAATCGAGCAGAGGCTCGCGGCGATAGCCTTCGGCATTCGCCAGCTCGACGGTGGTGGCGCGCAGGTTTTCGGCGTGCACCATGCCTTTCGAACCGTGGACCTCGATACGCTGGTCATAGCCGTAGGTGGCGCGGCGCGAGTTGGAGATCTGCGCGATCTTGCCGGACTTTGTCGTCAGAATGATCGAGCCGCTGTCGATATCGCCGGCCTTGCCGATTTCCGGATCGACCAGGCTCGAACCGACCGCGAACACCTTGACCGGATCCTCGCCGAGCAGGAAGGCGGCCATGTCGAAGTCGTGGATGGTCATGTCGCGGAACATGCCGCCCGAGCGCGCCACGTAGGTGGCCGGCGGCGGGGAGGGGTCGCGCGAGGTGATCGACACCATTTCCACCGCGCCGATCTGACCGGCGTCGATGCGGGCGCGCACTTCCATGAAATTGGGGTCGAAGCGGCGGTTGAAGCCGATCATCAGCGCCGCCTTCTCACGGGCAACGGTGTCGAGGCACCGGCGCACCCGCTCAACGTCGAGATCGATCGGCTTCTCGCAGAAAATCGCCTTCTTGGCGCGTGCAGCCTGCTCGATCATGCCGGCGTGCATGTCGGTTGGCGTGGTGATCAGCACGGCGTCGATATCTTTGGCGTTCATGATCTCGTCGATCGTCCGCACCTCGGCGCCCGACGATTTCGAGATGAAGGCCGCCGCCTCCGGCAGCGCGTCGGCCACGGCGACCAGCTTTGCTCCCGCCGTTGCGGCGACGGCGCCAGCGTGCACCTTGCCGATGCGTCCGGCGCCCAGCAATCCAAATCTCAGTGTCATTTTGACCTCTCTCCCTTGTCTGTTTCCGCGGGGTATCGCGGATATCTCCCCGCCGGCCAAATGCTTCAGACCGTCGCCGCGCCAAACGGCGAAAAACGATTCACGATCTCTTTCGGGATTGACCGCCGCAAAGCCATCCAACCTCTCCTTCCGCCGACTCCGGCGGCTAGGTCAGTTGGAAGATATGGAACAGTCATTTTTCAATATGGAATTTAAGTTCCATATCACCGCTCCGTCAAGGCCTTCCTGTTCCGAATAGCGCTCTGTTGTCGCCATGACCGTTACCATTTGGTCGAAGGTGTCGGGCCATGCGCGACCGGATGCTGATGCATTCCGCGCAGGAGATCCAAAAATTAGTGCATGATTTCAATCTGGTACGGCACGGCGCAGGCGGCGGAGGGCACGTTGCGGCGGCTCCCTCTAGGCCTCAAAGATGGGTATCTGCAGGCTGTGGCAAAGCGTAGCTTGTTGAAACTTAGGCCGTTTCTTTGTTGATGCCAAACCAGGGCAGGACGGTTAGTGTTGGCCGGAACGGTGGAATAGAGTTGAAACATCCAATTCGAATTCGAGCGAGGCTGAGGATGACTGACGAAAGCGGGGACTTCGACGATGTCGACAGAGATGGGGCGCCGCCCCAGGAATTTCGCGCCCTGCGCGACATCATCATTGAACGCCGCGACAAGCTGCCGCGTCGGCTCGCGCAGGTCGCAGCCTACGCCGTAGAATCGCCTGACGAGATTGCCTTCGGCACGGTGGCGAGTATCGCTTCGGCTGCCAAGGTCCAGCCTTCGACCCTCGTCAGATTCGCCAAGGCCATGGGATACAAAGGATTTTCCGAGCTTCAGGTGGTCTTCCAGGAGCGGTTGCGCGACCGCCCGTCCAATTACGACGAGCGCCTCGATGCGTTCGAGACCCATTCTTCCGGTCGTCCGGTTACGGCGGCGATGCTGGACGGCTTCGGCAAGGCGGCGATCCGCTCGGTCGAGCGGGTGTGCGAACGGCTCGACCCGGCGATCATGGACAAGGCCAGCCAGATTCTGGCTGAGGCGGAAACCATCTATCTCATCGCCCAGCGCCGGTCTTACCCCATCACCTCCTACATGGCCTACGCCTTCGGAAAGCTGGGAATCCGCACCGTATTGATCGGATCGCCGCTCGGCATCGATCGCGAAGTCCTCAACTTCGCCGGCCCTCGCGATGCCGCCTTCGCCATCAGCTTCACGCCGTACGCCTCAAGTACGGTGGATCATATGCGGCAGGTCGCTGTGCAAGGGGTGCCCCTGGTTGTGATTACCGACAGCCCGTTCAGTCCGCTGGTGCCGGAAAACGGGGCCTGGTTCGAGATTGTGGAGGCTGACTTTGAGGGGTTCAGGTCGCTCGCCGCGACTCTCACGGTGGCTATGGCACTGACTGTGTCGGTCGCCGACCTTCGTCGAGGTCGAGACAAACAGAATTTACATGCCGTCTGAAATGAAATAAGGAATAATCAGATCGGAAAGGCGGGCTGGTGAGCGGGATGGAGGTCGTCGAACAGATTGCCCCTTCATCCCCGGTCCGCGGCTGACACCGTCCGAGGCAGTGGAAGATCATCCTTGGAACCGGATAGGGCCGGAACGTGCGTTCCATGGACCGGTCGGCCGGGAGGTCGGCGGTTGGGAGCATCTCGTATCCGATCCGGACAAAGCGTTTGGCAAACAACAGCCCGGTTGGCAGAGAGCCCTTGCCGGTGCGGCTAATGGGAGAGAAACATGATTCGCATTGGGGCCAATCCGATCTGCTGGTCGAACGATGACCTCTGGGATATCGGTGGTAACATCTCTGTCGAACAATGCCTGACCGAAGCGCGCGACGCTGGCATTCAGGGCATGGAAAAGGGCCACAAGCTGCCCGAGGATGGCCCGGCGCTGAAGAAGCTGCTTGCCGATTACGGTATGGTCTTCGTTTCCGGCTGGTATTCCACCTTCCTGCTCGAGCGTGATGCCGATGCCGAGTTCGCCGCGGCGCAGAACGAGCTGAAGTGGCGCAAGGAAGCCGGCGCCGAAGTGCTGGTGGTCTGTGAGTGCACCCGCACCGTCCACGGCACCAAGTCGGCGCCGCTGTCGAGCCGCCCGGTGCTCACCGACGCCGAATGGGCCATCTTCCTGCCGCGCATGACCCGCTTCGCCGAGCTGGTGAAGGGCTACGGGCTGCAGGTGGTCTATCATCACCACATGGGCACCGTCGTGCAGACGCCGGAGGAGGTCGATCGCTTCATGGCCGGAACCGGCCCGGCGGTGAAGCTCCTCCTTGATACCGGCCACATGACCTGGGGTGGTGGCGATGCCGTGGCGATGGCGCGCAAATACGCCGACCGCATCGGCCACGTCCATACCAAGGACGTGCGCACGCCGATCGCCAAGAAGGCCCTTGCCGAAGGCTGGTCCTTCCTCGATGCCGTTTTGGAGGGTGTCTATACGGTGCCCGGCGACGGCTCGATCGATTTCACCGGCGTGTTCAAGGCCTTGCCGAATTATTCGGGCTGGGTGGTGCTGGAAGCCGAGCAGGATCCCGAGAAGGCCAACCCGAAGAAATACGTCACCATGGGTATCGCAAACCTGAAGCGCTTCCTGGCCGAGGCCGGGCTCCGCTGATTTCACTGGTCCGACACGCAACGCGCCCCCTGAAGGAAACTTCGGGGGGCTTTCGTTTGTCGCTTTGGCCGGTTGAAGCGCGACCAACGGTCGACACCGGCAATGGTGATGAGGGCGGCCACACCAAAAATCCCGGAGACGACATGGCCTCCGGGATCACGTTCAGTGAAGGGCAGGGAGCGTTCGCGCGCCCGGGGGCACCGTCAGCCGACCACCAGCGCTTCGCGCATGGCGCAGGCAAGCCGCGTTGCCTCGCGGGCATCCGTGATGCTGCTCGGCGTCGGCCCACCGCTTTGCACGGCCTCGACGAAGGCGCGGGCCTCATGCAGGAAGGCGTCGCCGAACCGCTCGAAGAAGTCGACCTGTCCGTCAATCTGCCGGCTGCCAGCGGTCTCCACAGTGATCGGCCGACGCGGCACGTTCCGACCGATATCGAGGCCGCCGCGGGTCCCGGAAATGGTCATCGCCGCCTCATAGCCACGGTGCGAGGTTCGGGAGACGTGGAAGGTGGCGACCTGTCCGCCCTTGAAGGTGACGGTGGCAAAGCCGTTGTCGACATCGCTGCAGCCGCCGAGGGCGGGGTACATGACGCGGCAGCCGGCCGCGCTCACCGAAGAGACGTCCGCTCCGTCCAGCATCCAGCGAACGAGATCGATGTCGTGGATGCAGCAGTCGAGGAAGATGCCGCCGGAGGTCGGGGCAAAGCGCACGAAGAAGCCGTCGGGATCAGCGGGGTCTTCCGACCGGCAACTGATGGAGAACACGGTCCCGAGCTCGCCGGCAGCGATCAGGCGTTTGGCTTCGGCATAGGCAGGATCGAACCGGCGCATGAAGCCGATCATCACCAGCTGGCTGGGGCGCTTGTCGGCGACGGCGATCACGCGATCGCAGTCGGCGGGCTCGAGGGCGAGCGGCTTTTCGCAGAAGACGTGCTTGCCCGCCTCGAGGGCGACGATCACCTGGTCGGCATGCAGCGAGGTCGGGGTCACCAGCCAGACGGCATCAAGACCGGGATGTCTCAGCAGCTCGGGCAGGCCGACATAGGTTGAGACGCCGGGAAGGTTTGCCTCGGCCCAGGCCCGCTCTTCCGGGATGGGGCTGGCGGCCGCCACGAGGGTAGCGCCGGGAACGCGGAGGGCTAGATTCTCGGCGTGGCGTCGGCCGAGCCGGCCAAGACCTACGATGCCGATGCGGACGGAAGCGGACATGAAGATGGTTCCTTGGGATTGGGCGTCGGGCCTGGCCTCCTGGTGGACCTGTGCGGTCGACGCAAATAGTTCTGATCTTGTCAGAAAAACGATTCAACACTTGTGTCGACAAACCAATCGGTCAGGTGTTCCGAACACCAGAACCGGTCGGGTTGATAACGGCCGTCCGTTGACTACCCGCCCCTGGGGAAGCGATCGAACAGGGCTGCTGTGTCCTGGCGAATGACGAGGCGGCCGGGGCCGCCTCGTCGGTATTTGCCTTTCCCAGGCAGTTCAGGCGGCTGGGATCACTTGATCGAAGCGCGGAAGTCCAGCAGTTCCTGGGCGTTTTCCTTGGTGATCAGCGTGGCGCCGGAGTCGATGCGCTTGTCGATGGTCTTGCCGGCGATCACTTCAAGCGCCTTCTCGACGCCGAGGCGACCCATGTCGAAGTTGCCCTGGGCGATGGAGCCGTAGAGGTCGCCAGCCAGCATGGCCTTGAGGTTGTCGCTGTTGGCGTCGACGCCGATGATCGGAACGTCCTTGCCGCCCTGCTTGAGCGCGCGCAGGGCGCCAAGCGCTTCCTCATCGTTGCCGGCAAACACGCCAGCGATGTCAGGTGTCGTCTGCAGCACGTTCTGCGTCACCGTGTAGGCCTTTTCGCGGTCCGAATAGGCCGGCTGGCGGGCGGCGATCACGATGCCCGCGGCTTCCAGCACTTCCTTGGCGCCGTCACAGCGTTGGGTCATGCTCGGGTTGCCCGGCGCGCCATCGAGCAACAGTACCTTGTCGCCCTTCTTGAGCACCTTGAGCAGCGCCTCGCCACCCGCCTTGCCGGCGGCGATGTTGTCGGTGCCGATGAAGGAGGCGTAATCGGTGAACTTCTCGGGCATGCCCGTGTCGACCAGCAGCACGGGGACGCCGGCCTTGCGAACCTTGGTGATGACGTTGACGGCGGTGTCGGGCTGCGACGGGGAGAAGATCAGGGCGTCGGGCTTCTGGGCGAGCACGTCCTGAACCATGTTGATTTGCTGCTCGACGGCGTCTTCGGTCGGCGGTCCAAGCAAGATCAGGTCGACGTTGTTCTTGTCGGCGGCGGCCTGAGCACCGGCGGCGACGATTTTCCAATACTGGCTCGACAGCGTCTTCAGGACGACGGCGATCTTCACTTTCTCAGCGGCGGCAGCCGGGCCGCTCAGGGCGGTGACGGCAGGCAGCATCGTGATGGCAAAGGCACCGGCCATCAAGGCGGCGACGAAAGTTCTGCGGTTCATGGTCTCACTCCCAATAAGACTAGTCGGTTTCCCGGTCTCGCATTTCCTCACTACGAGACCTCGTTACGTCCGTTCCGCTTGTCGGAACCATGTGTGGACGTAGGACGGGTCGATCGGTCCGCGGAGGACGGGCCTCAACGCGCGGACTTCAGGACATTCTGGCGAAGGACGTCGACGGCAACGGCAACCACGATCACCGCGCCGATGGCGAAGGTCTGGAAGGCGCTGTCGACGTTGAGAAGGTTGAGGCCGTTGCGGAGAACGGCGATTAGCAGCACGCCGATGATGGTGTTGGCGATCGAGCCGACACCGCCAAAGAAGCTGGCGCCACCGATGATGACCGCCGCGATGGCGTCAGTCTCGTAGTCGAGGCCGGCCAGCGGATAGACGGCGTTGACGCGCCCTGCGAGAACCAGACCGGCGAGCGCAGCGGTAAAGCCGGAAATGGTATAGACGAGGTTCAGGATGCCATTGACCTTGATGCCGGACAGGCGCGCCGCCTCCTTGTTGCCGCCGACAGCGTAAATGTAGCGGCCAGTCGAGGTGCGGGTCAGGAAGAAGTACATTCCGATGTAGAGGATGCCGACCAGGATGAAGCTGACGGGCACCTGGCCGATCGAGTTGTTGCCGAGGTACTGGATCTCGTCGGGGAACATGCTGATCGGGGCGGCGGCGGTGACGAACAGCGCGATGCCGCGGGCCATTTTCTGCATGCCCAGCGTCGAGATGAACGGATGCGGCAGGCGCAGCTTGGTCAGCAGCAGGCCGTTGGCAAAGCCGAGCGCGGCGCCCGCCCCCAGGCACATCAGGATGGCCGGGTAGGGGCCCCAGCCCCAGCGGTCGGAGGCGATGCCCATCATCATGGTCGACAGCGCCAGCACCGAGCCGACGGACAGGTCGATGCCCGCCGTCAGGATGGCAAGGAACATGCCGATCGACACGATGGCGCTGACCGCCGCCTGCGAGGCGACGTTCATCAGGTTGTCCATGGTCGCAAAGCGCGGCGACAGCACGCTCATCACCGCGCAGAGCAGGATCAGGCTCAGGAGGACGCCGAGCTGGTAGAGCTTTTCCGTCATGGCAGCGCTCTTGGCGATCGATTTATCGCCCGGCAGCTTGTCGTTGGTCAGGGCCTCGTTGGACATCAGAAAATTCCTCCCACGGAATACGGTCCGGCCGCACGGGGCCGGCAAAACTGGTCGAGCGCCTTGGATCAGGACGCCTGCTTGAAGCCGGACGCGGCGTACATGATCTTTTCCTGCGTCGCTTCCTGTTGGGTCATCTCGGCGGTGATCTCGCCCTCGTGCATGACGAGGATGCGGTCGGCCATGCCCATCACCTCTTCCATTTCCGAGCAGATGATGATGACGCCGGCACCGTCGGCGACCAACTTATTGATAAGCTTGTAGACTTCGACCTTGGCGCCGACGTCGATGCCGCGCGTCGGCTCGTCGAAGATGAAGATTCGGGCGTTGGACAGCAGCCACTTGGCGATGACGACTTTCTGCTGGTTGCCGCCCGACAGTTTGCCGACCAGCATGTCCATGCCTGACGTCTTGAGGCGCATTTCGGCGCAGATCTTGCGGGCGGTGTCCCGGAGGCGCTTCAGGCTCAGCCAGCCGGCCTTGGCGTACTTGTGCATCTTGACGATGGTCGCGTTGAAGGCGACGCTCTGGATCAGGATGAGGCCCTGCTCCTTGCGGTTCTCGGTCAGGAAGGCGATGCCGGCGTTGATGGAATCGATCGGCTGGCGGATCTTCACGTCCTTGCCGAATACCTCGATGGTGCCGCTGTCGTAGGGATCGGCGCCGGTGATGGCGCGCGCCGTCTCGGTGCGTCCGGCGCCGACCAGGCCGGCAAAGCCAAGCACTTCTCCCGCCCGGACGTCGAAGGAGATGTCGTGCAGAACACCCTTTCGGTTGAGATTTCTGACCGAGAGGACGACATCGCCGTGCGGCGCCGGCTCCTTGGGGTATTTGTTCTGGATGCTGCGGCCGACCATCAACTGAATGATGTCGGCAACCGAGCGCTCCTTCATGGTGAAGGACTCGATGGTGCGGCCGTCGCGCATCACGGTGACGGTGTCGCAATTCTCGCGCACCTCGTCGAGACGGTGCGAAATGAACAGGATGCCGACGCCACGTTCCTTCATCCGCGCCATGACGCGGAAGAGGTCATGGGCCTCCTTCTCGCTGAGGCTGGAGGTCGGCTCGTCCATGATGATCAGCTTGGCATTCGACCAGACGGCACGGCAGATCTCGACCATCTGCTGATGGCCGACGCCAAGCGTGCCGAGCCTTGCGGTGGGCGACACGACGAGGCCGAGATCGGCGAGGAGCTCGGCCGCCTTGGCGTTCATCTGGGCGCGGTCGAGGACATTGAACGCGGGCGCAAGATACATCTCCCGCCCGAGGAAGATGTTCTCGGCGACACTCAGATGCGGGATCAGATTCAGTTCCTGGTAGATGCAACCGATGCCGATGCCCATTGCCCGGCGCGGATCGAGCGAGGTGTATGTCACGCCGTCGAATTCGATCGAGCCTGAATCCGGGGTGTAGGCGCCAGTCAGCATCTTGATCAATGTCGACTTGCCGGCACCGTTCTCGCCGCAGATGCCATGGATCTCACCGGCGCGCGCTTCGATATCGACTCCGTCGAGCGCGACGACACCGGGAAACTTCTTTGTTAAGCCCTTGACTCTCAGCAGGATTCCATCGGCGACCATTTCCGATTCCTCGGTTGCGGTGCTGAGCAACCGGCCGCCGCGCCGCCCGAGAACCGGCTTCGCTGCCCGACCGTCCTCTCCCACCTTCAGCCAGTCGGCTCCCCGCGGACCGGCCTCCTCCCATGCCTCACTCACTCAAGAATGAAGCGACTGTTTTTTCGCTTAGAATGGAAGATTAGTTCCATGTACGGTCTGTGTCGTCAAGTCCCATTCGGGGGTGTGGTGCCCGATTGCCACCGGACATTTGCCGCGTCTGGTTCGCGTTTTGGTATTTAACATGCTGAAAATATGTCGGTAATGGCTATTCCACGCCCTTCGCGAGGTAGCCACCAGTCGGTCCAGGTCATACTA
Source organism: Pseudomonadota bacterium (assembly GCA_018262575.1). Lineage (GTDB taxonomy): Bacteria > Pseudomonadota > Alphaproteobacteria > Rhizobiales > Pleomorphomonadaceae > Pleomorphomonas. The sequence continues at coordinate 29,576 of JAGSYU010000001.1, read as the reverse complement.
ACGTATGAAATGGACATTTCATATGTTCCACAGTGTAGTCCACTCCGTCTCGGAGGGCTTGGCGACGGAGGTGCCGCAGATCGTATGATCGTTCGCCGCAAAGAGCGGGAGTCGCTCGCCAGGGACGATCGGGAAAGCCCTTCGTCGCATGGGGAGGGCAGGCAAAGCTCAGGGCCAAGTGCGATGGCGAACGGCGGCCGCTGAGGCGGACCGGCGCTTGAGCCCACATTGCCGCGATCGGCGGCTCGTTGCGGCTGAGGTCATGGGAGGGGAGGGGGCGACGGGCGCCTGTCGCGGCCGACGATCGTGACCTGCGCGACGATCCGATGCCGTGACTCAGGCAACTCTCTCCGCCCGCGCTGTCCGGACGATCGAGGCCACGAAAGCCGCGACGAACATGACGGCCATCAGCAGGACAATGGTCGGCGCCGGGGCGCTGTCGAGAAAGAAGGACAGGTAGACGCCGAGGAGGGAGGCGGTTATTGCGACGGCAGAGGCGACCGCCAGCATGCTGGCAAAGCGTCGGGTGACCAGAAAGGCGATGGCGCCCGGCGCGATCAGCATGGCGATGGCCAGAATGATGCCGACCGCCTGCAGGGCGCCGACGATGGTCAGCGAGATCAATGCCAGAAGGCCGTAGTGCAGAAGGCCGACGGCAAGCCCGCTGGCCTTGGCCTGTGCCGGGTCGAAGGCGTGCAGCAGCAGATCTTTCCATTTGGCGCCAATGACGCTCGTTGTGATGGCGGCGATCGCCGCGGTGAAGGCGATGTCGCTCCACGACACGCCGAGCATATCGCCGAACAGGATATGATCGAGATGCACCGTCGCCTGGATCTTGACGTGGAGGACCAGGCCCAGCCCGAACATGCCGGAGAACACCACGCCCATGACGGTGTCCTGCTTGATGCGACTGTTGTCTTTCAGAAAGCCGGTGGCGAGCGCGCAGATCATGCCGGCGGTGAAGGCCCCCACGGCGTAAGGCAGGCCGACGATATAGGCGATGACGATGCCCGGAAAGACGGCGTGCGAGATGGCGTCGCCCATCAGCGACCAACCCTTCAGGACGAGAAAGCAGGAGAGCAACGCGGTCGGCACCGCCACCAGCGCCGCGATGACCAGGGCGCGGATCATGAAGTCGAACTGGAACGGCGACAGAAGGATGTCGATGACCATTATCGGGGCGCCTCCAGTTCCCGCGCGGCGCGTCGGCGGGCCGCCAGCAGGCCGTGGTGGGGCGCCAGCAGGAAGGTGATGAGGAAGATCACCGCCTGCAGCACCACGATGATGCCGCCGGTGGCGCCATCGAGAAAGTAGCTCGCATAGGCGCCGAAAAAACTGGTCAACGTGCCGATCGCCACCGCGATGGCGATCAGCCGCGGGAAGCGATCGCTGAGGAGATAGGCCGTGGCGCCTGGCGTCACCACCATCGAGATGACCAGGAAGGCGCCGACGGTCTGGAGCGCCGCTACCGTCGACGCCGACAGCAGGGTGAAGAACAGGATTTTGAGCGCGGTCGTGTTGAGGCCGATCGAGCGGGCGTGGTTCTCGTCGAAGAAGGTCACCATCAGATCCTTCCATTTGGCGAGGAGGATGGCGAGCGAGACGAAGCCGATGATGGCCAGTTGCAGCGTGTCGGCCGGCGCGATTGCCAGCACGTTGCCGAGCACGATGGTCTGGATATCGACCGACATCGGCGACAGCGACACCATGAACAGGCCCAGGCCAAAGAAGGACGAAAAGATCAGCCCGATGATGGCGTCCTCGCGCAGCTTGGTCCGCTGGTTGAGAAACAGCATGGCGGCGGCGGCAAGACCGCCGGCAAAGAAGGCGCCGATCGAGAATGGCAGACCGAGCATGTAGGCGCCGGCCACGCCCGGCACGATGGCGTGCGACAGCGCGTCGCCGATCAGCGACCAGCCCTTGAGCATCAGGTAGCAGGACAGGAAGGCGCAGACGCCGCCAACCAGCGCCGACACCCACATGGCGTTGACCATGTAGCCATAGGAAAAGGGCTCGAGAAGCGTGGCCGTCATTGTGGCGCTTCCACGGTGGCGACCAGCCGTGTCGCCTTGCCGTCGCGCAGCACCAGCGCCCGTTCATCATCGGTAATGACGCCGACCGAGTGGGACTCGCCGTTGCTCTGTTCGCTCAGGATGAAATGGCGCAGGGCGCCACCGAAGGCGATCTCGAGATTGGCCTGGGTGAATATTTCGGCGGTCGGGCCGTAGGCCAACACTGTGCCCTTGACCAGCACGGTACGGTCGCAAAACTCCGGCACGCTGCCGAGGTCATGGGTCGACACCAACATCACCCGGCCCTCCGCGCGCAGCTCTCGCAACAGGTCGATGATGGCGTCCTCGGTCGTCAGGTCGACGCCGGTGAACGGCTCGTCGAGCAGGATGACGCGGCTGTCCTGGGCGAGCGCCCGCGCCAGGAACACGCGTTTCCTTTGCCCGCCGGACAACTCGCCGATCTGGCGCTTGCGGAAGTCGGCCATGCCAACCCGGGACAGCGCGGTGGCGACCGCTTGGTGATCGGCCAGGCGCGGCCGACGCAGGAAGCCCATGTGGCCGTAACGCCCCATCATCACCACGTCCTCGACCAGGACCGGGAAGTTCCAGTCGACCTCTTCGCTTTGCGGTACGTAGGCGATGAGGTTGCGGCTGAGCGCCTCGGCCACCGGCAGGCCGAAGATGGCGATGGAGCCGCGCTGCAGCCGGACGAACCCCATGATCGCCTTGAACAGCGTCGACTTGCCGGATCCGTTGACGCCGACAAGCGCGGTGATGGTGCCCGCCGGCACCTCGAAACTGGCATCGCGCATGGCTGTGTGGCCATTGCGGTAGGTGATGGTCGCCGACCTCACGGCGATGCCGACCTCGGCGGAGCCGGCGATCCCCTGCTTGTCGGAGTTGTCGATCATCGGGCAGATCCTTCCGCGGAGGTCCGGAACGGCGGTCCCGCCATATGGCAGGGTCGAGGTTTAGGGTGAGGTCGCCAGCCCTTTGGCGACGGTGTCCGAGGTGACACGCAGCAGATCGAGATAGGATGGCACCGGGCCGTCGGCCTCGCTCAGCGAGTCGACGTAGAGCACGCCGCCGTATCGGGTGCCGGTCTCGCGGGCCACCTGCTCGGCCGGCTTGGGCGACACCGTGCTTTCGGAAAAAATGACGGTGATACCATGCTCGCGCATGGCGTCGATCACCTTGCGAACCTGCTTTGGAGTGCCCTGGCTGTCGGCATTGATTGGCCAAAGGTAGAGCTCTTTGAGGCCGAAGTCGCGTGCAAGGTAGGAGAAGGCGCCTTCGCTCGTCACCAGCCAGCGCCGGTCAGGCGGCAGGGCGGCCATCTCCGCCCGGATGGGATCGATAGCCGCCGTAATCTTCGCCTTGTAAGTCTCGGCGTTGGCTTTGTAGGTCTCCGCGTTTGCCGGATCGTGTCGGGCGAAGGCGTCGCGGATGTTGTCGACGTAGATCAGCGCCGAAGTCGGCGACATCCAGGCATGTGGGTTGGGCTTGCCGGTATAGGGTCCCTCGGCAATGCCGATCGGTTCGATGCCATCGGATACCACCACGCTCGGCACGTCCTGGAGGTTATTGAAGAACTTCTCGAACCACAGTTCGAGGTCGAGGCCATTCCAGAGGATCAGCTTGGCGCCTTGCGCCCGCTGAATGTCACCGGGGGTCGGCTGGTAATTGTGAATCTCGGCGCCGGGCTTGGTAATCGATTCGACGATGGCGGCATCACCGGCCACATTCTTCGCTATGTCGGCAATGACGGTGAAGGTCGTCACCGCCTTGAACTTGTCTTGAGCGGCGGCCGTTCCGGCCGACAGTGCCTGCGCCATCAGGGCGGCGATCACCAAGCCAAGCCATCCCTGCCGACTCCGAAGTCGCATGCCGTGCATCGTCCGATCTCCGGTAGACTGTTCTCGAATGTGTAGCCTTGGCATAATATGATATTGCGAGGCGTTTGCAAATGCTATCTTCAAGATAGCCAACAGCGCGGTCGCGTCAACGACACGCCGGATAGGTCCCCCGAAAAGAGTGAGATTTTCGGCCGCAGGCGGCGGCTCAGCCGGCGCCGTCACAACCAGCCGACTGCGCGGTCTTCAGGCGGTAGAGACAGACGCTCGCGGTCTATAGCTTCAGCCGCGGTGATCGAGCCGGGCCACCAGGCGGTCGCCGAGCCACTGGATGCCGGAGACCAGTACGATCAAAACGGCAACGACGGCGATCATCACGCCGGTCTCGAAGCGCTGGTAGCCATAGCGGATGGCGAGGTCGCCGAGACCGCCGGCCCCGATGGCGCCGGCCATCGCCGAGGCACCGACCAGCGTCACCAGCGTCACCGTGAAGCCGGCGACGATGCCCGGCAGCGCTTCGGGCACCAGCACCTCGCGCACGATGGTCCAGCGGTTGCCGCCCATGGCGCGCGCTGCCTCGATCAGGCCGGGATCGACCTCACGCAGCGACACTTCGGCGACGCGGGCATAGTAGGGCGCTGCGGCAATGGCCAGCGGCACGATGGCCGCCGCCGTGCCGAGCGATGTGCCGACGATCAGCCGCGTCAGCGGGATCAGCGCCACCAGGAGGATGATGAAGGGCACCGAGCGGAAGCCGTTGATCACCCAGCCGAGCGCCCGGTTGACGGCGAAGTTCTCGGCGATGCCGCCGCGGTCGGTGGCGACCAGGATCAGCGCCAGCGGCAGGCCGGCGACAAAGGAGATGACGCCGGAGGCCAGCGTCATGACAACCGTCTCCCAGATCGACTGGAGCAGCAGGTTAAACAGGACGGGAGACATGACCGAGCACCTCGACGCGGGCGTTGATGGACCGGAGATAGGCGGCAACTTGATCGACAAGACTGGCCGGCTCGCGCGGGATGGTCAGAAAGAAGCGGGCGACCGGCTGGTCATGGATGTGGTCGACGCCGCCGTGCAGGAAGTGAGCCGACGGCGGCAGGTGCGCCAGAATGTCTGCGAACAGGCCGTCGCCAAGGGCGGGATCGGTGAGATCGACGCCGAGCACCGTTTCGCGGCCGTCAGGGCTAAGCCGTGAGGCGATGTGCGCCGGCAATTGCGGCCGGACGCCGGAGAGGAGGCTCTGCGTCAGCTCCGTCTTGGGATCGGAGAAGACGTGCCAGACTTCTCCCTCCTCGACGATGCGGCCGGCCTCGAGCACGGCGACGCGGTCGCCGATGGTCCGTACCACCTCCATCTCGTGGGTGATCAGGACGACGGTGACGCCGAGCTTGCGGTTGATGTCTTTCAGGAGCGTCAGGATCGACCGGGTGGTCTCGGGATCGAGGGCAGAGGTCGCTTCGTCAGAGAGTAATAGCGCCGGCCGGGCCGATAGCGCGCGGGCGATGCCGACGCGCTGCTTCTGGCCGCCGGACAGCGCTGACGGATAGGAGTCGGCCTTGTCGGAAAGGCCGACAAGATCGAGCAGCTCCAGCGCCCGCGTCCGTCGATCGGCCTTGGTCCAGCCGGCGATTTTCAGCGGCAGGGCGACGTTGTCGACCACCGTCTTGGCGGACATCAGGTTGAAATGCTGGAAGATCATGCCGATCTTGCGGCGGATCGGCTGCAACTCGCCTTCGGAAAGACCGACGATGTCGCGACCTTCGATCTCGATGCGGCCGCTGTCGGGGCGTTCGAGGCCGTTGAGGCAGCGGATCAGCGTCGACTTGCCTGCCCCGGAGCGACCGATGATGCCGAGGATCTCGCCGCGTCGCACGGTCAGCGACAGATCGTCGAGGGCGCGGGTCGCACCGAAGCTGCGGCTGACGCCAGATAACGCAACGACCGGCGCGTCGGGAGCGCCGGTTGCGGGATCCACGACCTCAAAGGCTGTGGCGGACGGCTGCGAATTCACGTTTCTTCCAGTCATGTCTCGTCCGGAGGGCGCCGCGATCGGGGCTCTCCCGATAAACGCGATCCGGCAGAGCGCCGCCGGATCGCTTCTTCAACGGCTTTCTGCCCCGTCGGTCAATAGGCGGCGACGCCGGTGCCCTTGTAGACCTTGTCAAAAACCGCCTTGACCGTCGGGTTCTGGTAGGCGGCGACGAGCTTGGCCACCCACGGCTCCTTGGCGTCGGCTTCGCGCACGGCGATGAAGTTGCGGTAGGGGTTGTCGGCGATCGCCTCCTGGGCGATGCGGTTCTCCGGCGTCAGGCCAGCCTTCAGCGCCCAGTCGGTATTGACCACCGCGCCGTCGAGATCGTCGATGGCCCGGCCGACGACGCCGGCATCCAGTTCCTTGATCTCAAGGTTCTTCGGGTTTTCGGCAACGTCGGCAACGGTGGCGAGGATGCCCGTGCCGTCCTTGAGCTTGATCAGGCCCTGCTGCTCCAGAACCTTCAGCGCACGGCCCTCGTTGGAGGGATCGTTCGGCACGCCGATGCTGGCGCCATCCTTGAGGTCGGCCACCTTGGCCAGGGTCTTGGAGTAGAGACCGATCGGCCACAGACCGGTGTAGCCGGCAACGACGATATGATAACCGTTCTGCTGGATCTGGTTGTCGAGATAGGGCTTGTGCTGGAAGGCGTTGGCGTCGATCTCGCTACGTTCCAACGCCTCGTTCGGCTGGGTATAGTCGTTGAAGGTGATCAGTTCGAGCGTCAGGCCAGCCTTCTCGGCCTCCGTCGCCACCGCCCGCCAGACATCCTCGTCCTCACCCGACATGATGCCGACCTTCAGCGACGTCTTGTCGGCGGCGTAGGCCGACGTCGCGCCGAGGGTGGCGACGGAGGCCAGCGCGGCGGCGCCGGCAAGCGCGGCGAGGCCGGCGCGGCGAGTGAGGGAAACGGCGAGGAGGGTCTTGGTCATTTCGAAAATTCCTGTGCGATATCCGGCAGCCGGACTTCAGAACGACGGCGTCGTCTTCGCCTGAGACTATGGCAGATGCCGATTATGACGGCGACGAAGTGCATAGCTCTTGTGCAGCATGCCTATGAAAAGTTCTTCTGCTTCTCAGCCTTTGATTGGTCGATTTTTTCGTCGCAGCGTGCGGGCGGCGCCCGATGCAACATAATCTTCCCTCAAGACGCAGACGTCGGCCCTGCCGCCGGCCAGACATCGGTGTCGCGGTCGGGGTGCTGGTGATTGCTGCTGCTGATGCGGTGCAACATATCGGGGTTGTCGGCATAGGTCGGCCGGTCGCCGGGTACCTGCGTCAGGCTTTCGTACCAGGAAACACGACTTTCGTTGCCGTACTGGTTTTCTGGAGGAGCGCGATCGGGTTCATCCAGGGTGCCGACCAGCACGCCGAAATCGCCGTCGTCGGGATAGTCGAAGCTCATCGGCGTACCGCAGGCGCTGCAGAACCCCCGACGTCCCACATCCGAACTCATGAAATAGCTGAGGGCACCACGGGTGACACGGAACGCCGCCTTCGGGATAGGACAGATCACGGCGAACGGTCCCCCCACCGCCTTCTGGCACATGCGGCAATGGCAGACGTGGACATTGTCGGGCTGCTGGTCGAGGGCATAGCGCACCGCGCCGCACTGGCAGCCTCCGGTGAGGCGGAGGTGGCTCATGACATGGCTCCGTCAAAAAAGGTCGCAAACGACGAAGCGGGATTGTCTTCCCCAAGCCGCCGGCAATCAAGGCGCCGTTTCGAAACGACGGCGTCGTCGCCTCAGCAGGGGCGCGGCGTCACGCCGCGTCGGCCACGCGATGCGGATGGACAGGGCCGCGCCCGCCACCGAGCGCCGGCAGCAGCTTGGCTATGTCGGAGAGGTCGCGGACCGACAGCTCGATCTCGGCCGCCTTCGCGACTGCGACCACCTCGTCGGCGCTGCGGGCTCCGACGGCGACGGCTGCCACCCCTGGCCAGCTCAGGCTCCAGGCGGTGGCGACGGCGGCCGGCGTCGTGCGTCGGCGGGCGGCAATGGTCTGCAGGAGCCGTCGCACTGGCTGCAAGGCGTCGTCGGAGGCTTCTGTCGGTGGGTCCGTCAGTTCGCCGCCGGCCAGTGGGCGACAGGCGATAACCGCTGACGTCGGCGTCCGCCATAGCAGGTCGCTGCCAGCGCGACGGTCGATGAGCGACAGCTCGACGTGAACGGAGTCGCAGGCGCCGATCCGCTCGGCACGCTCGAGATGGGCACTGTCGGGTGCGATCAGCCCTAGGCTCCGGACGAGGCCGCTCTGCCTAAGATCGAGCAGCATCGACCAGGCGTCCTCAAACAGCGCATCGGAGGGGGTGGCGAGGTGGAGCTTGACGAGATCCGCTGTGTTGGTGCCAAGGCGGGAGAGTGAGCGTTCAAGCTGCAGACGGAGGCGTCGCGGTTCGAGAGTGGGGCGCAGCCTTGCCCGAGGGGAGCGGCCATCCCAGTCGAAGCCAATCGCCATCATGACGAAAGGCCGCTCGCCGACGGGCAGCGCGGCAAGGCTCCGACCGACGCGGCGTTCGACCTCGCCGCGTCCGGACACGGCGTCGGTGTCGATCCAGTTGATGCCGAGATCGATGGCGCGACGGATGATGGTGTCCGCCTGGCTTTCTTCTGCCCCGAAGGCTGCTGTGCCGAGCCCGATCCGCGACAGGGGCTCGCCGTCGTCGGTGGTCAGAGTACTGGGTGTTCGGAGCTCCGTCATTGTCTCCTCCCGGGCGGCAGCGGAGCGCCGACCATCGCTGGTGCTCGGGAAGAGGCTAGCCAATACTGGATATGGTTATCAGGGCTGGGTTTTTCTTTTGGAGGCGACACGCGGAACGATATGCTGCGGCGGCTCTGCCTAGCCACACGCGTTTTGCGCGCCAGACCGGCGGACGGACGAGGATGCCGACCTCACACTTCGCCTGCGGTCGCCGACGGTTCTTGTGGCTTCGGCTTTCTTGCGGCGATCCGCTGAATGGTGACAAACAGCAGCGGCACGAAGAACACGCCGAGCAGCGTTGCCGAGATCATGCCGCCCATGACGCCGATACCGATGGCGTTCTGTGCCGCCGAACCGGCCCCGGTGGCGCGGGCGAGCGGTGTCACGCCCAGCACGAAGGCCAGCGAGGTCATGACGATCGGCCGGAGACGCTGGCGCGCCGCTTCGACGACTGCCTCGACCGGGCCGGCCCCGCGCTCCATCAGATCCTTGGCGAACTCGACGATCAGGATGGCGTTCTTGGCGGTGAGACCGATGGTGGTGAGCAGACCGACCTTGAAGTAGACGTCGTTCGACTGGCCGAACAGCTTGGCGAAGGCGAGCGCGCCGAACACCCCGACCGGCACCGCCAAAAGCACAGAGAAGGGGATCGACCAGCTTTCGTAGAGCGCGGCCAGGCACAGGAAGACGACCACCAGCGACACCGCGTAGAGCAGCATCTCCTGCGAGCCGGCCAGACGCTCCTGGTAGGAGAGGCCCGACCAAGCCGTCGAATAGCCGCCGTCGAGATCGGCCACCAGCGTTTCCGCCTCCGTCATGGCGTCACCGGAGCTGACGCCGCTCGCTGCCGTGCCACTGATGCTGATCGCGGCGGTCCCGTTGAAGCGGGACAGCGATGGCGAGCCCTTCACCCATGCGGTGGACGCGAAGGCCGAGAAAGGCACCATCTCGCCACTGTCGTTCCTCGCATACCAGCGATCGATATCACCGGGTTGCATGCGGAAGGGCGTGTCTCCCTGGACCATCACCGGCTTGATCTCGCCGCGATAGATGAAGTCGTTAACGTCGGAACCGGAAAAGACGGTGGTGATCAGGCTGTTGATGCCGGAAAGATCGACACCGAGCGCGCCGGCCTTCTGCCGGTCGATGTCGATCTTCAGCTGGGATTCCAGCGTGCGGGTGTTGCCGCGGATATTGGTGATCGATGTATTGTCCGCCGCCTTGTCGGCGAGCGTGTTGGCGGCGGCGTTGAGCGCTTCGCGCCCCTCGTTGCCGCTGTCCTCGAGATACATCGAGAAGCCGTTGGTCTGGCCGAGGCCCTGGATGGCCGGCGGTGCCAGCACGAACACTTCGGCGTCGCGGATCGCCCGAAAATACGCCGAGGCACGGGCAGCGACGGCGCTCGCCGACAGGCGGCTGTCGGTCCGTTCGGCAAAGTCCTTGAGGCGGACGAAGCCCATGGCGCTGTTCTCGCCGCTGCCGGAAAATCCGAAGCCCAGCGTCATGAACACGCTTTGGATCGCGTCTTTTTCCTCGTTGAGATAGTAGGCCTGCACCTTGTCCAGCACCGCCTGGGTGCGGGCGGCATTGGCGCCGGCCGGCAGGGTGATCATGGTCATCAAGACGCCCTGATCTTCCTCCGGCAGGAAGGAGGTCGGCAGTTTGGAGTAGAGACCGTAGGCGCCGCCGATCAGCGCCAGGAAGACGACGAACATCCTGACCGGCCTCAGCACCAGTCGGCCCACCGTGCGGGAATAGCCCCCCGTCAACCGCGCAAAGCCGCGGTCGAACCAGCCGAGCCAGCGATGAAGAACCCCTTCGTGGCTGGGCTTCAGCATCAGCGCCGCCAGCGCAGGCGTCAGGATGATGGCAACCAGCACGGACAGCAGCATGGCGCTGGCGATCGTCACCGAGAACTGCCGGTAGATGACGCCGACCGAGCCCGAGAAGAAGGCCATCGGAATGAACACGGCGGTCAGCACCAGGGCGATGCCGATCAGCGCGCCGGTGATCTCGCCCATCGACTTCTCGGTCGCCTCGCGCGGTGACAGTTTCTCCTCGCGCATGATGCGCTCGACATTCTCGATGACGACGATGGCGTCGTCGACAAGCAGGCCGATCGCCAGCACCATGGCGAACATGGTCAGCATGTTGATCGAATAGCCGAGGGCGGCCAGCACGCCGAAGGTGCCGAGCAGCACCACCGGCACGGCGATCATCGGGATCAGCGTGGCGCGGATATTCTGCAGGAACAACAGCAGCACCAGAAAGACCAGGATGACTGCCTCGATCAGCGTCTCGACCACCTTTTCGATCGACAGCTCGACGAAAGGCGTCGTCTCGTAGGAATAGGCGATCTCCACGCCCTCCGGCAGCGAATCCTTGAGGCTGTCGAGCTCGGCGTGGACAAGGTTGGCCGTACTGATGGCGTTGGCACCGGAGGCAAGCTGCACGCCAAACCCGGCAGCCGGCATGCCGTTGAAACTCGATCGCTGACCATAGCTTTCAAGGCCGACCTCGACGCGCGCCACATCGGAAAGGCGCACCACCGAGCCGTCGGCAGCGGTCTTCAGGCTGATGCGCTTGAACTCGTCGACCGACGTCATCTGCGACTGGGCGATGATGCTGGCTTTGAGCTGCTGGCCTTTGACGACAGGAACAGCGCCGATGGAGCCAGCGGCGACCTGGGCGTTCTGAGCGGTGATGGCGGCCGTCACGTCGCTCGGTACCAGCTGATATTTGAGAAGCGCCGCCGGATCGAGCCAGATGCGCATGGCGTAGCCCGAGCCAAAGGATTGCACGCCGCCGACGCCATCGAGCCGTTCGATGCGATCCTCGATCTGGCTGGACATGATGTCCGACAGTTCGTCGGAGGTGTAGCGACCGTCGCTCGAGATGATGTTGCCGATCATCAGGATGCCCGACGGTGACCGGTTGACGCGGACACCGGCGTCCTGCACGGCGTCCGGCAACTGCGACTCGACGCGCGACAGCTTGTTCTGCACCTCCACCTGCGCCAGCTCCGGGTCGGTGCCGTTGGCGAATGTGAGTTCGATCGAGGCGGAACCGGTACTCGACGACGATTCCATGTAGAGCAGGCCGTCGAGTCCGGTCATGGCGCTCTCGATCTTCTTGGTGACCGAGTTCTCGACCGCTTCGGCGGTCGCGCCGGAATAGGTGGCGGACACGCGCACCGTCACCGGCGCGATGTCGGGATACTGCGAGATCGACAGCGAGTAGATGCCCATCACGCCAGCCAGCAGCGTGGCGATGGCCAGCACGATGGCGAAGACCGGCCGGGCAATGAAGAAGCTGGCGAGCGCGTTGCGCGGCGAGGGGAGGCTCATTTGCCGCTCTCCGTCGCCAGATCCTGCTCGACCACGCCGTCGTCGTCGATGCTCGCTTCGACCGGCTCCACCTCGGCACCACTCGAGAATTTCTGAAAGCCGTCGACGATCAGCCGGTCGCCGGCCGAAACACCGTCGGTGACGATCCAGCTATTGCCCGATGTGCCGGTGGTGGTGATGCGCTTCGCCTCCGCCTTGTTGTCCGTCGACACCACGTAAACCGTGGCGACGCCGTCATCGCCGCGTGTCACCGCCCGTTGCGGCACCAGGAAGGCGCAATTGAGCGTGCCGAGATCGACGCTGGCCTCGACGAACATGCCCGGCAGCAGCACCCGCTGGCTGTTGGGGAAGGTGGCACGGAGCGTGAAGGTGCCGGTGGTCTCGCTCACCACGATCTCGGTCAGCGAGATGGTGCCGGCCGTGCCATAGGCTTTGCCGTTCTCGAGCGTCAGCGTCACCGCCGCCGGCTTGCCGGGCTCGCGCCCCAGCTGCCCACTGTCCACTTCTTCACGGACGCGCAGGAGATTGGCGCTGGAATCGACGAGATCAACGTTGATCGGGTCGATCTGGCGGATGGTGGCCAGCGCATCGGTCTGGTTCTCGGTGACCAGTGCGCCAACACTGACCGTCGATACGCCGATGATGCCGCCGATTGGCGCGCGGATGGTGGCGTTCTCGAGGTTGATGCTCGCCGTTTCGAGATCGGCCTTCGCCGCCTCCTCGGAGGCTTCGGCCTGAAGAAGCGTCGAGCGGGCGTCATCGACCGTCTGGGCGGCCACGGCGTTGCTTTCCGATAGCTTCTCGTTGCGATCGAAGGCCGTCCGGGCGCCGGCAGTGGCCGCTTCCGTCTTCTTCACGGCAGCGGCTGCCGCAGCATAGGCCGCCTTGAACTTGGCGTCGTCGAGTTCGTAAAGCACGTCATCGGGCTTGACCACACCGCCTTCCCTGAAGGCGATCTTGCGGACGATGCCGTTCACCTGTGGTCGGATCTCCGCGGTCGCCAGAGCCACGACACGGCCTGGCAGCGCCATGGTGCGCGGTACCGACGTCGGCTGGAGCGTCACATAGCCGACCTCGACCTTACCGGCCGGCGGCGGTCCGGATGGGCTGCTCGGCTGGCAAGCGGTGAGGATGGCCAGCACGAGCAGCACACCGCCGCTTTTTCCAATGTTTCGCATGTTTCTTCGCTGCTCCAGCCGCTAATCCCGCGATCAAGACGTCGTGGAACCAAGTCGTTGAACGACCATCGTGAAGGGGATCAATAGTTTCCCGCACTTCGGTAAGTCAACGCAATGCTGAATAGCAATGGTAACCAGATATACAATTGTCGCAAGTTGGAAAAGAACATCTTTCGTAGGCACGAAAAGGGCACCCACAAAGCGTCGTCGACGACCGTTTCCGATCGCTTGCTCTCAACGTGGACAAGAGGCGCCGCCGTTTGGCGGGGCTACAGCCCGAAGATGGCCGGCCACCAGCCGAAGCCGACGAACAGGCTGCCGGCAATGCCGGGAACGAGCGGCAGCCAGCGCTTTGCCAGCGGCAGTCCCTGCCGCCGCAGGATACGGTCACCGAGCCAGATGCTCCAGACGACGCCGATCAGAAACAGGCCGCCACGGATGACGTGCACGCCCTCCATGCCGACGAAGGTATAGCGCAACGGCGTCAGCAGCTCGGCCCCAAGGCCGATGATCAGGCTCATCAACGCAACCGGCGCATATTGATAGCCGAGTTCGGTGAAGACCTGACCGAAGCCGCCGTCGGCGCCGAGCCGGCGGGCGATTGCCGCGCTGACGGCGGTGAGACCGGCAAGGACGGCGGTGAGCACTGCCATGGTGCCGAGCATGAAGCCGACGATGAGGATGAAGTCGAGCCACATGAAGGTCTCGGCGCGGGCCGGATGCACGCTCATCAGCCAGGACGGTCCGACGCGGGTGATCCAGTCGATGTGGTTCTGGATCGCCCAGATGCCGAAGCTCTGGCGGATCGCCTGATACTGTGGCAGCACCAGCCACAGGAAGCCGCCGAGCGCCACACCGGTATCAAGGAACAGGAACCAGGCTTCAGCCGGGTTGGCGCGATGGTCGCGGATTTCTTCCACCTCGACGCCGGGCCGGCGCAGATCGAGCCTTACGCTGCCAGCTGCTTTGGGATTGACGCAACGGAAGCATTCGATGCAGTGACGGCTTTCGACCTTGCGCGGCAGATCGATCATGGTTGGACAGGCGCCACGCTCGGTGTAGGCGTCGCCGCCGCTGAGCCTAACCTTTGGCGTAAACTGCACGGCACCCAGCCGGGAATAGAGGCCGAGCACGCGGCCGATCGGGCAGAGGTGCCGGCACCAGACGCGCTTGTTGCGGCCATAGAGGCCGCCGATGGCGATGGCGAGCAGCATGGTGCCGCCGAACAGGCCGGCCGCCGCTTCCGGATGATCGCGCACGCCGATGGTCTGGCCATAGAGCGTCATGATGATGAAGCTGAGGGCCGGTGTGCCTTCCCACTTGATCCAGCCGGGAATGGCGCGCTGCAGGCCGTATTTGTTGGCAAGTTCCGAGGCGGCGCCCATCGGGCAGAGCGTGCCGCACCACAGGCGTCCGAGCACGATCACCGACAGGAAGACCAGCGGGAACCAGATGCCCCACAGAAGATAACGCAAGAAGAGCGTCGGATCGGAGAGGATGCCGCTTTCAGCCGGCGGATCGGGCAACAGCACCGGCAGGCCGATCACCACCAGGAAGACGCCGAACATCAGCACCTGGATCCAGCCAAAGTGCCGCCGCCAACGGACAAACAGCGTCTCCAGCCCGCGGGTGAAGGCGCTTCGCGGATCGACGTTTCTGATTTTGACCATGGAGTTCACAGCCGGACCGACGAAGACATCGCCGCGGACAAGCTTGTTCATGATGCGTCCCTCCGACACCGGCTCAAAACGGCGCCGCTTCACCCGTCCGCGAAGGACACCAAGATGCTAACTGCTCGCACTCGCACTCCCGGATCAAGCTGGTGGTTTCCCTCATCTTTTATCGAACAGTGAGGCCGGCGTGTGGAAAAATCGTTTCCAGTCAGTTAGTTGGCCTGTCCAATGCGCTCCATCAGGGTTTCCCCACGGTTGACGCGGGTCCGCTATCGAAAATACTCATGACAATCATTAGCAAATGGGGCATCGAAATGCGTATTCTGAACGGAATGATCCTGGCCTCGGCCTTTGGTTTTGCGACGAGTGCCTATGCGCTCGAATATCCGATTGGTGAGCCGCAGTTCGGCGGCGGCATGGAAGTGGCCGCGGTCTACCTGCAGCCGATCGAGATGGAGCCGGCCGGCATGATGCTGGCCGCCGAGAAGGCGGACGTTCACATCGAGGCCGACATCCACGCCACCAAGGACAATGTCAACGGCTTCGCCAACGGTGACTGGATGCCCTATCTCGACATCAGCTTCGAGCTGACCAAGGACGGCAAGTCCGTCGCCAAGGGACCGCTGATGGGCATGGTCGCCTCCGACGGCCCGCACTACGGCGACAACGTCAAGCTCGATGGCCCCGGCATCTACAAGCTGACCTTCCACATCGCGCCGCCGGCCGGCACCGGCCATATGCCGTTCGGCCGCCACGTCGACAAGGAAACCGGCGTCGCCCCGTGGTTCGCGCCTTTCGACACCAATTATGAATTCACCTACGCCGGCACGGGGAAAAAGGGTGGCTACTGAGCCCATCCCCAGCACGACGCACCGGCGGCGGCTTTGCCTGGCCGCCGGTTGCCTGCTCGTGGTCCTCGCGGTGGCCGCCCCGGCTGCCGCCGAGGACGATCCGGTGTTCCGCATCGAGTTCAACGACGGCACCATGACGCCGAGCCGTATCGAGGTACCGGCCGACACCCGCTTCGAACTGCAACTCGTCAATCTCGGCAAGACGCCGGCCGAATTCGAAAGCGTGCCGCTCCGCAAGGAGAAGGTGATCGGTCCGGGTGTCACCACCTCCATGGTGATCAAGTATCTCGACCCAGGCGAATACTCCTTCTTCGACGACTTCCATCCGGAAGCGCCGCCCGCCGTGCTGATCGCCAAGTGAGCGTGACGGGCCAAGACGAGGTCTGATTGAATGTTCGGCTCCATAGCCTTCGTGGTCTGGCGCGAAAGCGTCGAGGCGTTGCTGGTCATCGGCATTCTCGACGCCTGGCTGCGCGCCGAGACGCGCGATACCGGTCGCGCTCGCTTGTTCCTGTGGGGCGGCGTTGCAGCCGGCCTCGCCTTCGCCGGTCTGTTGGCCGCGCTGCTGGTGCAGCTCGGCGATGCCATCTCCGAGGAAGCCCAGCTCACCTACACCACGACCGTGGTGCTGCTCGCCGCTGCGCTGATCCTCCAGATGGTGTTCTGGATGCGCCGACACGGCCGGTCCCTGAAAGGCGACCTCCAGACGCAGCTGTCGATCGCCGTCATCCGTCGTTCCTGGTGGGGCGTTTTCGTGCTGGCACTGGTGGCCGTCGCCCGCGAGGGTAGCGAGACGGTCATTTTTCTCTACGGCATCCTGTCGTCGGGTGCTGCCGGCGATCTGCTCTCCGGCGTCGGCGCCGGCCTGTTCGGCTTTGCCCTGGCGCTCCTCAGCTATGGCCTGCTGCAGGCTGGTAGCCGCGTGCTGTCTTGGCGACTGTTCTTCCGCGTCACCGAGATCATGCTGCTGTTCCTCGCCTGTGCTCTGCTGATGACCGGCATCGACGGCCTGATTGACCTCGAGATCCTGCCGCGCCTGTCCCGTCGCCTCTGGGACAGCGGTTGGCTTCTCTCCGACGGCGATGCGACCGGCGGCTTCATCTCGGCACTGACCGGCTATCGGGCAACGCCCAACCTGATGGAACTCGTTGTCTTCGTCGGCTACTGGGCCTTGGTACTGTTGGTGATCTTTCGCCCCAGAAGGCAGGCGACAGCCGCAGTGGCCTGAAAGCCAGTAATCCTCTGATGCCGCGACCGACCCCGGCGCTCCGGACAGGAGCGCCGGGGTCGGTCATGTTCCATGCCTGCGGTCCGGCGTGTTGTTTGTCTGGTCCGATCGTGTTGCCTTTCCGACGTTCCTTGCGGAATGGGGCGAATATTTCCGGCCGGCGGGAACCAACTGATCGTTGGGGGTGTTTCTCCTGTGAAGATCGGATCACCACCGATCTTCACCTGTCACGCCGGTTCATACGATCCGGCCTTCAAGTCGGGGAGACGTCATGAACCGTCAGATTCTTGTTACCGTCATTGTTCTGCTCGCCGCCGGTATCGGCGTGCTCGGTTACCAACTTTATGAAGAAAAGAAGCAGCCGGACGGTGTCGAAATCTCGATCGGTGAACATGGCGTTTCGGTCGAAGGAAAGTAGCCGGCGACGAACAGGTCGCCCGTCCCTGTCCGTAATCGGCACCGCCACTTGGCCTTACGATTCCGGTCGGCACAGAGAGAGGATCAAGCCATGTCCACCCTCGCCATCGTCGAGCAGTCCACTCTTTCCCACCTGCCGGCGGTGACCGGCCTCGAAGTGACGGCCTTGGCCGCGCAATTCCTGGCACTGGCGCCGCTTGTTGCCGCCGTAATCCTGCTGGTGGCCGCCCTGTCAGCTGGTGGACGTGGCATGCCGGCCGCTGAAATCGTTGCCCGTCCGACGGCGCGCCAACGGAAGATCGGCAGATGAGGCCAAGTGTTTTTCGGCCCTGCCCATAGCCCGGCTCTTGACGAGTCGGGCTTTTTTCATGGGTTGATTGCGTCAGTCGACTGGAGGTGAGCGGTTTGGTGCGACAAGCGCATGCACGAACTCGAGTTTGGACAGGATCTCCTCGGACAGGACGAAGGGATAGAAATCCCGCTGGCCGAGCGATCGGTTGATTTCGTTGACGGCCACGGTAAGTGGCGGCCAGGCGTTGGCCAGGGCCGCGAAATCCCGCTGATGGTAAGGCGAGAAATCCACCAGGAGGTCGAGCTGTTCGGGGGCTGCTACCCGCGGGGAGACCACGAGGCCGAGGGCGTGGGCCGTCTCGAGTGCATCCACCATGTGGACGTAATGGGCGAAGGTCTCGGCGAAATCCTCCCAGGGATGACAGGAGGCATAAGAGCTGACAAATCGGTTCCGCCAGTCGGCCGGCGGTCCGTCACGGTAGTTCCGTTCCAGCGCCTCGCCATAGTCTTGCTGCTCGTTTCCAAATAGCGCGCGGAAGGCGTCGAGGCGACTGCCATCGCGGACCAGTCGGTCCCAGTAATAGTGGCCGATCTCATGGCGAAAATGACCAAGCAGCGTCCGGTAGGGCTCTCCGAGCTGGACACGGCGCTCCTCGCGCGCTGCGTCATCAGCCTCGGCGATGGCCAGCGTA
Source organism: Pseudomonadota bacterium (assembly GCA_018262575.1). Classification (GTDB taxonomy): domain Bacteria; phylum Pseudomonadota; class Alphaproteobacteria; order Rhizobiales; family Pleomorphomonadaceae; genus Pleomorphomonas. The sequence goes on along the minus strand of JAGSYU010000001.1, from coordinate 11,300 downwards.
ATGACGCCGTCGGCGTGTCCTGTCATCACCGGCACGACGACGCCGTCTGGACCGATCTCGTCGGCGAGAAAGTCGAAGGCGAGGCCGGCCTCTGTATCTTCGCTCTTGTCGGGGACCGGCAGGCGCCAGGCGAGAAGCGAATAGAACAAATGCCGCTCGGCTGACACCACGCGCCGGAAAGCATTGGTTGCCCTGTCATCGGTGAGTGCCGGAATGGTGCGGTTGTGCCGGCAGGCCGGGCAGAGCCCGCCCGGTGCCTCGGCCGGCAACAGCCAGTTGCAGGCGGCGATCTCGGCATTGGCGCAGAAGACGAAGCCTTGGCCGAGAGCGGGAGAGATCCAGCCGTCTGCCGACGGTTCGAGGGCCGTCATGCGCGCGCTACCGGGGAGATAGCCCAGCCGCCTGTTGCAGGCTATGCAGGCCCCATTGTCGAAATGAACGGTGTTGCCGCAACCGTCGCAGGAAAAGAGCCGCATCGTTGTCTCCGCCCGAGATTTTTTTCTGAGCAGCCGCCTTCCGGTCGGTCGGTTCACGCCGATTGGCGGGGGCTCGTGATGTGCCGGACTCTCACCGGCGCAAAAGCCGCCGGCCCTGGGCAGAGGGCCGGCGGCGAAGATGGCGGCCGTTGTCGGGCACCGGCGCATTGGCCGGTGTCAACGTCAGCGGACGAACAGGGCGATCAGAATGATGATCGGAATCGGAATGCCGAGAAACCAGAGAAGGATGCTTCGCATGGTGCCTGCTCCATTGCTTGGGGGTGAAGATCGGAACGCCCGGCGAGGACCGGTCCCTTGTCTGCGGGCTCGACGATTACAACGCGGCACCGGCGCGTCGGTTCCGGCGGCTCTCGGATGACTGTTTTCGTTGGCGATATTCCTGCGGCTGCAAATTCTGGGGAGAACGATTTCCGGCCGGAACCATCACGGCGATCCGGCGTTGTCCCTGCCGAAAGTCAACAAAAGGAGTTGTTCGCCATGCTTTACTGGTCTCTCGTCTTCCTTGTTGTGGCCCTCATCGCCGCCGTCTTCGGGTTCTCCGGCATTGCTGCCGCTTCGGCCGGAATTGCCCGCGTGTTGTTCGGCCTGTTCCTCATCCTGTTCGTCGTGAGCTTCGTCTTCCAGTTGCTCCATGCCTGACGACGAGTCCCGACGGGTTTCACGCCCCAAAAAGATGCGGTCGACACGATGAAACTTGAAGTTTCCCTGTTCGCAGGCAGAATATGTTTAGTGTTTCGAGGTGGACGGGGGAAAACAGGGAGATGCTGAGATCGGGTACCGGTCGATTCATCGGCTATAATCTCCTGCTTTTGGCGGGCGGGGCGGTCGTCTTGTTGATGATCGTCTCGGCCGCCTTCATTTTTTCCGCTCGTTCGCAGGTCCACGCCACCGAATCGCTCCGGGCGGCCCGCGTCGATCGGCTGGTGCTGGAGTTCATCTCCGATCTGGTCGATGCCGAAACCGCCCAGCGCGGCTTCATCATCACCAGGAAGGAGGCCTATCTCGAGCCCTATGAAGCGGCGCTCGGCCAGTTCGCCAAGGACTCGGCCGATCTCCGATTGCGCGCGGCGGAAGTCGACGAGGGCAAGGCGATCGCGCCCGAACCGGTCGAAGAGCTGATCAAGCTTGGCCAGGTGAGGATGGATCTCATCGGGCACAACCTTGCCAATTTCCGTGTAGGGAACTTCGAGTCGACCCAGATGGTCGCTGCATTGGATCGTGGGCGGATATTGATGGATCAGATCCGCCAGGCGGGCGCTGTCATCCGTGATGTCGCTGCCTCGGTTCGTATTGCCCGAGCCGCGGCCATGCGCGACGCCGCCACGCTGCTCACCACCATGATCAGCCTCGGCGTTGCCATGATCGTCGTCCTGACGACCGGCGCCACTTTGGTGATGATTCGACATGTGAAGGAGATCGACGAGGCACGACGCGAGCTTATGGATATCAACCAGGAGCTTGAGTCCAGGGTACGCGAGCGCACCGAGGCGGTGATGCGCACCAACGACGAACTGCAGCGCTATGCCTACATCGTCAGCCACGATCTCCGGGCGCCGCTTGTCAACATCATGGGTTTCACCTCCGAGCTCGAATCGTCGACCGAGCAGCTCACCGCCTACGTTCGAAGGGTTGGTGGCGACGCCGACGATCCCGACCGGGCCGACGCTCTCATTGCCGTCGATGAGGATATTCCGGAGGCGCTCGGCTTCATCCGATCCTCGACGACGCGCATGGACAGCCTGATCAATGAAATCCTGAAGCTGTCGCGCGCCGGCCGCCGGGTGCTCGACCCGGTGCCTCTCGACATGCATAGCCTTGTCTCCGAGTGCGTCGATTCCATCCGCCAGCGATTTGCCGAGGCGGGCGCCGAGGTGCGGATCGAAGGCCGCCTGCCGGACGTCGTTTCCGACCGGTCGGCCCTGCAGCAGATCTTCACGAACCTGCTGGATAATGCCACCAAATATCTCAAGGGTGGGCAGCCAGGGCAGATCGTCGTTCGTGGTCGCCTCGATCGCGGAACGGCGGTGTTCGAGGTCGAAGACAACGGCCGTGGCATTGCCGAAACGGATTTCGAGCGCATCTTTGAATTGTTCCGGCGTGCCGGCACCCAGGACAAGCCCGGAGACGGTATCGGCCTCGCCCACACGCGCATGCTGAGCCGACGTCTCGGTGGGGATGTGTGCGTGAAGAGCGACGGCGAGACGGGGACGACCTTCATCGTGACGATCGCCCGCGACCTGGTATTGCGTATGGGGAGAAACGAAGCATGAGCAAGGAGCCCAAACCCGTGGCAATCATCATGATCGAGGATGACGAAGGTCACGCCCGTCTCATCGAGAAGAACATCCGCCGTGCTGGCGTGACCAACGAGATCATTTCCTTTCGCAACGGCACCAGCGCGATCTCCTATCTGCTGGGCGCCGACGAGACCGGGTTGGCGGCCATTGGCCGGCCATCGCTGGTTTTGCTCGACCTCAACCTGCCCGACATGACCGGCATCGATATCCTCACCCGCCTCAAGGCCAACGAGCATACGCGCCGCACACCGGTGATCGTTCTGACCACCACCGACGACGCGCGGGAAATCCAGCGCTGCTACGATCTGGGCGCCAACGTCTACATCACCAAGCCTCTGAACTATGAGAGCTTCGCCAACGCCATCCGCCAGCTCGGCCTGTTCCTGTCGGTGATGCAGATTCCGGAGCTGAATTGAACATGCCCTATGGAACCGATCTCAAGGAGCCTATCACGGTTCTACATGTTGAGGACGACGTCGCCCTTGCCGTGCTGGTCCGCAAGGCTTTGGCCCGCCGTGGCCACGAGACGGTCCACGTAACGACGGGCGATCAGGCGCTGAAGCTTATTGCCGACGGTGGTATCGACATCGTCGCCCTCGATCATACGCTCGCTGCCGAGACGGGCCTCGACATTCTCAACCGCCTCGGTCCACGCGGAAGTCGCCCGCCCATCGTCTATGTCACCGGCTCCATGGATGCGCGGCTGGCCATCGAGGCTCTCAAACACGGGGCCGACGACTACGTCATCAAGGACACATCGCCCGAATTCTTCGACCTTCTGATTGCCGCCCTCGAGCAAGCCTATGAGCGCTGGCGGCTGAAGACCGCGCGCGTGCGCGACCAGCAGCTGATCCGCGAGGCACGCGACCGTGCCGAGATGCTGCTGAAGGAGGTCAACCACCGCGTCGCCAACTCGCTCGGTCTGGTGGCCGCCATGGTGCGCATGCAAGCGGCGGCCGTCAGCGATCCGCATGCTCGTCATGCCCTGGAAGAGACCCAGAGCCGAATTTCAGCGGTGGCTGGCGTCCATCGCCATCTCTACACCTCCGACAACATAGGGGAGGTGGATATCGGTGCCTATCTCGGCCACCTGGTGGGGGAGCTGTCGGCGTCGCTGGCCGGCAATGGCGCCTTGCGGATGGTCAAGACAGAACTCATCCCCGTGTCTCTTCCGACCGACAAGGCCGTGACGCTTGGTGTCATGGTCGGTGAACTGGTGACCAACGCATTCAAATACGCTTACCCACCAGACGTGGGCGGCGAAATTCGTGTCAGCTCTTGCAAACTGGACGATGGCCGGCTGCGGATTTGCGTCGAGGACGATGGTATCGGTTGGGACGGCACTGGCACGGCCCAGGGAACGGGTATTGGTTCGAAGGTGCTGCGGGCGATGTCGCGCAATCTTGACGCCGAGCTTTCCTATACTCAGAGAAATCCCGGTACCTTTGTCTGCATAGAATTCCCTGCAGGCTGAGCAGCTTAGGGTGCCTGTGGGCGAGATCGACCGGATAAGCCGCTGCTTGACAAAGGAGTTTAGGACACGACATTCCAGGCGCCGTCAGGTTTTCGTGTGTGCCTGCGCACGCGGCAACTCCTCAGCGCCGGACGGCGTTGCGGGCGAGCCAGAAGCCGATGCCCACCGCCGCGACGACCGCCGCAACGCGTGTATGTCGGGCCGCCAGGGAAGCGGCGGTCGGCGCGAAGGCGACGATGGCGCTCGCAGAAACCGCCGCCTTCATCTCACGCTGCGCCTTGTTCAGCACATACCGCGCGGCCAGCAGGGCGATCACGGCTATCAGCAGGAGTGATCCTGCCATGATCAACGCCGCGATCTCGGGATCATAGTGCCGGGATAGCGCGATGTAGCCGGCGAATGCGGCAAACCCGACGGCCAACATCGCCATCATCATGGCAATCAGCGAAGCGGCGACAGCAAAGCTGCCGCGCCGCCGCAGATGGGGCAGGTTTATGCCGAAAAGTCGCGCGACGCTCATGCGCGCGAACTGCCACGCGAGACCAGGCCGACCAACACGCCGACGCCCAGAGCGACAGCCATAGCCGTCATCGGCCGCTTGGCGACCGCGTCGGCCACGCCATCAATTCCTTCCTTGCCCAGCGCGCTGGCGCCGCTCAATGCAACGCCAATGTGATCGGCCGTTTCGGAACCTGTCGTCTTGACGGTCTCCATTGCTTCGGAGGCCTTGACCCCGGTCTTGGCGGCGAATTGATCGATAATCCGTCGCATCTCGGCCAGCGCTTCCTGAGCGGCGACCGCCACATCGCCGGCCTTGTCGGCGATATCGCTGCCGGCGGTGCCAATGTCCTTCTTAATCTTTGCCGCATTGTCGGCGACGATCTTGGCGGCGGGGGAATCAGTGACAGCCATCGGCTTGATCCTTCTCTACTCGTCTGCGTCAGGGAGTCCGGTCCTGCGGGGCATTTGGCAGGCCCGCTTGGTCCGGACGAGCGTCTGCCGGAACAACGTCCAAATCCGCATCGGGTTCCCAGATTGTCGACGCACGGGCAAGGAACCGGACCGCCGCTGGCGCATTGGTGGGGATATGCCGTCGCTTCCCTCGGAAGCGGCACCTCATGCGACGGAGTTCCTCCTTGAAATATATCGTTCGCCAGGCTCCTTTCGACCGGCAACTGCCAGAGGCATCCGCGGCGCGGGTGGACCAGGGATGGGCCGGGACGCGTCGAACCCTCGCCGAGTTATCGACGATCGGGCTGTTCGTGCTGGCGCTGCTGTTGGCGCTGCATGCTGCCGCCTCCTTGGTCGTGCCGATGATGGCGGCGATCATCGTCGGCAGTGTGGTCGCCCATGTCGGTGATCGCGGTCAACGCATCGGCATCCCACCGATGGTCGCCGGTCTCGCGCTCACTGGCGTGCTGGGTGCCGGCATGTTCCTGCTGTTCGAGGCGGTGGCCGAGCCGATCTCGACGCTGATCGAACGGCTACCGCTGGTCCTGCCGCGTCTCGCCGCCGCCGTCGGTGACTTGCTGGCCCCCTTCACCACGCTGCAGGCGCGGCTCACCGGTGCCAGTCCAACCGCCGACGGCCTGGCCAGTCTTGAGAAGATGCTGGCGTCGCTGGACTTTGGCGTGGTGACCGGCTTCCTCGGTGGACTGACGCCGGCCTTTGGTGAGTTCCTGATCTTTCTGGCCACCCTTGTCTTTTATGTCGCCGGGCGGGCGCAGCTCAGGCGGCAATCCATCCTGGCGTTCGGCGGGCGTGAGGAACGCCTCGCAGCCATCCGCATCTTCAACGCGACGGAAGCCTCGCTGACACATTATTTCGGCACGACGTCGGTGATCTACGCCGGCGTGGGGCTCGCAGCCGGTCTGATCGCCGCGGCGGCGGGTTTGCCAGCCCCGATCCTCTGGGGCCTGTTTGCCTTCGCCATGAGCTTTGTGCCGTTTCTTGGGCCGGCCGTTGTGTCGATGGCCCTCGCGTCCGGCGGGGTAATGCTCGACTACGGCTTGCTGTCCGTGCTGTGGCCGGTCGGAGCCTTCATGGTGGTCCATCTGGTCTGCGAAAACGCCGTCCTCCCGGCGGTCCTTGGGCGGCGCTTCGAGATCAATCCTTTTCTCGTCTTCGTGGCGATCATCTTCTGGACGTGGATGTGGGGTGCTTTCGGCGCCATACTGGCTGTGCCGCTGCTGCTGGTTGCCCGGACGATCCGCAGTGAATTCAAGGCCGAAAGCCGGCCGACGCTGCCGTCCTGAGCGTAGGCAAAAAAGGCCGGCGCAGGGAGCGCCGGCCAGTACTGCGATCGAGGAGGTCAACGGAGCGGAAATCAGAGATCGGCGGCGTTCTGCATCGCCATCATCTGCATCAGCTTCTGGCGGGCCCGATTGACGCGGCTCTTGATGGTGCCGACGGCGCAGCCGCAAATCTCTGCGGCTTCCTCACAGGAAAAGCCGGACGCGCCGACCAGAATGAGCGCTTCGCGTTGGTCATCGGGAAGCTTTTCGAGGGCCACGCGGAAATCGGCGAGGTCGAGATGTCCGTTCTGGGCCGGCGCCGAGACGAGGCGGGCAGCGGCTTCGCCGTCGCTGTCCTGAACTTCGCGCCGCGCCTTGCGATACTGGCTGAAATAGGTGTTGCGCATGATCGTGAACAGCCAGGCTCTGATGCTGGTTCCCGGCGAGAAGCTGGCGTGCGCGCTCCATGCCTTCATCACCGTTTCCTGCACCAGATCGTCGGCGTGATCATGACTGCCCGAGAGTGAAATGGCGAAGGCGCGCAAGGACGGCAGCTCAGCCAGAAGCGCGGACTTGAAGGCCACGAGGGCTGTCATTTATCGCCACCTCCATCGGAGGTTTCCGATAGCCCATCCCGCTCTTTTCTTTCTGCCCTTTCAAGTTGGTCGAGGAGCTGAGTCAGTCTTTCAGGAATGGGTTCAGACAGAATCGAACCATAAAGTTTCTTCAGTTGATCGCCGAGATGCGCCTGGATTGGCAGCTCCAGGGCCGGGCGTTCGGGAGTTTCTTTTTTATCTGACATGGTGGCTCTTTCAGGACGACTTCAAGACAACAGTCCTATCGACGGTCCGGGTGCGAAGGCTGCATGTTCGCTTTGCATCCAATCGTGAACGCGCTCGGCGGTTTCCGGTTCCGGGTGTGCGAGAAAAATATTCGCCGGACAAGGGAACCGGCGACTTCCTCCCGCGTTTTAGCGATGGATCGCACTTCGTAATTCATTGTCTGCTTGAGCGTTGGAAAGGCTTCCCATGTCTATCACGGCCCTGATTGCCCCGCAGCTTCCCCTTCTCCGTCGGTATGCGCGAGCATTGAGCGGTGGTCAGGCAAGTGGCGACAGTCACGTCGTCGCCATGCTGGAACAACTGGTGGCCGACCCTGATGGATTCGATCAGTCGGTCGACCCGCGCCTCGGCGTCTACAAACTGTTTTCAGCGGTCTGGAACGCCAACCCCATGAACCACGTGCGTGTCGATGATCGCGACCGGCCGCCAGCCGACCGGCGCCTTGATGCCATCACGCCGCTGCCGCGACAGGCATTCCTGCTGACCGCCATGGAGGGCTTCTCCACCTTCGACGCGTCGCGCATTCTCGACGTCGGGCCCGAGGCCTTCTCAGCCCTGTTGTCGGAGGCAGCGCGGCAGATCGGCGAGCAGGTCGCCTCTCGCGTCCTCATTATTGAGGACGAACCGCTCATTGCCATGGATCTGGAAGGATTGGTCGAGGGGCTTGGCCACACCGTGGTGGGGAACGCTCGCACCCGTGACGAAGCTGTGGCCATGGCCAATAGCGAGCGCCCCGGCCTTATTCTTGCTGACATTCGCCTTGCCGACGGTTCGTCGGGACTGGACGCGGTCAATGACATTCTTACCAGCTTTGAGGTGCCGGTCATCTTCATCACCGCCTATCCGGAATCGTTGTTGACCGGCGAGCGCCCTGAACCGACGTTCCTGATCGCCAAACCGTTTCGTGAGGAGATGGTGAAGGCTGTGATCTCGCAGGCGCTATTCTTCGACAAGGTGGCTTCGCTTCGCCTCAAAGACAGTGTGTGACGCTCGGTGGCCGAAGTTGAACGTCCCACGCGTTCTCGTCTGACGGGAGGGCAAGGTGCAGCCCGATGACCTCAAGACAGTCGAGACGCTGGCGCGAGTCATGACCGTTGCCGCCTGCGTCTCCGTAGCGACGGGCCTTGCAACCTATCTTTATCGCATGCGCCGCCGCAGCGGCGGCATGATAGGCACCTCCGCTCTGCTCTGCGTCTTTGCCTTGGCGATTGCCGCCGGCGCGATTGGACGGTTGCTGTCCGATGCGACCGGCGGCGGCGCCTTCGTCCTGGTGGAAACCGTGACCGCGGTTATCGCCTTCGTGGTCGGCATCGCCGTCTGGCCGATGATTCCAAGACTCGTCGGCCAGCCGACGCGCCAGGAAGCGTGCCTGGCCAACGCGCTGCTCGAGGAGGGGCAGGCGGCGAACCGAAGGCTGATCGATCAACTGAGCCATCTCAACCGCGATCTCGAGAGTCGCGTGGCGGGGCGCACCGCCGAGCTTGAGACGGTTAGGCATCGCTTCGAGATGGCATTGGACGGGTCCGACATCTCCGTGCTGGAACTCGACACCGACCTTGTTTTCACCTGGGTTTATAACCCGCCGCGCCCCCTCGTCGAAGCGGACGTTCTCGGGCACCGGCCCGGGGATGTGCTGCCGCCAACCGAGGCAGCGGAGTTCATGGCCATCGGCCGGCGCGTGCTGGCCGGCGGCGAGGCGGAGCGCTTCGAGATTTCATTCCACTTAGGCGGGCGCCAGCGCTGGTTCGAAGGGTTTGTCGAGCCGGTCCTGATAGATCAGCAGATCACCGGCATCCTGGCGGCGGCCATCGACGTTTCCCGCTACAAGGAACACGAGCGCGAGATGCGGGATATCCTGCGCGAGCTCACCCACCGCTCCAAGAACCTGTTGGCCGTGGTGCAGGGCATCGCGCGTCAGAGCGTCGACGGAAATGCGGAAACCGCCGCCCTGCTGGCGCCGTTCGGCGGCCGCCTGCTGGCCCTGTCGGCCGCTCACGAACTCCTGGTGCAGAACGGCTGGCGGGGCATCCCACTCGATGATGTGGTGACCCGCGCCTGGGCCGATGTCGAGTGTGCCCCCGGTATCCGAGTGGAAATCGACGGCCCTCGGATTCTGCTCGGTCCCGACGTTGCGCAGAACGTGATGCTCGGCGCCCATGAACTGGTCGCCGCGGCGGCGATGGCCATCCCCCCTCCCGAGCGAGTGCTGGTGTCTTGGGCCGTGCTGCCGGACGGGGTCTTCCGCCTCGACTGGCGGATGCTCGGCTCGCCGTCGGTCCGCCTCAGCGGCTTCGGCCAGCTTCTCTTGCGCACCGTGCTACCTGTCGTTCTGGGGGGCGAGGTGACGGCGCTGGATGCCTCCGAGACTGGATTTGTCTACGGGCTGCGAGGACGGATCGGGCCGCAGCTTCAGATTGTCCAGCCATCCGCATAGGCTTCCAGGCCGGTGAGATCGTAAGCATTGCCGACGGGACGGTCGGGCGGCAGATTGGGTCGCCCGCCCGGTCCCAGTGCCAGCATCGCAGCGCCCGTCGATGTGCCGGTGGCGCCGGCGGCGATCAACACCGACCGGCCCGTGAGCCGTTGCAATGCCTCGGCAAACAGCGTGTCACGACCAAACGGCCCCTCGATGACGATCGGGCCGGCCGTGCCGGCCACCGCCATCGCCGCGTGCGCCACCAGCGCCAGATAGAGGCTGGCGGCGGCGGTGCGCACACCGCCTGCCAGCGACACCGGGTCGACGGTCCAGCTTCCCTGGCCGTCCGGGAATGGGCCGCAGCCCGGCACAAAGGTCGGCCGGACCATGACGCCGTCGTCGAGGACGGTGCGCACGTCGTTCGGCGTCGGTCGTCTGGCCTGGCCTTCCGTCAAGAGGTCGAACTCCCGCCCGCCCATGAAGCGAGACGATGGTACCGGATTGCCCAGGGCATCGACATTGCAAAGGCCGTCGCGGCTGGCGTCGAGAGCCGAGGCGTTGCCTCCGACGGCAAAGATGATCACCCAGGTGCCGGTGGACAGCACCGTGAACGGCGGCTCGCGGCTGAGAAGATGCGGCAGCAGCGAGGCGTTGGAATCGTGGATGCCGCAATAGACCGGCGTATCGGGAGACAGGCCGGTGCGGTCGGCGATGTCGGTCGTCACCGTGCCAAGCCGGTCGAAGGCCGAACGGAGTGGCGCGAATAGCCGGTCCCAGCCCTCGACCTTGGCGAAGGAGGAAAAATCGCGTCGCTCCGGTGCCCAGAGATCGGTGTGTACGCCGAGCGAGGTTGCCTCGCTTGCCAGCACGCCTGTGAAGCGAAAGGCCCAGTATTGCGGGTAGGGGACGATGGCCGTCACCTTTGCGAAGGCATCGGCAAAGCGCCGGGCCTGCCAGAAAAGCTGTGCCCCGGCGTTGAGCCCGCCGGGCAAGCGTGGCGTGAAGCTCTCGGCAAATGGTGGCCGCGCCGCGACATAGGCGGTCTCAAGCGCGTCGGGACCATGGAATTCGTAGTCGAGGATCGGCAGCGCCAGCTGGTCGCCGGCCAGCAGCGCGAAGGTCGCGCCATGAGTGGTGAAGGAGAGGGCGTCGATCCGCTGCCCCGCCGCCGCTTCCTTCAGCGTGTCGAGAAAGAAGGTCCACATGCCCTCCACGTCGTAATGGGGATACGGCGGCGCATCGACGACGGCGTTGGGCCGCGTGCGGACGAACACGTCCTCGCCGGTCTCGAGGTCGTGGACCACCAACTTGACGTTGGTCTTGCCCACGTCGAGAACCGCGATGAACCTCGGCGTCGTCGACATCAGCCTCTTCCTTCTACTCGAACGACCCTCAGCGGCCGGCACGACGACGGTTGTTGAGCCGCTGCACGACGAGCGGCAGGGCGATCACCAGGATCAGCATCAGGCCCATGAAGATGCTCATGACGATGCCGGGCACGTTGAGCAGGCCGAGGCCGAAGGTGACGAGGCCCATCACG
>JAGSYU010000277.1 GCA_018262575.1 Pseudomonadota bacterium | reverse complement strand
GGATGCAGTACTATACGCCGGCCAGCATCATCGAAGAGGTGATGGCGGCCGGCTACTCGACTGTAGAGATTGCCGACTTCAGAACCGGTGGTTCATGGGCAGGTGGCGCCACCGCTTTTGCGGTGATCGCACGGCCCTGAGACTTCAGCGATAGACGCGATGATAGCGATGGCCGAGCGCGGTCAGAACCTCGTAGCCGATGGTGCCGGCGGCGCGCGCAACCTCGTCGACGCTCTGGTGCGGGCCGATCAGCTCGAGGAGATCGCCCTCGGCGAGCGCACCCTGCGGCAGGGCGCTGACATCTACCGAGAAGCTGTCCATGGAGACGCGACCGACCGACGGCAGCCTCGTGTCGCCGAAATAGGCGGCGCCAGCGCCATTCGAGAGGCGCCGCCACCAGCCGTCGGCGTATCCCGTCGCCAGCGTGGCGAGGCGAGTCGTCCGACTGGCCCGGAATGTATAGCCATAGCCGACCGAGGCGCCCGCCTCGATCTCGCGGAGCTGGGCAACGCGTACCCGGAGATCGACCACCGGCTTGATGCCCACGGCGAGCGGGCTGGTCTCGATGCCGTAGAGCGAGGCGCCGGGTCGGCAAACATCGAAATGATAGTCCGGCCCCAGGAAGATGCCGCTTGAGGCGGCAAGCGAGCCGGCAAGGCCCGGCAACCGGTGGCGAACGGCCCGGAAGGCGGCGAGCTGCTCGCCGCTCGCCGGTTTGTCCGGCTCATCGGCACAGGCAAGGTGGCTCATGATGAGACGGGCGCCGGTGGCGGAGAGCAAGCCGGGGTCGCCGGCAAGCGCCTGCTGCTCGGCAACGTCGAGGCCGAGGCGCGACATGCCCGTGTCGACCTGGATGACCGACGGCCGGCTGCTGCGGTTGGCCTCGGCCCAGACCCGACACTGGGCAAGCGAGTTCAGGACCGGCAGAATGCCGTCGCCATAAGCGGCGGCCGTGCCCGGCAGCAGACCATTCAGCACGTAGATCGTCGCATCGAGCGGCAGTAGTGGCCGAAGCGCATCGGCTTCCGACAGAGCCACCACGAAGAAATCACGGCAACCGGCATCATAGAGCGGCCGAACCAATGGCGCCGCGCCAAGCCCGTAGGCGTCGGCCTTGACCACGGCGGCCGAACGAGCCGGGGCAACACGGGCGGCAAGGCTCCGCCAATTGGCGACGACGGCCTCGACGCCGATCGTCAGAATGCCGCCTGCCGCGGTCCCACCTGAAACGCTGTCAGAAGCCGACACTTTGTCCTCCGTCGCCCGATGGGTCGCCATGGACCGGCTTAGTCCGCCAACCGGTCCACCGCAAGCCGAACCGGCAAGGAACCGGCACCCGAGAGGTTAACAGAACGTTGAGTTGATTGCGGAAAAGCCACAAGTCGATTGAACCGGCCTTTATTGCGAAGCTGCTACCTTGGACGTCTCCGGAGAAAATGTTCCGATGCGCGTCAATTTCAAGGTCATGATCCTGCTTGCCATCGCCTGCGGCGGCGGAGCCGTCTGGGCCGGCAGCCGCTGGCTCGACAATGCGTCGGCGGCGCGCCTCAGGGAACTCGAAGCGTCACGACCGTCGGTGACCTTGGGCACGCTGGTGGTGGCCGCCGAACCGCTCCGCTTCGGCGCACCGCTTTCCCGGCGTTCGGTCCGCGAAATACCTTGGGCGGATAGCGAATTGCCGCCCGGAGCCTTCGCCACCGCCGACGATCTGTTCAAGGACGGCGACCGCACCGTGCTCTACCCACTGGAGCAGGGCGAACCGCTGTTTGCCTCCAAGCTGACCGGTCCCGGCGAGCGGGCCGCTCTGTCGCGCCTGATTTCCGATGGCAACCGCGCCGTGACGCTACGCGTCAACGACGTCGCCGGTGTCGGCGGCTTGGTCCTGCCGGGCGACCGGGTCGACGTGGTGTTGACCACCACCGATGTGGCCGAGGTTATCCTGCAGGACGTGCGCATCCTGTCGATCGACCAGATGGCCGACGAGAAGAGCACCGAGGCCGTGGTGGCCCATACGGTCACCGTCGAAGCATCGCCGGAAGCGGCCCAGAAGCTGGTGCTGGCCCAGAGTGTCGGCAGCCTGTCGCTGGTGCTGAGAAAGGCCGGCGAAGTGCGCGCCGCCGCGTTCCGGCCAATTGGCGTTGCCGACCTTACCACTGCCCGCAAGACCGAAAATGCCAAGGCCGAGGCGCCGACCGCCCCGCCACCGATTACCGATGCCACGGTTTGGGTGCGTCGGGCGACCGAACTCACCCAGTATTCCGTACCAGTGAAGGACGGCGGTCCGACCCGTCGCGTGATGCCGATAGAGGCGCCCGCCGCGCCGGTCGTGCCGGTTGCCGACGCCTCCCCCGCCCCTGCTGCCCCGACTGCTGCCGGAGTACCGCAATGACCCTCCCAATGCGCGCGTTCTTCTGTCTGGTCGCGCTCCTTGCTTTCGTGCTGGCTGCCGCCCTGCCGGCCGATGCCGCGCGGCCGATCCGCATGACCTCGGCCACCTCCGGCCAGTCCTTTTCGATCGCCAAGGGCGTGCCGCAGATGATCGAGACGACAGCCGCCTTCTCGGAGATCGTCGTCGGCGATCCGGCGCTGGCCGACGCCTGGCCGCTGACCGACAAGTCGTTCATGGTGCTCGGTTCGAAGGGCGGCGTCACCGGTATCGTGTTGTTTGACAAGGAGCGTAACGTAGTCGGCGCCGCCGACTTCGAAATCGCCCTGCATACCGACCGTTTGCAAGCGGCGCTGGAGCGGAAACTGCCCGATGCGCGGGTCGACGTTTCCTCGGCCAATGGCTCGATCCTGCTGTCCGGAACGGCGGCCGACCAGAAGACCATCGACGAGGCCGGCGCCATTGCCAAGGAGTTCGGCGGCGAGAAAGTGGTCAACACC
>JAGSYU010000276.1 GCA_018262575.1 Pseudomonadota bacterium | reverse complement strand
CTTTACGTCTCGCTCGCTGTTCCCGCGCCCATGTGAATGACGAGTGGAGCCGCTGTGGACCTTTCTGTCGGGAATCCCATGATTGATCGCCGTGATTTTTTGACGCGAGCGCTGACGGCGGTTGGCGCCGTTGTGGTTGCGACCGGCGTGCCAGCCGCAGCGCGGGCAGCGACTCAGCAGCACCAATTCGCCGTCACCGGACCGTTCACCCGTTCGACGGTGGCGGAGATCGCGCGGGCTCTTGCCAAGAAGGCCTACGAGGCGCCGGACACCAGCCTGCCGCCTATTCTAGAAAATCTTACCTACGATCAGTATCGCGACATTCGCTTCCGTCCTGAGGCGGCTATCTGGGCCGACAAGGGATTGCCCTACCAGATGCAGCTTTTCCATCGCGGCTCCTATTTCAAGGAACCGGTGGAGATGGCGCTGGTCGAGAATGGTCAGGCAACGCACGTTTCTTACGACCCCGCTCTCTTCAGCTACGGGCCGTTGGTGCCGCAGCCGATTCCGGCCGAGGACATCGGCTTCTCCGGCTTCCGCCTGCACGCGCCACTCAACAAGCACGATGTGTTCGACGAGGTACTGGTTTTCCAGGGGGCGAGCTACTTCCGTTCTCTGGGCAAGGATCAGACCTACGGTCTGTCGGCGCGTGGCCTTGCCCTCAAGACCGCCGATGCCGAGGGGGAAGAATTTCCGCTGTTCCGGGCCTTCTGGGTGGAGACGCCGGCTGCCGGCTCGGATACCTGCGTCGTCAATGCTCTCCTCGACAGCCCTTCGGTGTCGGGCGCCTATCGCTTTACCGTCCGGCCCGGGCTGCCGACCACCATTGACGTGGAAGCGCAATTGTTTCCGCGCGCCGACCTTGAGAAGGTCGGCTTGGCGCCGGCCACGTCGATGTTCTTCTTTTCGGCCAACGGCCGCACTGAAATCGACGACTTTCGGCCGGAGGTCCACGATTCAGACGGCATGCTGATGGTCACCGGCCATGGAGATCGCTGGTGGCGTCCGCTCGCCAATCCCAAGGAATTGCAGATTTCGGCGTTCCAGGATCGTAGTCCGCGCGGCTTTGGCCTCGTTCAGCGCGACCGCAGCTTCGACTCCTATCAGGATCTCGAGGCCTCCTATCAGCGCCGTCCGTCGCTTTGGATCGAACCGGTGGGCGACTGGGGCGCCGGCGCGGTGACTCTGGTGGAAATTCCCACCAATTCGGAGATCCACGACAACATCGTTGCCTACTGGGCACCGCAGGACAAGATTCCGGCCGGTACCGAGTATTTCTTCGCCTATCGTCTGTTCTGGGGTGGCGATCCGGCGCTGGCAGCCGGCGCTGTCTATGTTACCGCAACGCGATCGGGACGGGCGGGCGTCGGCGGGCCAACGCCGGTGCGTCTGTTCGTGATCGATTACGGCTACTTCCAGGGTGTCGACCCTGCCAAGCTTGGCGCCTCGAAGGCGTCGGTGCAGGCTTCCAAGGGCACGGTGAAGAATGTCGTCGTCGCCGCCAATCCCGAGACCGGCGGCCTGCGCCTCAGCTTCGAGCTGGATCCTCAAAACGAGACCCTGATTGAATTGACGGCGGCTCTCGCCTTCGAATCAGGGCAGACGGCCGAGACTTGGGCCTTCCGATGGACAGCATAGTTCGTGATGTCGCCGTTAGTGGGCGATACGCTCCCGGCATGCCGCCGGAGCATCCGGCCGACATGCCGGCGCAAGATCTCAAGCGCTTCCGCCGCAAGGATCGGCGGCGGTTAGTCAATTCTCATAGCCGCTCGTCGTTCCTGAAACGCTTCGCCGTCCTCGGTAGCACGGCGGTATTGCTCGCCTACGCCGTCAACGAGATGTATGCGGTGTTGGCGCTCGGTGATCTCACGCCGGTCGAGCGCGTCGTGCTCGTCTTGTTCACCGTGACGTTCGCCTGGATCGCCCTATCCTCGGTCGCCTCCGTTTTCGGCTTCTTGAAGCTGGTCAGCCGGCGGTTCGCCCGGCCGGTAGCCTGGTCTGACGAGCCGTTGCGCAAGCGTACGGCGATGCTGATGCCGACCTACAACGAGGATCCCGCGCGCATCTTCGCCGCCATCGAAGCCATGGCCCGCGACGTCGAGGCGCTCGGCCAAAGCCACGCCTTCGACTGGTTCGTGCTGGCCGATACCACCGATCCGGAAGTGGTGCTGCAGGAAGAGGCGGCGCTGCTCGCCGCCCGCGAGCGCATCGGCGGCTTTACCCGCGTCTACTACCGGCGGCGGCGCAACAATACCGCCAAGAAAGCCGGCAACGTCGGCGACTTCTGCAAGCGTTGGGCGAGTGCCTATGACCATCTGCTGGTGCTCGATGCCGACAGCCTGATGGAAGGGCGGACCATCGTCGAACTGGCGCGCCGGATGGAAGCCGACCCCGATGCCGGTCTCATCCAGACCATCCCGGCGCTGGTCAACGGTACGACGGTAATGGCGCGGCTGCAGCAATTTGCCGGCCGGGTCTATGGCCCGGTCGTCGGTACCGGCCTCAGCTGGTGGGTGCAGAAGGAAGGCAACTTCTGGGGCCATAACGCCATCATTCGCACCGAAGCTTTCCTGAACTCCGCCGGCCTGCCCGAGTTGTCCGGCAAGCCGCCGTTCGGTGGTCACATCATGAGCCACGACTTCGTCGAGGCGGCTCTGATCCGGCGTGCCGGCTGGAACATCATCATCGCCGATGATCTTTCGGGGTCCTATGAGGAGAGCCCGCCGTCCCTGGTCGATCTTGCCATCCGCGACCGTCGCTGGTGCCAGGGCAACCTGCAGCATTTGAAGGTGATCGGCGGACGGGGCCTGCACTGGGTATCGCGCTCCCACATCCTCACCGGCATCATGAGCTATCTCGCCTCGCCGCTGTGGCTGCTCCTGATCCTCTCCGGTCTCGCGCTGACGCTGCAGGCCCACTATATCCGGCCGG
>JAGSYU010000154.1 GCA_018262575.1 Pseudomonadota bacterium | reverse complement strand
ACGCCGCTGACTTTTTCGCCGCTGATCATCTTCATCAGGCGGCTCCCGGCCTCACGGCCAAGCTGGTACAGATTCATGTCGACGCTGGTGAGCGGCGGACGGGTGGCGTTGGTCATCACCTGCCAGTTGTCGAAGCCGACGACGGCCACATCCTTCGGGATAGCGATGCCGCGCCGGGTCAGCGCCTCGATCGCGCCACGGGCGATCTGATCGTTGCCGCAGAACACGGCATCGGGCACGACGGCGCGGCCGCCGAAAAGCCTGTCGATCGCCTGGCTGCCCCAGGCTTCCGACCAGTCGCCGGACAGGCAGAGATTGGGATCGTGGGCGATGCCGGCCGTTTCCAGAGCCTTGCAGTAGCCCTGGCGTCTCAGGCTCACCGCCTCGAAATCCTCCGGCCCGGTAATGTGGGCGATGCGCCGGCGGCCTTGCGAAATCAGGTGCTCGGTGGCAAGCCGCGCGCCTCCCTCGTCGTCGGGCAGCAGAGAGGCGGAGTCCACGGCATCGCTTTGCGAAAAGACGTAGATAACCGGCAACCTGGCGCCGCCAAGGTCGATCTGCGGGCGGTGGTCGGCCCGGCGCGCCGTGACGACCAGCCCATCGACGCGCTTGGACAGCAATTGCTCGACATGCTGGCGCTCAAGTTCGGGATTGTCGGTGGCGTTGCACATGAACACCGCGACGCCTTGCTCGGCGAGATGCGCCTCCAGCCCCTCCATGATCGGCATGGTGAACCGGCCGAAGCTGTCGTTGGAGATCAATCCGATCGTTGCGCTCGTCCCGCGCTGAAGGCTCTGGGCGAGGTAGTTTGGCCGAAAACCGAGTTCATTCGCAGCGTTGAGCACGCGTGTGCGCGTCTCGGCCTTGAGCTTTCCCGACTTGTTGAGCGCCTTTGAAGCGGTGCCGACCGAAACGCCGGCGCGCTCGGCAACGTCGCGGATCGTGTAGCCGAGCTGACCGCGTGTCAGCCCGTCGTCCGGCCCATCTGCGCCCGTCTCGGATCGCTCGGCATCTGAAGGTCTTGATATCGTTTTCATGATTTGAGCTCCTGCATGATTTGCGGATTATTCCACAATATCATAACTTTATTGCTCTCCTCATCCAAGCGAGATCTGCGAGGGGGCGCCACACTCATACTGCACATCACGATATTAGGAAAACGGTTTCTTTGAATAGGGCAGAAACTTTCGTCTTATCGCCTATTCCGGGAGGGAAATTGCGAATTCGGTGAGGATGTCGACGATAGATCCCCTTAAGGTTGCATTTCTCGGCCGGTGAGGCGGCTCATTAAGGAAATCGTTTTCCTTGCGTACTCCTGCCGGCGATCAAGGCAATCGGCGCAGCTCGTGCACCGAAGCGCACGAAGGATTGACGACGCGTGGAGCGACACGCGCCGAATTCCTTTGTTGGTGCTGTGGCTTATCCAATCGGATGCGGGCCTTGGGCCTATGGCATCCGGTTGGGGCCGGTGTACGGGCGCCTGATTTGGTCGAGGATCGGGCTCGCCTTGGCGTGGTCCCCTAAGGCTGAATTGCCGTCCTGGGCTTCTGGACGCTGAAAGCCGCCTGTCCGCTTCCGGCCAACCTTGCCCTCCAAGCGCTGTGGGGCAGCCATCCCCTTCTGGCGCGAGTCGGTCGCTCTCCCGGGGCCAAGCCGCCCATCAGAAGACGCCCGAACTCATCGGTGCCAGACCTGAGCAGCCTGGATGACTATCGGCGGTAGCCCGTCAAAACCTCTGCGCAGAGGTGCAAGCGGCTACCCTAATCATTCGCGCCCCAGCCCTCGATCAGCCGGGCGCTGAGGTCGGCCTTGTCGGGCTCCGGCAGAAAGGCGTGGCGGACGGCTTCGAGGTTGTGGGCGAGGAACTCGCCGGTTTGCCAGCCGAAGCACTTGGCGAGGCGGCGGTATTCGAGCGACAGGGTGAGCGGGGCGACAGTGCGGGCATCGGTGTTGATCGACAGCGACAGGCCGCGCCGCGACAGTCGATCGACCGGGTGATCGCCATAGTCGGCGAACACGCCGACCTGAATATTGGACGACGGGCAGACTTCCAGATGCAGGTTGCGCGCCTTGATCTCGGCCAGGATGTCTTCGCTTTCAATCGCCCTGATGCCATGGCCGATGCGCGCCGGGCGCAGCAGCTCGATGACTTCGCTGAGGCTGTCCGGTCCGGCGGCCTCGCCGGCATGGACGGTGATCGGCAGGCCGAGATCATGGGCCCGATCGAATATTCTCCGGTTGGCCGCCGCCGCATGCGTCGCCTCGTCGCCGGCCAGATCGACCCCGACGACGCCTCTGCCCTGCCAGCGATGCGCCAGCTCGATCACCGGCCGGTTTTGCGCCGGAGCGAAATCGCGCAGAGCGCAGAGGATGAGTCCGGCATGGAGGCCAGTGGCGTTGCTGCCGGCCGTCAGGCCATCGGTCACCGCTTCCATCACCTCGTCGAGGCTGAGCCCCTGGCGTTGATGGGTGTGGGGCGCAAAGCGGATTTCGGCATAGATGACGCCGTCGCCGGCCAGCGCCCGCATCAGCTCTTCCATGGCAATGCGCAATGCACCAGCCGTCTGAAGCACGGCGCAGGACGGCTCGATGGCCATGAGGTAGGCGAGCAGCGTGCTGCAGCGTTCGGGCGCCGTATAGACCCGCGCGAAATCCGCTTCGCCGATCGGGTTTCCCAGCCGATGGAGCGCGCGTCTGGTCAGCGAACAGTCGAGATGGACGTGCAGTTCGATCTTGGGCTTGGCGGTGAAGTCGGGCGTGCCGGTCACATCCACGAGCATGGGGTCAGTCTCCCGTAATAGGGAGACTGTCACGGCGCGCGCGCCCGTTCACAACCGAGTTCTAGGCGGTTCAGTTGAGGGAAGCTCAAACCAGTTCGAGGGCCGCGGCCTCGGAGGCGGCGAACTCGGCCTGGAACCAGCGCAGGACCGACATGTGCAGTCCCGAGGTCTGGTCGGTCCGCCACAGAAGCGCCCAGTTGCCTTCGCGCTTGAACAGACCAAGCGGCGCCACCAGGCGCCCCGCCGCCAGCGCGTCCCAGACGGCGGGCCCCGGCGCCAGCACGGCGCCAAGGCCGGCTTCGGCCGCTTGAATGGCAAACAGCAGCCGTTCGAATCGCTGCACGCCACACTCGGGAAGCGGCAGGCCGCTTTCGACCGACCAGTTGCTCCACATGGCGGTTGGCCAGGCCGTGGTCAGCCGCTGGAGGACAAGAATATCCTCGGCCGATCCCTCGGCCGGCAGCAGGGAGGGGCTGGCCACCGGCCCGAAGGTTTCCGTGCCGATGACGTGCCGCGCCGCGCCGGGCATGACGGTTCCACCGCCGACGACGACATGGATGTCGATCGACCGATCCGTCGCGACGGTGTCCTTGTTCCAGGTGACGACGTCGATTTCCGTGCCCTTGAGGCGGTGCAGCAGTTTTGGCAGACGCGGCAGAAACCAGCGGACGAGAAAGGTCGACGGCGCCGCGATGACCAGCTTGTCGCGCTGGCCGGCCCGTTCGGCCCGTTCGACGGATCTGGCGATGCTCTCGAAGGCCGAGGCCAGCGACAGGGCCAGCCGCTCGGCCGTTTCGGTCTGGATCAGCTTGCGATGGCCACGGATGAACAGCTCGGCTTTCAGCGCCGCTTCGAGCGAGCGGATCTGTTTGGACACCGCGCCGTCGGTGACCCCGAGTTCCATGGCCGCCAGCCGGACGCTGCCAAGGCGTGCCACGGCTTCGAATACGCGCAGGGCCGACAGGTGATCCAGGGGGTCTAGCATGTTGCCGAATGAACCAGATCTGGAGCCACCGCCTGGTGGAGGTGAAAGGGGCTGCCGCCGATCTTTTCGGTGCGACTTTAGGGCATTGTCCGGCCGGATTGGAAGATCTCAGCAGGGCCTGCGCCGGATTCTTTTGCCCATTTCGACCATCGGGCGCCGTCTCTCGCTCACGCTTCCCCCCTCGCAAACCTCGCCGGGGGCGTGCCGACGTGGCGGGAGAAGGCGATGGTGAAGGTGCTGGCCGAGGCGTAGCCGACGCGCTCGGCCACCTGGGCGACGCCACCGTCTTCCCGGCGCAGCATGTCCTTGGCCAGCGCCATGCGCCAGGCGAGGAGATATTCCATCGGCGCGACGCCGACGACCCGGCGGAAGCGCTCGAAGAACACCGAGCGGGACAGGCCGGCTTCCTTGGCGAGGTCCGGCACCGTCCAGGGGCGGGTCGGGTTTTCGTGCAGGCGGCGCAGCGCCACGGCGAGCCGCTCGTCGGCAAGACCGCGGATGAGGCCGGGGGAGGTGCTTTCTCGCCCCATGGCGCGCAACGCTTCGATCAGCAGGATCTCGACAAGGCGCGTCAGGATGACGTCGCGGGCCGGGCGGGCGGCGCGGGCTTCGTCGTCGACCAGTTCGACGAGGGTGGACAGCCTGGGCTCGCCGCGCACCTGGACGAGCCGCGGCAACAGCGACAGGAGCAGGGCGGTATCCGTCGAGCCGAAGGTGCAATAGCCGACCACCATGCGGATATCGGGTGGCCCGCTCTGCCGGCCCATCCGATAGTGGCGCGGTCCCACCTCCACCGGCGTGGTCACTATCCCCTCGGGCGGCGGCTCGAGGCTGGACGTGGCGAAATCATTGACCGAGGGGATCAGCACGAAGTCGCCCCTCTCCAGGATCATCGGCGGGTGGTCGTCGACCGCCAGACGGCAGGCCCCGTCGAGCACGGCGCAATAGAAGGGACGGCCGGCCTCGGCCCGTCTGACGCGCCAGGGCCCCGCCCCGCTGACCAGCTTGGAAAGCGAGGCGATCGGCTGAAGGAGGGTGACGACCTCGGTAAGTGGATCAACCATTTCCGGACTTCCGTAAAAGGATTCTGGACTATCCATTGTAGTGCGTCCCGGCCGCGCGGTCTATTGTCTCCTCATCAGCAACCCGAAAGGACGTATCATGAAGACGGTATTGATCACCGGCTGTTCCACAGGCTTTGGACTGGAGATCGCCCGCTATTTCCTTGATCGCGACTGGTCGGTCATTGCCACCATGCGCAAGCCGCGCGAGGATGTTTTGCCGCGCTCCGAGCGGCTCACCATCCTGCCGCTCGACGTGACGAGTGCCGCGAGCATTGCCGCCTGCGTCGCGGCGGCCGGGCCGGTTGACGTCCTGGTCAACAACGCTGGCGTCGGCCTTCTCAACGCTCTGGAAGGCACGCCGATGGAGGCGGTGCGAACGGTGTTCGAGACCAACACCTTCGGCGTGATGGCGATGACCCAGGCGGTGTTGCCCGAGTTCCGCGCCCGCAAGGCCGGCGTCATCGTCAACGTCACGTCGGGCGTGACGGTGAAGCCGCTGCACCTTCTGTCGGTCTACACGGCCAGCAAGGCGGCGGTGAATGCCTTCAGCGAAAGCGTGGCGCTGGAACTCGAACCGTTCGGCGTCAGGGTGCGCGTCGTGCTGCCGGGCCGGGCGCCGGAAACCGCCTTCGGCCAGAACGCCCGGGCGCTGATGTCCACAGGCATTCCCGAGGCCTATGCCGAGATCGCCGAGGGCGTGTTTGCCAAGTGGGGCAAGCAGCCGGTCGACGAGGTGACGCATGCGGTCGACGTGGCCGAGGCGGTGTGGCGGGCGGCGACCGACCCGTCATGCCCGATGCGCCTGCCGGCCGGGGCGGATGCCGTGGCGGCGATGGCAGCGGCGGCAGGGTCCGTGCTGGCCTGAGGGGTTGGGGACAGGCCGCAAGTGATGGAGCGGGTGACCTGTATCGGCCGCCCACTCCGGTCTGCTCGAGGTCCTCTGCCGACGCAGAGGAAGTCAGTAATATATATAAAACAGATACATGGAGTGCCATTTCCACGCGAGAAGGAGGACCTCAGGCCCGAGACGGCGCAGGGCAGGCATAAGGCGCCTCGATCCGATTGGTCGGCGCCAGCGCCTGGTGCCGGAAGCCGTTCGGGGGCTGCCGATGCGGTTGGTCATCATCTTCCGCTTGAAGCGGAGCGGGCGAGGGGCCAAATAGAAGGTCTGGCCCGCCATTTGGAGTTGACCACCATGACGACCGGCACTCAGGGACGCATCTACGACGAACTCGCCAAGTTGATGAACGACGCCGCCGGTCTCGCCCAGTCGGCCGGACGGGAGGTCTCCTCGGCCTTCCGCTCGCAGGGCGAGCGGCTTGCCTCCGAACTCGACCTCGTGCGCCGCGAGGATCTTGAAACCGTGCAGGAGATCGCCACCCGGGCGTTGGCCGAGGTGGAGCGTCTGTCCGCCCGAGTGACCGAGCTCGAGACGCGACTTTCCCACACCGAAGCCGAGGTGGAGACCACGGACGCTCCATAAGGGGTTCCGTTTTCTCAGTCTTCAGGCATATACTTATGCCAACATGAGATTCTTGCGCCGCCGACCGGGTCATCCTGGAAACGGCGCCAGTCGGGTTGCTGGATTCCGGGGCGGTTTCGGCCGTTCCGGTGTTGCCGGGAGGTGGTTCGCCACCACCGGCTCAAAGGTGTCGGCGTCGGCGTTTCCGCCCTGGTGCGGGAAAACGATGGTCGGCATCGGTATCGGCACACGCTGTTCGGCAGCGGCAACCCTGGAGGTCAAAATGACCCTCATCGACGTGCATTCCGAGCGAACCGCCAATCCCGTGGATGAGATCGAGCTCCTCGCGGCGCAGAACGACTGGACGTTCGAGCGCTCCGACGAGGACGAGATCGCCATCTCGATCGCCGGTGACGACACGGATTACCACGTTGCCGTGTCGTGGCTGTCCGAGATCGAGGCGCTGCACGTGGCCTGCGCCTTCGACATCAAGGTGACCGCTGCCCGCCGAAACGAAGTGACCAAGCTGCTGGCGCTGGTCAACGAGCAACTGTGGATCGGCCATTTCGACATCTGGCAGGCCGAGGGTGTCGTCATGTACCGCAACACGCTGCTGCTGGCCGGCCAGGCCGAGGCGACGGCCGAGCAGATGGAGGCGCTGATCGAGACGGCGGTCGACACCTGTCAGCGCCACCGCCTCGCCTTCGACTTCGTGGTGCGCGGCGGCCGCACCGCCCGCGAGGCGCTCGATCTGGCGCTGATGGAGACGGTCGGCGAAGCCTGACCCCTGCCGCCATCGCATCGACACGGTCCCGGCAGTCCCTGCCGGGACCTTTCTTTAGGAACGCTGCCGCCATCGGCTGACGCTGCCATCGCTGATATGATGCCGACATGATAAAGAGGCGCCCCAACGAATCCCTAGAGGCCATGACCGACGATCCCGATCTCATCCCCGATGCCGACGACGCGCCTCCACCCGAGCTTGAGATCCCCGAGCTCGACGCCGTGGAGGAAGCGGGCGAAGAGATCGACCTGTCGACGGCCGAGACGCGGCGCGGCGTCGAGGTGGTGCAGGCGATGGTGCGGCTGTTGCCCAACAGCCCCGGCGTCTACCGCATGCTGTCGCCGACCGGCGACGTGCTCTATGTCGGCAAGGCGAAAAGCCTCAAGAAGCGGGTGACCAACTACACCCGGCTCGGCCAGCTGCCGACCCGCATCATCCGCATGGTGCAGGCGACGGGGGCGATGGAATTCGTCGTCACCAAGACCGAGACGGAAGCGCTGCTGCTCGAGGCCAACCTGATCAAGCAGCTCAGGCCGCGCTTCAACGTGCTGCTGCGCGACGACAAGAGCTTCCCCTATATCCTGATCACCGGCGACCATCCGGTGCCGCAACTGGTCAAGCATCGCGGCGCCCGGTCGCGCAAGGGCAGCTTCTTCGGGCCGTTCGCCTCGGCGTCGTCGGTGACGGCGACCATCAACGCCATGCAGAAGGCCTTCCTGATCCGCACCTGCTCGGACGGCGAGTTCGAGACGCGGACGCGACCCTGCATGCTCTACCAGATCAAGCGCTGCTCGGCGCCCTGCACCGGCGAGATCGACGCCGCCGGCTATGCCGAGCTGGTGGCCGAGGCCGAGGCCTTCCTGTCCGGCAAGAGCCGGCAGATCAAGGAGCATCTGGCCGTCGAGATGAACGCTGCCGCCGAGGCGCTGGATTTCGAGCGGGCGGCCGTCTGCCGCGACCGCCTCGCCGCGCTCAGCCACGTGCAGAGCCGGCAGGGCATCAATCCGCTGGGCATCGAGGAGGCCGATGTGTTCGCCGTCCATCAGGAGGGCGGGCAGACCTGCGTCGAGGTGTTCTTCTTCCGCACCGGCCAGAACTGGGGCAACCACGCCTTCTTCCCCAAGGCGGGCGGCACGGAAGCCGGCGAGGCGCTGTCCTCGTTCATCGCCCAGTTCTACGACGACAAGCCGTGCCCGTCGCTGGTGCTGGTCAGCCATGGTTTCGAGGACATGGCGCTGATGTCCGAGGCGCTGACCGAGAAGGCCGGCCGCCGCGTCGAGGTGCTGCGGCCGCAGCGCGGCGAGAAGAAGGAGGTCATCGACCAGGCGGTACAGAACGCCCGCGAGGCGCTGGCCCGCCGCATGGCCGATACCTCAAGCCAGCTGAAGCTCTTGGAAGGTGTCGGCCGGGTGTTCGGCCTTGCCGAAACGCCGAAGCGCATCGAGATCTACGACAACGCCCATATCATGGGCTCCAACCCGGTTGGCGGCATGGTCGTCGCCGGCCCCGGCGGCTTCGTCAAGAACCAGTACCGCAAGTTCAACATCCGCTCGACCGACATCACCCCCGGCGACGACTTCGGCATGATGCGCGAGGTGATGGAGCGGCGCTTCTCTCGCCTCGTCAAGGAGCACGGCAGCCG
>JAGSYU010000035.1 GCA_018262575.1 Pseudomonadota bacterium | reverse complement strand
GAGGCGGTGAAGCGCGAACAGGCCGGCGAGTTCGTCGAGAAGGGGCCGTTCGGCAACGACATCAAGGCGACGATCTGGCGCGAAACGCTGCCGAATGGCGTCTCCTACGACACGCTCGACATGGGAACCACGGCCGGCGACGACACGCGCGAGTTCGAAGTGCCGCCGGGCCACTACTTCATGATGGGCGACAACCGGGACAATTCCGCCGACAGCCGCATCGACGGCTCCGGCGTCGGCTACGTGCCGTTCGACCATCTTGTCGGCAAGGCGCAGGTCATCTTCTTCTCCATCGACGAGAGCGCCAAGCCCTGGATGTTCTGGACCTGGCCCACAACAGTGCGCGTTGACCGCATGCTGTCCATGCTGAACTGACCGATGAACACCCATCAGGCACAGATTCTGGAGGCGCTTGAAGGGCGCCTCCAGTATCGTTTCAAGGACCGCGCGGGGCTTTTACGTGCGCTCACCCATCGTAGCGCCGTGCCAGGCGATCAAGTGGCGCACGAAAGCTACCAGCGCCATGAGTTCCTCGGCGACCGTGTGCTGGCGCTGGTGGTGGCCGAGATGCTGTTCTCTACCTACCCGCGCGAGGAGGAAGGCGATCTCGCCCGTCGCCTCAACCAGTTGGTCCGCCGCGAGACCTGCGCCGAAGTGGCAATCGACCTTGACCTTGGCTCGGTACTCCGGCTGGGCGCCGGCGAGCGCCAGTCGGGCGGCCGCCGCAAGGAGGCGATTCTCGGCGACGTGGCCGAGGCAGTGATTGCTGCCATCTACCTCGATGGCGGCTTCGACGCGGCAAAGGATTTTGTCCTGCGCAACTGGAAGCCGCGCATGGAAAATCTGACCGGTTCCCTGCGTGACCCGAAGACACTGCTGCAGGAATGGGCGCAGGGGCGCGGGCAGGGGCTTCCTGTCTATGCCATCGTCGATCGCTCCGGCCCTGACCACGCGCCGATATTCCAGGTCGTCGTCACCATTGACGGTGAGGCGGCCGGCGAAGGGCAGGGCAAGTCGAAGCGCGATGCCGAGCAGGCCGCCGCTGCTGAAGCGTTGGCCAAACGGGCAGGGTGAGAAAAAACCGCGCCCGTACATCACCGAGGGCTGCCCGGTCTTCGCGTTTTCTGCCGCTTCATGGCTCTTGCTCGCCCGGAGCATGCGCCGTCTTTCCGAGCCGCCACGCCGGTTCCCTACATTCGCTATCAAGTCCGAAAGGAATGACATAACCTTGGCTACTGTTCCGCCTCCGGAGAGAGACGAGATGACCGACGAATCTGCCTCCGCTGCCGATATGCCCACCCGCGCCGGCTTCGTCGCGCTGATCGGCGCGCCCAATGCCGGCAAGTCGACGCTGCTTAACCGCCTGGTTGGCGCCAAGGTGTCGATTGTCAGCCACAAGGTGCAGACGACGCGTGCCATCATGCGCGGCATCGCCATGCACGGCTCGTCGCAGGTGGTCTTCGTCGACACGCCCGGCATCTTCGCGCCGAAGCGCCGGCTGGATCGTGCCATGGTCGACACCGCTTGGTCGGGTGCCGCCGACGCCGACGTCATCGGCCTGCTGATCGACGCCAAGCGCGGCCTTGTCGATGAGGTGGTTCAGGTCGTCGACAAGCTCGGCGAACTCCGGCACCCCAAGGTGTTGATCCTCAACAAGATCGACACGGTGAAGCGCGACAGCCTGCTGGCGCTCGCTGCCGATCTCAACGCCCGCGTCGGCTTCGAGGCAACCTTCATGGTGTCGGCGCTGAATGGCTCGGGTACCGACGACCTTCTTGCCCATCTGGCGGCGCGCGTGCCGGAAGGGCCGTGGCTCTATCCTGAGGATCAGCTGTCCGACCTGCCGATGCGCATGCTGGCTGCTGAAATCACCCGGGAAAAGGTGTTCATGCGCCTTCATGACGAGTTGCCCTATTCCTCAACCGTCGAAACCGACCAGTGGAAGGACCAGAAGGACGGTTCCGCCCGCATCGAGCAGACCATCTTCGTCGAGCGCGACAGCCAGAAGAAGATCGTGCTCGGCAAGGGCGGCGAAACGGTCAAGGCCATCTCGATCGCCGCCCGCAAGGAGCTGACTGAAATCCTGGAACGGCCGGTCCATCTGTTCATCTACGTCAAGGTGCGCGAGAACTGGGCCGAGGATCCCGAGCGTTACCGGGAGATGGGGCTGAATTTCCCAAGGCACTGACCAGCCGGTGAAGGCGAGGGCGGCCCTCCGCCCGTCGCTGGTCCCGGCGACTGGACGTGTTCGGTATCTTGTCTCGTCATCTGTCCCGGGGCGTCCCAAAACAGCCCCATAGCGCTGTCCGCAGGGACAGCGTCCGCGTTTCTTTGAAAACTCCCGCAGAACTAGCCCTTTCAGCCGCTCTATCGCCATGTTGACATCGGTGTCACAACCTGATTTTCTGTCACGTGTGACAGCGATGTCAGACTCTGTTGGGGGGAGGGGATCGGTTGGTTACGCTCAAGGATGTCGCCCGCGAGGCGGGTGTATCGCCCAAGACGGTCTCGCGCGTCGTCAACGACGATCCCGCGGTCAATGGCAAGACGCGTGAGGCCGTGGCGGCGATCATCAGGCGCATGCACTACGTGCCGGACCACGCGGCGCGCATGATGCGCATGTCTCATTCCGCGGTGGTCGGCCTGATGACGGACGCCGTGGCCACGACGCCTTATTCGGTCGATCTCGTGCGCGGAACGCAGTCGGGGCTGAGGGAGCAGTCGCGGACCATGCTGATCGCCAACACCGACGGCGACCCACAGCAGGAACAGGAATACTGGCGGATGTTCCGCGCCCACAAGGTGGCCGGCGTGGTCTACGCCACCATGTACCACCGGCCCGTGGATCTTGGTGCGCCCGACTTCGAGCGCGGCATCGTGCTGGCCAACTGCTATTCTGCGCGACGCAGCCATCCGTCCGTTGTGCCCGATGATGAGGGGGGCGGTTACACGCAGGCCCGCCACCTGATCGAACTCGGCCATCGGCGGATCGGCATCGTATCGCTAAGTCCGGTGCTGCGCGCCACCTTGCTGAGGGGCGCAGGCTACCGCACGGCCTTCGCCGAAGGGGGCCTCGTCTACGATCCTTCGCTGGATGTTCCCGGCTTTGTCACTCGCCCGGATGGGGGAGAGGACATCGTCGCCTACGACGCAGCGCTGACCCTATTGAGGCGTGCCGACCGGCCGACCGCGATCATTTGCGGCAATGATCAGATCGCCATGCAGATCTATGCGGCGGCGGCGACCCTCGGCCTGTCGGTTCCCGACGATCTCTCGGTGATGGGCTTTGACGACATGACGGTGATCACCTGTACGCTCAAGCCCATGCTGACGTCTGTGGCGCTACCCTATTTTGATATCGGCCGCGCCGCCGTTGATATTCTGAGCCGGGTCAACGGCGAGACTGAAGGGCCGGTCACCCCCCAGGTGCTGGTGCCCTGTCCACTGGTGGTGCGGCAGTCCTGCCGGCAACTGGTCTAGAAGAAAACGAGGGCGCTCTCATTTGGCGGGTTGGTTGGCGCCTCGCGCCGCGACATCGAACATGCGGCCGGGCAGGGCTGTGAGCTTACCCGTCCCGCCGGATTTTGCGTGCTCACTGTTCATCTATAGGGAACAATATAGTCACAAAGTCCTAGCTTGTACTCCAGGGCCGGCCTTTCTAGATTCAGGTCGAACATGGCCGCAGTCAGCGTGGCTGAGGATGGGTCGGCCTCGCATGCGACGGGGCAAACGACCTCGAAAGGATAGTTCGACATGGCCGATCTCGGTCGTCACTTCGCCGATCTCCCCACGACGCCGCGCATGCCGACGCTGTTCGTTGGCCACGGCAGCCCGATGAACGCCATCGAAGACACGCCTTATAGCCGCGGCTGGCGTGAACTCGGCGCCCGTCTGCCGGTGCCCAAGGCGATCCTCGTGGTGTCCGCCCACTGGATGACGCGCGGTGTAACGCTGGTGCACGTCAAGGAACACCCCGTCACCATTCATGATTTCGGTGGCTTCCCAGACGAGCTGTTCGCCCAACGCTATCCGGCGCCGGGGGCGCCCGGCTATGCCGAGGCGACCATCGATCTTGTAAAAAACCACCATATCGAGCCCGATGAGCGCTGGGGCCTTGACCACGGCGCCTGGTCGGTGCTGATCCAGATGTTTCCGAAGGCAGATATTCCGGTATTCCAGCTGTCGATTGATCTCAGCCGCCCGCCGGAAGAGCACTTCGCGCTGGCCGAGGAGCTGAAGGCCTTGCGCGAGCGTGGCGTGATGATCATTGGTTCGGGCAACCTTGTCCACAATCTTCGCACCATCGCCTGGGGCGGCGGACCGGCTTATGACTGGGCCGAAGAGTTCGACAGCCGGATGGCCGAGGCGATCGGCAAGGGCGATTACAAGACGGTGGTCGACGCCCCAAAGCTCGGCCGGATCGCCCAGTTATCGCATCCGACCTACGAACATTTCTTCCCGGCTCTCTATCCGCTGGCTGTCGCCGACAAGGCCGATGAGCTCAGATTCTTCAACGAGGGCATCGACCTCGGTTCGATCTCTATGCGCTCCTTCATGCTGGCTTGACGGCATCTCTACCGGCGGCCGAGGATAAATCGGCCACGGAGAGAAGAGCCATGACCGACGCCCGACTGAGAATCGCGCTGGCACAAGTGAGCGCCGACGCCGACACCGTCATCGGTCAGGCGGCCGGCGAGGGTGCCGACGTCGTCGTCTTTCCGGAAATGGTTTCCAACGGCTACGGGCGTTTCGATCCAGCCGACCCCATCGCACGAGCCGCCTGGATCGATGCTGCCCAACCGCTCGACGGCGTCTTTGTCGGCCGGTTTCGCGCTGCCGCCCGTCGGCATGGCATCGCCGTTGTGGCGACGCTGCTCGAGCGTGCTTTGCCGAAGCCATTCAATGCGGCGCTGTTGATCGACGCGTCGGGGGACATTGTCCTTCATCAGCGCAAGCGTCACATCTGCTTCTTCGACGCGCCAGAGGAGGCCTGTGCCGCCGGAGATCGATCCGCAGTTGTTCGCCTGCCAACAAAGGTGGGCGAGATTTCGGTCGGCGTGATGATCTGCATGGACCGGGAATATTCCGACGTGGTGGCCGACTTGGTGCGGCAGGGCGCCGAGGTGGTTCTGGTTCCCAATAGCTGTGCGCTTCACGATGATCCGGAGATCGGTGACGTCCGGCTGTGCGGCGTGCGCGCCATGGCTTTCGAGACCGTCATGGCGATCGCCGTTGCCAACTATCCGGCGCCCAAGGATGACGGCCATTCGGTCATCGTCGATCCGCTCGGCCGGGTCGTTGCCATGGGCGGCACGGCACCGGACGTCGTTGTCGGCGACATCGATATTGAGGCCCTGCGGCGACTGCAGAAAAGCGAGTGGTTTCGCCGAGCGCCTCCCGCGCCTCAAGCCGCCATCCTCTGATGCGATAGGCGAGCAAGACAACAGCGGGGAGGAAAGCCCTTGATGCAGGCCACCTTTTCATAAGGACGGCTATGTCGGCCATTCGCATAATAGATATTATGGAACATATCGATGTCGCTGGATCTCAGCCAATATGGCCATCCAACCGGAGACAGCCATCACAGGCCGATCAATTCAGGCCCGAGCCGTGCCATCTGCACGAGGTCGCGATACTCATCGCCGAAACGCGCTGCTGCCCGCAGCACACCCTCGAGAACAAAGCCGCGCGTTTCATAGAGGGCTATCGCCCGATGATTGTCGGAGAAAGCCGTGAGCTCGATCCGCCGAAAACCCAACCGCTCGGCGGCGGCGATGGTCACGTCGAGCAGCACCTTGCCAAGGCCCTTGCCGCGATGTTCTGGCAACAGGCCAATGCCCAGCGTGCCGACATGCGCCTCGATCTCGAACGAATGGCGACAGACATCGCACCAGCCGACAAGGTTGCCGCCGACAACGACCGCCAAGTGCGGATTGCCCGCTCCGAGACTGTCACGCAGGAAGTCCACGGTTTTGTCCATCGACGGCGTATCAATAAACCGCAGGTATCGTTGCTCGCGCGCGACGACACCGACCAACCGATTGAAATCGACGGCGTCATCGATGGTTATCGGACGAATGAGGAAATCTCCGCCAGCCACGATTGAATTCCAAATATATTGATATATTTCAATAGATTATTGGATTTTATTGAGATATGCAAGACGAAATGGTGCAGCCGCTACCTGACATGCAATCGCGGGTAAATAGCAACATTCCCACCGGTACGTCCTTTCCGGAGAAGCTCATGGCGCCGACCACCAGGACCCTCATCTTGATCACCGCCGCTGCTTTCGTCGTTCAGGCGGCCATTCTCTACACCATGGGACAGCCGCCGATCTGTGCCTGTGGCACCGTGCGATTCTGGGTCGGCACCGTGCTCAGCCCCGAGAATTCGCAGCAGATCACCGATTGGTACACGCCGTCACACGTCATCCACGGCATGCTGTTCTTTGCGCTCGGCCACCTGCTGTTCCGCGGGCGCTGGTCGTCGGTGTTTGCGCTGGCGCTGGCGCTGGCGCTCGGGATCGAAGTCGCTTGGGAACTCGTCGAGAACTCGCCGCCGGTGATCGCCCGCTACCGCGAACAGGCGCTGGCACAGGGCTATTCCGGCGACAGTATCCTGAATTCGCTGTCCGATACCCTCGCCATGCTGGCCGGCTTTGGGCTGGCCGCTCGGCTACCGGTCCGCTTCAGTCTGGGGCTGGCAGTGGCCGCCGAACTGTTCACCTGTCTGATGATCCGCGACAACCTCACGCTCAACGTCGTTCAACTTATCGTCCCGAGCAAGACCATCTCCGCCTGGCAAGCAGAGGGCGGTCTCTATAGCGCGCCAACGGTACAATGATCGCGCTTCCCGACTCGCGCGGAACGATTTGAATCGAATCAAAGAATATCCGCCTGCAACTTCGGCTTACGCTTTCGGCTGCGATGCTCTATGGAGCGGCAACTAGGCGGCCGCGTCATGGCCCCGTCCGTCAGGGAGGTACCGATGGCCCTCGACCGCGTTCTCTCCGAAGCCTTCATTCCTGAGCTGCCCAATTACTACAAAGGCAAGGTGCGCGAGAACTACGACTTGCCGGATGGCAGCCGCATCATCATCGCCACCGACCGCATCAGCGCCTTCGATCGTGTGCTGGCGGCGATTCCCTTCAAGGGCCAGGTGCTCACCCAGACGGCGCGCTTCTGGTTTGATGCGACCGCCGACATTTGTCCCAACCACGTCATCGCCTATCCCGACCCCAACGTGGTCATCGGCCGGCGACTCGATATTTTGCCCGTCGAGGTGATCGTGCGCGGTTATCTCGCCGGTACCACCAGCACGTCGGTCCTGACCAAGTACCGGGCCGGCGAGCGCAGCATGTACGGATTGACGCTGCCCGATGGTCTCTACGACAATGAGAAACTGCACTCCCCGATCCTGACACCGACCAGCAAGGCCTTCGACGGTGGCCACGATGAGCCGCTGAGCGGCGAGCAGATCGTGGCGCAGAAGCTGCTGACGTCTGAGCAATGGTCCACCGTGTCGGACTACGCGCTGAAGCTCTATGCGCGCGGCGTGGAGATTGCCGCCCGGCACGGCCTCATCCTGGCCGATACCAAATACGAGTTTGGCCTCGATCGCGACGGCACCATCGTGCTCGCCGATGAGATCCATACGCCCGATTCGAGCCGTTACTGGATCGCCGCATCCTATCCGGATGATTTTGCCGCCGGCCGGCGGCCAAAGAGCTTCGACAAGGATTTTATCCGCGCCTGGGTCGGCGCCCGCTGCGATCCATACAAGGATCCCATTCCCGAGATTCCGGAAAGCCTGATTGCCGAGACGTCAAAAGTCTACATCGACGCCTTCGAGGCAATCACCGGCGAGATCTTCGCACCGGATCTTTCAGGCGCGACACCGCTCGAGCGCGTAAGGGGCAATCTCGCACCCTATTTCGGTCGCTAGGTTGATCTGCCGGCTTGGCAACGTCCTGTGAACGACTTCTGGTTTATGCTACTGGCAAAGCTGGCATAAACGGCGCACGCCGCCGTTTGGACACTGGGGCTGGGGCAGAAACATGGGGCAGATCGCTGACGGAGCCGCTCCGTTTGATGACAATCAGGGATTGAAGAAGGCGCTCGACAAACTCGAACGATTGACCTCGGTGCTCCGCTGGCCCGAGCCGCTACGCTCGCTCGATGCCGATAACCCTGTCCACGCCCTGCAGGCAACCACCGAAGCCGCTTTCGCAGCCCCGACGCCGCCCGAGCCCGATCCGGCAGCCGGTCGCCGGCCTAAAGTCGCAATGGCGTCGGCGCCGGCCCTGCTGTCGATGAAGCAGGCCTCGGCCATGACCACGCTGTCGGTGTCCTCCATCAAGCGCATGATGGCGGCCGGCACCTTCCCGAAACCAGTTCGGCTCGGCGAAAGCCGCATTGCCTTCGTTGATGCGGAGATTCATGCCTGGGTGCGGGCCCGCATCGCCGAACGCGGCTGACGTCACGCCTGTCGGATCTCCTGCGAAACGGCATGTGCGGTGCTACAGACCAGCTCGGCCAGCACGTCATAGCGTCCAGGCGGAATCAACTCTGCCTGGCCGATAGCGGCAACTGCCGCCACCACACGGTTCCTGCTGTCGAACACTGGCGCGGCGATGCAGGACATATCATCGAGGATCTCCCGATCATCGAGCGCCCAGCCGCGTTCGCGTACGAGATCTAGTTCTTGCCGGAAGGCATCCGGCGAGGCGATGGAACGCGGCGTCGCCCTCGTCCAATCGAGATCGCCGAGCAACCGACCCCTGTCCGCCTCGTCGAGAAAGGCCAGGAGCGCCTTCCCCGTCGCCACCCGGTGCAAAGGCCATCTGCCCCCTTCGCAGCCAGCGCTATGGGCGCCGCTGTCGGGGCTGGCGCTGGCAAGCACCACGGCGTTTCGCCCCTCAAAGGTGGCAATTTCGCAGGGAAGACCGGATCTTCCGGCCAACGCTTCCAGGTGTTTGAGCGAAAGGCTGTCGATGTTGCGCTGGCGGATGCCGAGGATGCCCAACTCACAGATTTTGGGCCCGAGCAGAAAGCTGCCGTCGGCCTGGATCTGCAGCGCGCCGATGTCCGTCAGTGCCTTGAGAAGCTGGTGCGTGGTGCTCTTCGGAAGATTGAGGGTCTTCTGGATGGCAGAAAATGGCATCCGGCCGCTCCGCCCCACGAGATCGAGTATCAACGTCGCTTTCCGTAGCGACGGAACGGCAACCGCGCGACGCGATGCGGCTGCCCCTTTACCTTCTTCACGGACCATTGCCCGCCCTCATCGAATTGTCATCGGTGACAATCTTTACGACGTGCAGCAAATCCGGCCATCCGTGGCGACACGTGGATATGTACAAAAAACCGCATTCGTCACTGGTCAATGTCCTGTGACAGCAGGAAATTTGCTTGCGCCCGTGAACGACTCCTTGCACAACCCACCGGGTCGGCGGCCCCTTCCGGTCTCGCCACCTCGTCCATTTTCCCCTGTATGGGGGTTGGCCGGTTCTCGCGGACTCACCGGCCGGAAGCCCCGGAGCCGCACATGCCAACCGTTCCTGACGCGTCCGGAGAGGCGCCGCTACAGCCGCCCCGGACCTCGGAGCGGATGCTGCTTGCCCTCCTGCTGGTGGTTGGCTCGACCGTCTTCTTCGCTGGCGGCGACGTCGGCGCCAAACTGATGAAGGAAACGGCGCCAGCGCCGCTTGCCACCTGGTTCCGCTATTTCGTGTTCTTTCTCGTGGCTGTTCCCTGGGCGCTGTACTCGAAGGGGTTGTCGGCGTTCCGACCGGCAAGTTATCGGTTGCAGATTGGGCGTGGTCTTGCCGCCGTCGCCTCCACCAGCTTTTTCATTCTCGGCCTCGCCTACCTCGATGTTCCCTCCAACACGGCGATCCACTTCACCTCACCGATCATCGTGATGGTGCTGTCGATCTTCGTGCTCGGTGAGGTGGTCGGCATCCGCCGCTGGCTGTCAGCGGCAGTTGGATTTGCCGGCGTTCTGCTGATCGTTCGTCCTGGCACCGACGGCTTCCAACTCGCCGCCCTGCTGCCGCTCGGATCGGCGACCGCCTGGGCGCTGGGTGCCCTGTTTACACGTATGATGAAGAACGAGCCCACCGAGGTCACCTTCATGTGGACAGGCATCATCGGCCTCGGCGTATCGACGTTGCTGGTGCTGCCGGTGTTCCACGTGCCGACTGGCCGCGAGCTCGCTTATGCCGTTTGCGGTTCGCTGAGCTTCACGCTGGCCCACATGCTGTTCATCTCGGGCCTGAGGCTGGCGCCTCTGTCTCTCTTGGCGCCGATTACCTACGTACAGTTGGTATCGGCCGGAGTGCTCTCTTATCTGTTCTTCGGCGATTTCCCGAGCTATTATACCCTAATAGGGTCGACACTGATCGCCGGCTCCGGCCTCTATTCGGCCCACCGCGAGCGGGTCCTGCAAAGAACGCCGGCGATGCCGGCGCCCCCCGCGCAATAGCGGTGGTCGCCGCTTTTGCCTGCGCGGAACCATACGACGCGATCCTCGTTTGTTGTATGCGGCGCTGGTGGATTTTGTGCTTCGGTGCTATTGGAATTCACCGAGTAATAGGAGAACACCCATGAAGAAATCTTCGATAATCTGGATCATCATTGCCGTCATCGTCGTGATCGGCGCCATCGTTTACTACTCGGGCAACAAGACCACACCGACTCCGCCGGCGCCCGCAACGTCAACGGCTCCTGCTGCTCCTTCCACGCCGGCGCCCGCAACGCCGACGCCTGAGACGCCGGCAGCGCCTGCCGCTCCGGCCACGCCTGCCGCTCCTGCGACGCCGCCGGCCACGACCACGCCGTAAGGTCACGGCAGTTCTCGTAAACGGGGCGAAGATTGGCCCCGTCAGGCTTGTCTTTGGACCATGCAAAAGCGATCGGCGCCCCTTGGGGGGCGCCGATCCTGCATTTGGAAGTCGCGTGACTCTCTAGATCTTGCGGTCGAACACCGCCGTGCGCGGTGTGCCGCCAGTGCCTTCCCAAGCCTCGATCATCGCCTGCATACGCATGGCGAATTCCTGGCTGTCCTGGATGACGGCAGCGTTATCCGAGGAGTCATCTGTCTGTTGCGAGGCCGTGCTCTCGTCGGAAGCGAACAACCCAAAGTCAGGCAACTGGTCGAGCGAACTCGCCTTGACGGTGTTGGCCTCCGTCAGCGAATGGGCCGATACAGCGCTCTGTTGTTCGGGCTTGTCACTCGCGGTGTCGACGGTATTGCCATCGGTCTTTTCAGCGACTTTGACGGCCTTTTCGGCCTTGAGGTCGGTTGTCGTCGACTGATTCTGCTCGGTCGGCGTTTTCGGCACCGGCGAGGTCACACCGGTAAGGACCGGCTTTACACTCCCGATATCCATGATCTGTCCTTTCGAGCCGGATAGAAGATGATCCGGATCATCAAAGGAAGACTACGCGTCGGGGCTGAAAGGACTGTTCCTCACGCCGCTAAAATTTTAACGATGTGCATTATTCTGAGGCCGCTTTCTGGAGGACAGCCACCTCGCTCCGAAGACGGCCGCCACTTAACCAGACAAGACGTTAACAGCTTGCAAAGGCGCGCGAAAACTCCGTCACGGCGCCGGATGGATGAATGGCCAGGGCGAGGCCTCGCCGTCCGGCGGCACGGCGACGTGGATGAGCACCGGTCCCTCGGCCGCGAACGCCATCGGCAGCACGGCGGCCAGTTCAGAGGGGGACGCCACGGAATGCGCCTCGACGCCGAAGGCCTCGGCCAGTTTTTGAAAATCCGGGTTGCGAAGCTCTGAGGCGATGAAGCGCCCTTCGAAGCGTACCCGTTGGTCGCGGCGGACGTTGCCATAGGCGCCATTGTCGAACACCACGGCCACCACGGCGATCCCTTCCTGAACTGCCGTCGCCAGCTCCTGCACGCCGAACATGAAACCGCCGTCGCCACAGACAGCCACCACCTTGCGGTCGGGATTGGCAACCTTGACGCCGAGTGCTGTCGGAAAGCCATAGCCGAGCGTACCCTGGTAGCCTTCGCTGACATAGGTGCGCGGCTGGCGCGCCTCCCAGGCGAAATACGAGGCGAAGCCCGCCTGGCAGAGCTCGGTCAGGAAGAAGCCGTCATCCGGCAGCGCCGACCGGATCGCCCTGAGGTAATCGACCTCTGGCTGCACCTTGATGATCTCCGCCTCCACAGCCGCCTTGGCGGCGGCGATTTCGGCGCGGATGGTGGCACCATCGCGTTTGGCCATCTGCGGCGACAGATTCCCGATTGCCGCGATCAGCGCCCAGGCCCCAACCTTCGCATCGGCCACCACCGGTGCGTCGGCCTTCAGGCGAACCATCTCCTCGGGATCGATATCGATGCGGACGAGCTTGCGACCACCCGGCAAGCGCTCGTGATAGGTCATCATGCCGGCCCAGCGCATCGTGGGCAGTTCCAACCGCGTGCCGATGCCGAGCACCACATCGGTGTCCCGATAGAGACGGTGGGCGACAGCCGACGACAGACCGAGCGGCTCACTTTCGGCGACAATGCCGCGGCCACCGCGGAGCGCGGTCACCGGCGCATCCAGCAGCGCGGCAAGCGCCCTCACCTCGTCCGCGGCATGCTGGGCGCCGCTACCGGTCATGATCATCGGTCGGCGGGCGGACGCCAGCAGCCGGACCGCCGCCGTGACCGCCGCCATATCGGGCTCGGCCGGCTCCGGGAGGGCGGTGGCTCCGAGGGGATCGACGATCGCCGTCTCCGCCATGCTGTCCCAGGCCATTTCCAAAGCGACCGGGCCGGGCCGGCCGGTCAGCATCTGCCTGAACGCCTCGCCCACAAGGGCCGGTGCATCTTCCACCCGCTCGATGCGCGCCGACCACTTGGTCATGCGCAGCAAAAGCCCGAGCTGGTCGGGAATTTCGTGCAGATGGCCACGTCCCCTGCCCTCGAAGGTCGAGGGAATGTTGCCGGTGATCAGCAGCACCGGCGCGCAGCACCCGAGGGCGGTGATCAGTGCGGCACCGGCATTGAGTACGCCTGGTCCCGGCACCACCGAGAACACGCCGGGCCGGCCGGTAGAGCGGGCATAGCCGAAGGCCATGTAGCCCGAGGCCTGTTCGTGGCGAGCGCTATAGGTGCGGATATGGCCCGCCGAAAGCGCCAGCGCGTCGAACAGCGGATAGGTCTGCGCGCCCGGCAGACCGAAAACAGTATCGACGCCGTTGGCGATAAGCGCGTCAACGATCGCGCGACCGCCGGAGACGGCGTCACGGACTTGCAGCATGATGGTCCTCCCGGAAGATCCCGTTATGTCAGTCGACCGGATACCCGACCGCCTTCAGCGCCGTCACGAAGGCCGGAATATCCCGGACATGGAGGCCGGCGACATTGATGCGGCCCGACCCGGCCATGTAGACGGCGTGCTCCTTGCGCAGCGCCAGCACTTGATCAGGCGCCAGCGCCAGCGTCGAGAACATGCCGGTCTGCGTCTCGTGCGCCTTGAGACCCGGGCCGGCGGCGGCCAGCGCCCCACGCACTCCCCGGACGCGGGCGCCCATGCGGTCGATCTCCTCGCGCCAGACGCGCGTCAGCTCGGCGTCTTCCAGAATGGTACGGACGATGGCTGCGCCGTGGTCCGGCGGCATCGACCAAGACACCCGGCTGAAGGCGGCAAGGTTCGA
This sequence comes from Pseudomonadota bacterium, assembly GCA_018262575.1. Taxonomy (GTDB): domain Bacteria; phylum Pseudomonadota; class Alphaproteobacteria; order Rhizobiales; family Pleomorphomonadaceae; genus Pleomorphomonas. The sequence goes on along the minus strand of JAGSYU010000035.1, from coordinate 12,755 downwards.
CATCACCACCGACGCCGCTTTCTCGTCGCGCGGCTTGACATAGAGTGCGCCGACGCGCTCGCGGTAGAGACCGAAGTTCTTGTCGCAGGAATAGGCGACCATCACTTCGTCGAGGTTGTCAGTGAGCAAGCGCACGCCATAGGCGTCACCCTCGAGCCCCTTGCCGAGGCCGTGATAGGCGAAGTCGATCAGCGGCACGACACCGGTTTCCTGCAACGCCTTCAGCACCGTCTGCCAATCGGCCGGCTCCAGCTCGCCGCCGGTCGGGTTATGACAGCAGCCATGCAGCAACACGATGTCGCCGGCCGCAGCGCCCTCGATCGCCGCAACCAGCGAGGCGACGTTCACCGTCTGCGTCTTCACGTCGAAATAGGGGTGCGGCACCGCCTTGAGACGGGTGGCGGTGAGAATCTGCAGATGGTTCGGCCAGGTCGGCGCCCCATAGAGGATCTTGGCGTCGGGTCGTGCCAACGCCACCAGATCGGCGGCCAGCCGCACTGCACCGGTGCCACCCGGCGTCTGGATGCCAGCAACACGGCCGCCAGGGTCCTTGCCGAAAACGATCGGCTTCAGGAGATCGGTATAGACGGGGTCGCCCTCCGGCCCGAGATAGGCCTTGGTGGTCCGCGTATCGAGAAGCACCTTTTCGGCTGCCTTCACCGCCGCCATGATCGGCGTGACGCCGCTGTCGTCGCGGTAGACGCCGACGCCGAGATCGAGCTTGTGCGGGCGTGGATCGGCACGGTAGAGGCCGATGAGGGCAAGCAGGGCGTCGGCAGGCTGTTCGGGCAGGGTGTCAAACATTTGAGGCACATCCGGATAGCGGTGAATAACCCCACCTTAATGGGGTTCAGCGGAAATTTCTCTGCGATTTCTGGAAAGCAATTGCTCGCGGCGAAGATTTTCAGCATGATGCGGCCCGCTCACGCATGTTTTTTGCGTGTTGGTGCCCCGGAGTTTCGCGCCTTGGAAGAGCTCGACGTCTTCGACCTACGCCTTCTCGCCGCCATCCAGGCCAAAGGCGACATGACCCAAGCGGAACTGTCGGAAAAAGTGCATCTCTCGCCCACCCAGTGCGCCCGCCGCCTGCAGCGCCTTCGGACCGATGGCTATGTCCGTGACATTGTCGCCATTCTCGATCCGGAGCGGCTCGGCATCAACATCATCGCCCATACGTTGGTCGGCCTGCGCAATCATGACGACGAGACGGGCAAGGCCTTTCGTGCCTTCATCGACTCTGCCAACGAGGTGGTCGAGTGCTGGTCGCAGACCGGCGACGCCGACTATCTCCTGAAGATCATGGTGAAAGATCTCGGGGAACTCGCCAGCCTCATCGAGCGGTTGATCACCGCCGTCGGCGGTTTCGCCTCCCTCCGCTCTTTCGTGGCTTTGAAGGCCATAAAACGGACGACGGAGGTTCCAATCCGGGCGTGATGCCGGATTGAGTCCACCTCCTTGGTGCTGAAATTCGCCGCCATGGTCTGGCACGGCCCCCTCCTCTGCCCTAATGACCAGCTGGCCCATCGGTATCCGCCTCGGGATTTTCGTTTTTTCTTCATCTGCTTTCGAATTTTTGCTAGCGTCGCCACCAACTGAAAGTCGGTCGCCAATGAGACGGCGCCGACGAACCGGAGGGTGACGATGGCAGACGTGGACATCTTGGTGATTGGCGGCGGCATCAACGGCTGCGGCATCGCTCGCGATGCAGCGGGCCGCGGCTATTCGGTGCTGCTTGCCGAGATGGACGACCTCGCCTCCGGCACCTCGTCTGCCTCGACCAAGCTGATCCACGGCGGCCTCCGCTATCTCGAGCACTATGAATTCCGCCTCGTCCGGGAAGCGCTGACGGAGCGGGAAATCCTCTGGGCCATGGCGCCGCACATTATCTGGCCGTTGCGCTTTGTATTGCCGCATCATGCCGGCCTCAGACCTGCCTGGCTGCTGCGACTCGGCCTCTTCCTCTATGACCATCTCGGCGGCCGCAGTCGGTTGCCGGCCACGCGGGCGCTTGACCTCCGCGTCGACGACGCCGGTCGACCGCTGAAGGCCGGCTATCGCAAGGGCTTCGAATATTCCGACTGCTGGGTGCAGGATGCCCGCCTCGTGGCGCTCAACGCTGCCGACGCGGCCGCTCGCGGCGCGACGATCCTCACACGCACCCGCGTTACAGCAGCTATCCGCGCTGGTGATCATTGGGATGTGACGCTCGCTGACAAAGAGACTGGCGCCAGGCGCACGATCACGGCCCGTCTTGTCGTCAATGCCGCCGGACCCTGGATCGATGAAGTACTACGCTCCGTCACGGACACACCGAAGACGCGCCACGTCCGCCTCGTGCAGGGCTCACATATCGTCGTGCCGAAACTCTACGATCACCACCGCGCCTACATCTTTCAGACCGCCGACGGCCGCATCGTCTTTGCCATTCCCTACGAGGACGACTTCACTCTGATCGGCACCACCGACCGCGACTATTCCGGCGATCCAGCCGACGTGCGGATCACCGAGGAAGAGATCGACTATCTCATCGCTGCCGCCTCGGAGTATTTCGCAACGCCGGTCACCGCCGCCAACGTCGTCTGGTCTTATTCCGGCATCCGCCCGCTCTATAACGACGGCGCCTCGAAGGCCCAGGAAGCGACGCGCGACTACGTGCTGAAGCTTGCCGGCGAGGCGGGGGAGCCAAGAATGCTCAACGTGTTCGGTGGCAAGATCACCACCTATCGCCGTCTCGCCGAAAGCGCGCTGGCGCTGATCGCAGAAGCGATCGGCGCCAGGGGGGCGCCCTGGACCAAGGGGGCGACGCTGCCGGGCGGTGACATTCCAGCCGGCGGCCTGGACGCCTACCAGGGGGGCGCCATCGCCGCTCACCCCGGAATCGACCCGGACCTGGTCAAACGACTGGTCCGTACCTATGGCACGCGGACCGAAGCGATCCTCGCCGGTGCCGCCGTCACCGCCGATCTCGGCCACGACTTCGGCGCCGGGCTGACGGAAGCCGAAGTGCGCCACCTCGTCCGCGAGGAATGGGCGAAAAGCGCCGAAGACATCCTCTGGCGGCGCACCAAGCTTGGGCTTCGACTGCCAAAGGAGGCGGTCCCGGCGATCGACGCCTTTGTTGCCAGCCTCCGCTGAACCGGGGAGAAGCCCTGGACCGGCGCTTGCGTCGCGTCGACGGACAACTACAACTCAAGACAAACCAAGGGACGGGAGGAGACCGACCATGGCCGCATTCGTACTCGCGATTGATCAGGGCACCACGTCGACGCGCGCCATCGTCTTCGACGAGGAATATCGCGTCAAGGGCGTGGGAAAGCAGGAGTTTCCGCAACATTTTCCGGATTCGGGGTGGGTTGAGCACGAGCCGGAGGACATCTGGCACACCACGCTGGAGACCATGCAATACGCCCTCGCCCGCGCCGCCGTGTCGCCGCAGGACATTGCCGCCATCGGCATCACCAATCAGCGCGAGACGACGCTGATCTGGGACCGCGACACCGGCAAACCGATCCACCGGGCCATTGTCTGGCAGGACCGCCGCACCTCCGACAGCTGCGCCGCGCTACGGGCCGACGGTGCCGAGGACATGGTGCGCGAGAAGACCGGCCTGCTGCTTGATCCCTATTTCTCAGGGACCAAGATCGGTTGGCTGCTCGACCACGTCGAGGGTGCCCGAGCCGCCGCCGAGGCCGGCCGCCTCGCTTTCGGCACCGTCGACAGCTTTCTGCTCTGGCGCCTGACCGGTGGCCGGGTCCATGCGACGGACGCCACCAATGCCTCCCGTACCCTTCTTTACGACATCGCCGTCGGCGATTGGGACGAAGACCTCTTGCGCCTGTTCGGCGTACCGCGCGCCCTTCTGCCCGATGTGCGCGACAGCGCCGCCGACTTCGGCGAGACCGACCCAGACCTGTTTGGCGTCGCCATCCCCATTCGCGGCATCGCTGGCGACCAGCACGCGGCGACGGTAGGCCAGTCCTGCTTTGCGCCGGGCATGTTGAAGTCGACCTACGGCACCGGCTGCTTTGCGCTGCTCAACACCGGCACCGAGATCGTTCGCTCATCCAATCGGCTCCTGTCGACCATCGCTTACCGCCTTGATGGCAAGGCCACCTACGCTCTCGAGGGTTCGATCTTCATGGCTGGCGCCACCGTGCAGTGGCTGCGCGACGGCCTGCGCTTCTTCGAACGGTCGGATCAGGCCGGCGCACTGGCCGACCACGCCGATCCCACCCAGAACGTCTATCTGGTGCCCGCCTTTACCGGCCTTGGCGCGCCGTGGTGGGACGCCGAGGCGCGCGGCGCCCTTTACGGCATGACGCGCAATACCGGCCCGGCCGAGATTGCCCGTGCCGCGCTGGAAGCGGTCTGCTACCAAACGCACGACCTGCTTGAAGCCATGCGCCGCGATTGGACCGGGTCTTCGCAAACGGTACTGCGCGTCGATGGTGGCATGGTGGCCAGCGACTGGACCATGCAGCGCCTCGCTGACATTTTGAATGCACCGGTCGATCGGCCGCTGGTTCTGGAGACCACCGCCCTCGGCGCCGCCTGGCTGGCTGGCTACAAGGCCGGCGTCTGGCCTGACATGCAGGGTTTTTCCGCCAGTTGGAAGCGCAACCGCCGCTTCATGTCGCAAATGGACGACGCCACCCGGCAACGGAAGCTCGCCGGCTGGGCCGATGCCGTCAGGAGGACCCTGACGAACTGACGGCAGCTCGGTCCGTTGCGTCCTGCAGGAGCGCGGCGGCCCGAGGAGGAAGGCAACGCCTGCGCTGCCCAATTCTTGTTCAATCCCGGTATAGTATTTTCGCGGAGGCAGAGTTGGGATTGAGTGTCAATTTCGCGGACAACACTGTTCTTTCTCCGCTTGGTAGGCAAAATCGTCGGGATTCGACTTGCCTGGATCGAAGATGGGCGATCACATCCACATAGACTTGATCCATATCATCGCCTGAACTAGCCTTAAGGCTAATCATGGGGACATCGGATAGCGTGAACGTGGAGGTTTGAATGATCGACAAATCGTCCTCCAAGGCAGACGACGATGGCTGCGGCTGCGATCGGGAACCGGAACTCATGCGCCGCATGGCGATGACTCTCGATTCCGACCAATTCCTGAAGGGCGTCGAGCGCAAGCTGGCCGCCGACCGGTGCCACGAGTGCACCGAGCTCGAAGCCTGCAAAATCTGGCTCGACATCACGGCGATCCGCGGCGCCGTGCATCCGCCGAAGTTCTGCTGCAACGCCGAGCTGTTCGAGGAAATCAGCAACGACGCCGCTTCGGCGTCCTTCTGACAGCCTAGCCTGCGATAGTATCGCATCATGGCGTGAAATCTGCGAGGTGGCGGACGGAGTGAGATTCGAACTCACGAACGGCTTGCACCCTCGGCGGTTTTCAAGATCGCTGCCTTAGGATCAGGCCGCGTCGGCCTCATCGTCCCCTTCTTCATCGACCGAGACGGTCAGCGAGGCGAAACTGTCGGACACCTCCACCGGCTTGTCGGTGCGTGCGCCGAGACCTGACTTCGCGCGCTCAAGCGACTTCAGCGCGAACTCGCGGAACGCCTTCACCGGAATGGGGGGCGAGTAGATGTAGCCCTGTGCCTGGACAACCCCGATCGATTTGAGGTGTTCGACCTGATCCGGCCGTTCGACGCCTTCGGCGACGATGCCAAGGCCGAGCTGATGGCCCAGTTCGACCAGCGTATCGACAATCGTCTGTGACGAATGGTCGGTGCCGATGTGGTCGATGAACATCTTGTCGATCTTGATAATGTCGACGCCGAGCTTCTGGAGATAGGCAAGACCGCCGTGGCCGGTGCCGACGTCATCGAGCGCCACCGAGGCGCCGAGCGCCTGGATGCGACCGATGATGGCCCGCGAGAGGGCAAGATCCTTGAGCGGATGCTGCTCGGTGACCTCAAAGCAAAGCTGTTCGTAGCGGATCTTCGAGTTGCCGTAGATCCTCTTGATGTCGTCCATGATTTCGAGGTCGTTGAAATGCATGGCCGTCAGGTTGATGGCCAGCTTGAGCCCCGGATTCTTGTCGTAGATGTCGGAAATGTCGACGACCGTCTGCGTCATGAGCTGGCGGGTAATGTCGCGAATGGCGCCGGTGGCCTCGGCATAGGGCAAGAACTGGCCCGGCGAGACCATCGTGCCATCGGGCCGGAGCCAGCGAACCAGCACTTCGCAGCCCCGAATCTCGCCCGTCATCAGGTCGAATACCGGCTGGTAGTAGGGAATGAACTCGTGGTTGTCGACGGCGCGCGAGAAGCTGTCGCCGTCGGACTGGCGCCACATCGACCAGGTGACGATGATGAAGACACCGAGGCCGGCCAGCGTCGACAGGATGATCGTGATGGTCCTGAGGCCGGCGATCGACTTCTGCGCCGCCGCCTCGTCGACGGCGACCCGCACCTTGATCGGATACCGCTCGGAGGACATCGTCGACACAAGCGCCGAGGTTTGGTCGCTCTCGGTCCACTTGCCGGCGAATTTGCTCCACTCGGCACCGTCGTCGAGATAGATGGAGATGACGCTGGCGTCCTCGAAGTAGCTTGCACCGGCTTCGATGTCGAGCGCGCGCGAAACCAGGCGCGCCACCAGACGCAGCCGGTCGTCAACACGCAGGGTAACGACAGCCTGGCGTTTATCCTTGCCATCGCTCAGCACCGACAGCATGACCGAAGGGTCGCCCTTCTCGGCCACCGGCAGCCGGGCCGGCGCGGCGAGCGCGCCCATCGGCTCGCCGCAGATCAGCGTGCCGGCGCCATCGGTCAGACCGATCTGTACAACGAACTCAGAATTGAAGGCCGCCATTCCGAAGGCGGTGCGGTCGGAGAGGCTGCACGTCACACGGCCGCTGGCCCTGAGCTCGGCCAGCACTCTCAGTCCCTCGGCGACGGTCGTCTCGGCGCGCGCCAGATAGCGGGCCGCCATGGAATCAGCCTCAGCCTGTCCGGTGGAAATGGCGTGCTGGAAAAGAACATAGTCGGCGGCGGCGATCGGGACGGTCGTGACGACCGCCGAAAGGGCAAGGAGCCGGAGCCATTTCAACCACCGCAGCTTCACGTCGCGTCCATTCCCGATCTTTGGCCCGCCGCGTGACGGTCCCGCGTCGTCGCTGGCAGGAACAGAATCCGTCGTTTCGACAATTTATCTTTGTTTGGGCAGGATGAAGAAATGGTTTCCTGAACTCTGCCTCCCCCTCTTTTCTTTGAAGACGACAAAATGGTTGCCGTCATCGACAAAATTGGTCGGAGGCATGGCTTGTGCGCCGATCGTCATTTAGCCACAATGCCAGTCTCGAAAGGCGTGGGTTATCTCTCTTTGCCGATAAAGACTTATTGGGAGTATGAAATGACGATTTCCAGTCGCTGGTCCCTTACCGTGGCTGTCGTGGCACTCTCCGCGGGCTTCGCGGGACCAGCCTTCTCGGCGGCGACGCCGGAACAGGTGACGGCAGCCCTGACGAAGCTGCTGGCGACGGACAAGGGGGCGACCTTCACGTTGGGAACGCCGACCCAGTCGGACCTGGGAGTCGTCTACAACAACGTCTCGATCAAGTCGGCTGATGGCAGCGAGACCAAGATCGAGGTCCTTACCGTCGGCAACCCGACCGTTGAGGGCGACACGCTGAGCGCCGATGCCATTGTCGCCGAAAACCTCACCGGCACCAACAAGGGCGACATCCTCACCGTCGCGTCCATCGAACTGACCTCCCCCGTCTTCACCGACAAGGAAACGGGCAACCGGGTCGATGCTGTCTCTGCCGAGGGCTTTTCGTTGACCCAGGCGGGCAAAGCGCCGGTCACCATCGACAAAGTCGGTCTTGATCTTTCCGACTACGCCGACGACGTACCGCACGCGATCGATGTCTCGGTCGAGGGTATCAACGTCGATCCGGCGGCAGTGGATGAGGGTGGCCAGTTCGCAGCTCAGTTGAAGGCCATGGGTTACGACAAGCTGACGCTCGGCTTCTTCGGCTCTGGCTCGCTCGATGAGGCGACCGGTGATCTCGTCATCGACGACATCACCATCGACGGCACCGATCTTGGCACCGTGACGCTGTCCGGCACCTTCGGCGGCCTCACGACCGATGTCATCAAGGATCTGAAGCAGCCCAACCCGCCGCAGGATGTGTTTGGCAAGGTCACGCTGAAGGAGGCCTCGGTCTATTACGGCGACGCTTCTCTGGCCGGTCGCGTCATCGCCGAGCAGGCAAAGCAGATGGGCCAGGAACCTGCCGCCTTCGTTGGTCAGATCACCGGCGCTCTGCCGCTGCTCCTGTCGGCGATCGGCAACCAGCCGTTCCAGGACAAGCTGGCGCAAGGAGTTACCACCTTCCTGAAGGATCCCAAGAACCTGACGATTACCGCCAAGCCGGCGGCGCCAATTGCGTTGATGGAGCTGCTGACCACCTCGCAGACCGCGCCGCAGACTCTGCCGGATGTTCTGAAAGCGGATGTCATTGCCAACCAGCCGGAAACCGAAGACGGCGAGGCCGGTGAAGGCACCGACGCAAACTGACCGGATAGCCGGACCTACCCGGGGCGGCTACTCGATGGTAGCCGTGCCCCGGAGTGGGCGAATGGCCCGCAGCGTCAGCGAATAGAAGAGGGCCGGCTCCACCGGCCTCAACCCTGCATATCCGGGAGGATCGCCGATGAGGACCAGCGCATCGTTTGGCGCAGTCGCCGCCTTTGCCGTGCTTGCCTACTCTCCGCTCGCCCAGGCCGAAACGCCACGGGAGGTATTGGTCCGACAGTGGCTCACTTCGGCAGCCTTCGGGTTGCCGGTGACCATCGGTACCAGCAGCTTCGATCCGGCGACGCAGTCCGTGACGCTGTCCGACGTCGGCATTGGCGACATCGACGATGACCTCGTCGCCGTCCACTTTGACGAACTCTCTGTTGAGGACCCGCGCGCCGCGCCCGGCGGCGCTTTTGCCGCCCATGCCATTCGCGGCTCCGGCTACCGTGTCGATGTCCATTTCGACGCAGCAAAATGGTTTCCGGGTCTGGCGGCCCTCGAATCCGGCGTGGACAAGGAGGCGGACAAGGTCTTGCCATCCTCCTCGCAGCAAAAACCAGTCGGTCGCCGTCAGGAAGGACGCGAGGCCAGTCGCGCTGACAAGGGCGCGCCCGACGAGTCCGCTCCGGCCGATCCGGCCCCCGCTCCCGACGCGGCGGCCGAGACAGCGCCACCGACGGTGGTCGACTACACGATGACCGCCGAGTCCATTCTCGTCGAGCGCCCCGTCTTCCCGGCGGCGCTGGCCAGCCTTCCTCCAGACCGGCCACTTTACGAGAGGCTGTTCCATTACACCGGCTGGATGACCGGCGTCCGGGCCGACTGGGCGGAGATGAACACCGTCCAGATCGAAACCAGCGGTCTGCCGGAAAGCGACGCTGTCACCACCTATTCCTTGGCCTATCTGTCAGGCCTGCATGAAGGCCGCATCGAGCGGGCGGGCGCCAACTCGATCGAACAGAAGCCGAAGGACGAGGCTTCGCCGTTCAAGTCGATGACCATCGACAGCACCTATGTCATTGGAGCGGACTTTGGCGCCGCCCTTGAGGCGCTCGACCCATCCCGCTACGCCAACGGCGTCGGCGACGGCAAAGAGCGCACCCTCTACTCCCAGTATGGCGTCAATAACCTCGCCCTCGACTTCGACGGCGTGACGGCTAGCATTGGCAATATCGAGGCCAACAACGTCTTTCTGCGCCAGACCGGCCAGCCGGTGGTGAAGCTGATCGCCGAAGCGCTCGCTGATCCCAAACGGATTGAAGACGATCCGTTTTCTTTTATTTCCACCGTCCTGCCCAACTACACGCAGCTCATGGGGGTGGATGTCATCGAGGCCAGCAAGTTTGAGGTCAAGGCCGGCGACAGCCTCAACCTTGCCATCGACAGTTTCGATGGCAACGGCATCGACGGCAACGGCATAGGCGCCATCACGTTGCGCGATATTTCCGCCGATTCCAAGGAGGCGTCGACAAAGGTCAGTTTGTCGCTTCTGACCTTCCAGGACATTCGCTTCGGCTCGCTCGCCGCCCTTCTGGAACTCGGCAAGAGCGCCTCTGAAGGCAAGTCACCCTCCGGCACGGCGGTCCGCGACGCCGTCGTCAACGGCGGAACGTCGTTCGGCTTCATCGAACTCGGGACGCTGTCCGTCGAATCGCCGCTCGGTTCGGTGGGGCTCGACTCGCTCGCCCTGACCAGCGGCGACTATCTGGGGACCATGCCTCAGCGGGGCGACTTCACCTTCACCTCGCTGTCGCTGCCGGTGTCGCTGATGTCCGACGAGACGCTGGTCTCCGAGCTCACAGCCATGGGTTATGAGACCATCGACCTTTCCGGCGGCCTGACGCTGGCCTGGGACGCCGACAAAGGCGACCTTCGGCTTGAGGATCTCACCCTCAAGGCAGCCGACATGGGTGTTTTTTCGGGCGACTTCCACCTCGCCGGCCTGCCGTTGTCACTCGTTGAAAAGCCCGACGAGATCGAGGCGCGCCTGAGCGAGGCGGCACTGGTGTCCGCTTCCTTCACCTACGGCAATGGCGGCATCGTCGAGAAGGTCTTCGAGGCACAGGCAAAGAAGCTGGATCAGGACGGCGACACGTTCCGCAAGAACACTGCCGGCGCCCTGCCGCTGATGCTGAACTTCCTCGAAGACCCGGCTCTTCAGGCAAAATTCCAGGGACCGATCTCCGACTTCATCAAGGATCCGAAGTCCATCACCCTGACGATCGCGCCCGAAAAGCCGGTTCGGTTTACCGAACTCGAGAAGGTCAACACCGACAAGCCGACCGACCTCATCCGAGTGCTGAACGTCGGCGTGACCGCCAACGAGTAGTATCGGCCTTTGTCGTAAGTGCCGAAGATCCAAAAGGAAAAGGCCGGGGAGGCGCCCTCCCCGGCCTTTGCTTTATCGTGACGCTTCCGCCGGTTAGTTCGGCAGGTTCAGTTTGAGGTGCAATTCGCGGAGCTGCTTGATCGAGGCTTCAGACGGTGCGCCCATCAGTGGGTCCTCGGCGCGCTGATTCATCGGGAACATCGTGATCTCGCGCAGGTTCTGCACACCGCAGATCAGCATGACGATCCGGTCGATGCCCGGCGCCATGCCGCCATGCGGCGGCGCACCATACTGGAAGGCGCGATAAAGACCGCCGAAGCGCTCCTCGACCGTCTTTTCGTCCAGTCCAACGAGGCCGAACGCCTTCACCATCAACTCAGGCATATGGTTGCGGATGCCGCCCGAAGCGATCTCAAAGCCGTTGCAGACGAGATCATACTGAAAGGCCTTGATGGTCAGCGGGTCCTGATTGTTCAGCGCATCGAGCCCACCCTGCGGCATCGAGAAGGGATTATGCGCGAAATCGATCTTCTTCTCGTCGTCGTTCCACTCGTAGAAGGGGAAATCGACGATCCAGCAGAGCTCGAAACGCGCGGTATCGACAAGGTTGAGGTCGAAGGCCGCTCGATTGCGCGCTTCGCCGGCAAACTTGTAGAACTTCTGGGGATCGCCTGCGACGAAGAACACCGCATCACCCTCGGCAAGGCCGAGCTGCGTCCGGATCGCCTCGGTACGCTCCGGTCCGATGTTCTTGGCGAGCGGGCCGGCGCCTTCCAGAGCGCCGTTCTCGGAGCGCCAGAAGATATAGCCGAGGCCGGGCTGGCCCTGGCCCTGCGCCCAGGAGTTCATGCGATCGCAGAAGGCGCGACTGCCGCCGGTCTTCGCTGGAATCGCCCAGACTTCGGTCTTCGGATCGGCCTCGATCATCCGAGCGAACACCTTGAAGCCCGAGCCGGCGAAATGCTGCGTCACCGCCTGCATCTCGATCGGATTACGCAGGTCCGGCTTATCGGAGCCATAGATACGAATCGCCTGGTCGTAGGGAATGCGGCGGAAGGTCTGCGTGACCGGCTTGCCTTCGGAAAACTCCTCGAAGATGCCGCGGAGCACCGGCTCCATCGTGCCGAGGATGTCGTCCTGCGTGACGAAGCTCATCTCGAGATCGAGCTGATAGAACTCGCCCGGCAGGCGGTCGGCGCGCGGATCCTCGTCGCGGAAACAGGGGGCGATCTGGAAATAGCGGTCGAAGCCGGCCACCATCAACAGCTGCTTGTACTGCTGCGGCGCCTGCGGCAGCGCATAGAACTTGCCGGGGTGGATGCGGCTCGGCACCAGGAAGTCGCGCGCGCCTTCCGGCGACGAGGCCGTCAGGATCGGCGTCGAAAACTCGGTGAAGCCAGCGTCCTCCATGCGGCGGCGCATGGAGCGAATGACCTTCGTCCGCTTGACGATGTTGCCATGCAGCGTCTCGCGACGAAGATCGAGGAAGCGGTACTTGAGGCGCACGTCTTCCGGATAGTCCGGCTCGCCGAACACCGGCAGCGGCAGATCTTTCGCCTGGGCCAGCACGACGATCTCGTTGGCGAACACCTCGATCTCACCGGTGGCAAGGTTCGGATTGGCGGTCTCCGGAGAGCGGGCGCGAACCAGGCAATCGACGCGGACAACCCACTCGGCGCGCAACGTCTCGGCCAGCTTGAACGCGCCGCTGTCGGGATCGACCACCACCTGCGTCATGCCGTAATGGTCGCGAAGATCGATGAACAGCAGGCCGCCATGGTCGCGCACGCGATGCACCCAACCGGACAGCCGCACATTCTGCCCAACGTCGCTGGCTCGAAGTTGGCCGCAGGTGTGGGAGCGATAGGCGTGCATGATGATCGTCCTG
>JAGSYU010000275.1 GCA_018262575.1 Pseudomonadota bacterium | reverse complement strand
AGGACCAGCATGAACAGGAGGTTGGCGCCGGGGAAGCGGATGCGGGCGAAGGCGTAGCCGGCCAGCGACGAGAAGGCGAGCGTACCGGCCGTCACCGCCGCGGCGATGTAGAGGCTGTTGAAATACTGCCGGGCGAACGGCTGCAGCTCGAAGACGCGACCATAGGCGTCGGTGACGAACTGGCGAGGCAACAGCGTTGGCGGGAAGGCGAAGATCTCCGACACCGGCTTGAACGACGAGGTGATCATCCACCAGGTCGGAAACAGGAACGGGATGCACAGCACGGCCATCAGCGCGTAGAGAGCGATGGCGAGACGGGAGCGGGAGTTAATCATTGTCGTAGACCCAGGCCTTGCGCAGCGACCACTGCAGGTAGGTGAGCGCGCCGACGATCAGCAGCAGCAGCATGGCAAGGCTGGCGCCATAGCCGAAGAAGTGGAACTGGAAGGCCTGCTGGTAGAGGTAGTAGACGAGTACCGTCGTCGAAGTTCCCGGCCCGCCTTCGGTCAGCACGGCGATCTGGGCGAACACTTGCAGCGAACCGGCGACGGTGATGATCGAGGTGAGCAGCACCGTCGGGCTGATCAGCGGCACGGTGATGCGGAAGAACTGGGTCCAGCGGCTGGCGCCGTCGACACGGGCCGCCTCGTAGAGCTCCTGCGGTACGTTCTGCAGTGCCGCCAGGAACAGCACCATGTTGAGGCCGACGTTCTTGACCACCTGGACGACGATCACCGACGTCATGGCGGTCGTCGGGCCGCGCAACCAGTTGGGCCCATCGATCGACAGCATCCGCAGCACCGCGTTGATGCCGCCGTCCTGCTGCAACAGGAAGCGCCAGACGATCGCCCAGGCGACCAGCGAGACCACCACCGGCGAGAAGAAGATGGTGCGGAACACAACGGTGCCGGCGAGCTTCTGGTTGAGGAGTACGGCGAGCAGCAGCGCCAGCGACAGGTTGAACAGCACGAGGCCGACCGAGAAGCAGGCCGATGCCCAGAGTACGCCGGGCAGGGCCGGGTCGGTCGCCAGCTTTTCGTAGTTGCCGATACCGACGAACGAGAAGGTGCCGGCGAGGACATTCCATTCGTTGAGACTGTACCAGGCCATCAGCGCCAGCGGTGCCAGCACGAAGACGATGAGGCCCGCGATCTGCGGCAGGATGAACAGATAGCCGGTGAAATGGTCGCGCCGGGCCGGGGTCCACCAGGAACGGCGGACGTCCGGTGAGGTCGACGGCAGAAGGTGGTCGTGGGCCAATTGCGCTTCCTCAAGACCCCGGCGATATCGGTCCGGCGTCATCCAGCGAGACTACGGGAGAAGGCCCCGGGCGAGGCCTGACGGCACCGCCCGGGATCGTCGATCAATGGGCGAGCAGCGGCCCGATCTTGGCGCAGGCGCCGGAGAGTACCGTCGTCAGATCGGCGTCGGGCGTCCAGGCGGCGTCGAGCGAGGCACGGATCTGCTGAGCGATCTGGGCGTTGTTGGTGTGGCTTGGCGAAACCTTGCCCGTGGTGATCCCTTTGACCACGACCTCTTCAAGCTGACCCTTGGAGAGCAGCGGGTTGGTCTTGCCGAGCGTTTCGGCGTTGAGCTGGCTCAGCCGCGGCGGCGGGAAGAACTGGGCCAGATTCAGCGAATTCTCCGGACTGGACAGGAAGGCGAGGAAGGCGGCGGCATCCTGCGGGTGCTGGCCGTTCTTGAACACGCCGATGCCGGCCTGGCCGATCACCGAGTAGTCACCCTTGGGCCCAGCTGGCAGCGGCACCAGATCCCACTTGAAGGCACCGTCCTTCAGCAACGACGCCCGGCTGATCTGGGTGATCGAGAAGGCGGTGTCACCGGCAAAGAAATCGCCCGACGTGCCCGGTCCGGGGATGGCACCGTCCTTGAAGATCGCCTTGTGCAGGAAGGCCATGGCTTCGGCCATGTCGGGGCTGTCGAGCGTACAGGTCTTGCCGTCCGCGCTCCAGGGGCGTGCGGCCCAGCCGTCCCATATGGTGGTCAGCAGCGTCCAGTCCTTGTAGTCGAAATCGCGGATCTCGACGCCGTTCTTGCCGGACTTGGCGTGGACGGCGGCCGCCTCGGCCGCCACGGTCTGCCAGTTCCAGCTGCCGGCGGCGATCAGGTCGGCCGGCGTCTTCTGGCCGGCGGCGGCGAGGACGTCGAGGTTGGCGAATATGGCGTAGGGCGAGGTCGAGAACGGATAGGCGAACAGCTTGCCGTCCTGCCGCCACAGCGCCGTCGCGCTCGGTGACAGATCGGCAAAATCGTAGCCGGCGGTCGACGACAGCGTTTCGTCGAGGGCGAGGAGAGCGCCGGAACCGACGAAGTCGGGCGCGGCCGACTCGAGGATCCAGGCAAGGTCCGGCGCGTTGCCACCGGCGATCTGGGTCGTCAGCGTCGTCGTGTAGTTGTCATAGGGGATGGTGTCGAAGGTGATCGTGCCGATCTCGGGATGCTTGGCCTTGTAGGCGTCGGCGATGCCGTTGAGCAACGCCAGATGCTTGGCATTGCCGGTCCAGACGGCCATGCGCAGAGAAAGCCCGTCCGCTGCCCGCACCGGTGTCATAAAGGCCGTCGGTGCGAGCGCCAAGAGTGCGGTCAAACACAGTGTAGTTGTTATAGTTTTCTTCATTTTGCCCCTCACAGTTTCGAAGGCTTCAGTAGCCCACGACATCGGGCCAGCGAAGTTCCATGCCTTGGCTGGTCAGAAGAGTCTGAAATTCGGAAAGCAGATCGGCGTTGGCCCGCACCGCGTGCGGTGTCGTCGCCTTGCCGAGGCAGAAGGCGGCGAGCATGCCCACCGCTTCGCCGATGTTCCATTCGATCGGATGCAGGCGATAGCAGCCGTTGGTGATGTGGGTTGTGCCGATGTTCTTGGAGGCCGGCAGCAGGTTCTGCATGCGCTGCGGCAGCAGAGCGCCGAGCGGGATTTCGAACGGGCAGGAGGCCAC
>JAGSYU010000153.1 GCA_018262575.1 Pseudomonadota bacterium | reverse complement strand
CCGACCAGCAGCACCGCGAAGATAACGACATGCGGCGTCTGCTCGCTGAAGGTGACGATGGCCAGCAGGAAAGCGGTGGTGAACAGCGTGTTGACCATCAGCACCATGCGAAAGCCATAGGCGCGGACGATGCGCGGCGCCGTGAATTTCATCAGCACCGCGCCGGCAGCGGTGGCGAATGTCAGCATGCCGCTCTCGAAGGGTGTCATGCCGAAGCCGAGCTGGAGAAGGAGCGGCAGCAGGAAGGGGATGGCGCCGACGCCAATGCGGAACAGCAGGCCGCCAACCACCGACACGCGAAAGGTCGGCAGGCGGAACAGCGAGAGATCCATCAGCGGTTCGGGCGTCCGCAAAGCATGGCGCGTGTAGGCATAGAGCGCCGCGGCGCCAAGAAGGATCAGCACGGAGTCGATCCAGGTCGGCAGCACGCCGATGCCGCCGGCCGCGACACCGAACACGAAGCCGGCGAGGCCGATACCGGACAGCACGAAGCCGCGCGTGTCGAGCGGCGGCAGGTTCTCTTCCTTGTAGTTCTTGATGAAGATGCTGACGAGGACAAGGCCGACGACGCTGATCGGAATGTTGATCCAGAAGATCCAGCGCCATTCGAAATAGGTGGTGATGAAGCCGCCGAGCGGCGGCCCGAGCACCGGCCCGATCATTGCCGGCACCGTCAGCCAACTCATGGCGCGCAGGTAGTCCGACTTCGCCACCGAGCGCAGCATCACCAGCCGGCCGACCGGTACCATCATGGCGCCGCCAGCGCCCTGGACGATCCGGGCCGCGACGAAGCCCTCGAGCGAGGACGACAGGCCGCAGAACACCGAGCCGGCCACGAACACCAGGATGGCGAGGCGGAAGACGGTGCGGGCGCCGAAGCGGTCGGCCATCCAGCCGGAGATCGGCAGGAACACCGCGACCGAGATCAGATAGCTGGTGAAGGCGAGCTTCAGGGAAATCGGGTCGACCCCGAGGTCGATGGCGATCTGTGGCAATGAGGTGGCGACCACAGAGCTGTCCAGATTCTCCATGAAGAGCGCGCAGGCGACGATCAGCGGAATGAGCATGGTGTTCTCGTGTTTCGCCCGGTTTATGGCGGAAGCGCGGCCGGCGGTCGAGGGGAGGGTGATCACATGTCGGAGAACATGACTGTCATGCGTGCGGAAACGGTGTGTCGCCTTTGATTTCCGGGGCTTCCTGCATTAAAGTCCAGCTCGTCAGTGTGGTTCCCACGCTGGCAACCATTCTCGGGGCGGGGCGAAATTCCCCACCGGCGGTAATGGTGGCGAAAGCCGCCTAGCCCGCGAGCGCTCTGGTGACAAGCCGGAGGTCAGCAGATCCGGTTGGATTCCGGAGCCGACGGTACAGTCCGGATGAAAGAGAAGGGTATGCTGAAAATCCCGTTCGCGGCCGGCGTGTGCCGATCGCGACCGATTGTCTTCATGTCCCGATCGCCCTGATTCCGTGTCGCTCCTTCTCGTTAAGGACCCGAACCTTGAATCAGAGCCCGACCAAGACCCGGTCGTTTCCCTTGCTTGGGGCGACCTACATGGTGTCCGCTGGCGTCATCTTCGCCGCCATCAACGTACTCACCCAGTGGGTGACCGGCACCTATCATTTCTCCTCCCAGGCGCTCGCCTTCTGGCAATACGGCCTGTCGCTGGTCTTCTTTCTGCCGATGCTCCTGAAGGTTGGCGCCGGTGCCTTCCGCACCGCGCATCCGGTGGCGCACGTCGTCCGCGTTGTCTTCGCGACGCTCGGCGTGCAGTTCTTCGTCGGAGCGCTGGCCGCCGGTGTGCCGATCGCCCAGGTGGTGGCCATCGACATGACGTCGCCGTTCATCGTCATCGTGGCGGCCCGGCTGATCCTCGGGGAACGCATCGGTCCACACCGGGCGCTCGCCACCCTCGTCGGTTTCGTTGGCGGCATGCTGATCCTGGCGCCATGGTCCGACAGCTTCTCGGCCTACAGCCTGCTGCCGCTCGGCGCGGCGGCGATGTGGGCAGGCTCGTCGGTGATGACCAAGCAGCTTGCTGCCGTCGAGCAGCCGGCGGCGGTCACCGTCTACCTTCTGGCGCTGCTCACCCCGATCAATGCCGCCTTCCTGCTGGCCTCGACCGGCTTCGACGCAGGCGTCGCCTTCGCGCTGCCCGGCGGTATGGTGCTCTGGGTCGTGCTGGCACTCGCCGCGCTGACCGCCGCGGCGCAATATCTGCTGACGCTGGCCTATGCGCGTGCCGATGCTTCCTACCTTCAGACCTTCGATAACGTGCGCCTGCCGCTTAACACGCTGGCTGGCTGGCTGGTGTTTGCCTATGCGCCGGGTGGCTACCTGTGGATCGGTGCCCTGTTGATCATCGGTGCGTCGCTCTATCTGTTGCGAGCGGAGGCGGCAAAGCCGATCGGCGAGGCGGTCCCGGCCTGAGTTTCGAAAAATCGGCCGGTGGGGCGAACGGCTCCGCCGGCCGCCTCAGGTTAAAAGCGGTGTGAACAACCACCGAGCGGCGGCAACCGGCTTTGCATGTGTTGCCCATTCGTGCGAAAAGTCCGTTTCTCTCAGCGGGGTTGCCCCGCCGGTTCTACGGGCGAAATGACATGTCGGTGCTGAAGTCGATCCGGAACGCCGTGCCGCCGATCCACCCGGAAGGGCACAAGTTCATTCTTGCTTTCCTGGCAGCCACCGTGCTGCTCGGCTGGTTGTTCGAGCCGCTGTTTTGGATTGGGCTGGCGCTGACCATCTGGTGCGCGCTGTTCTTCCGCGACCCCGTGCGCGTGACGCCGGTGTCGAACTCGCTGGTCGTCTCGCCGGCCGACGGCCGCGTTTCCGCGGTGGGCCTGGCGGTACCGCCGCGCGAACTGGGCCTCGGCCCGGAACCGTTGCTCCGGATTTGCGTGTTCATGAACGTGTTCGACGTGCACGTGAACCGGGCCCCGGTCACTGGCCGCGTGGTGCGCATCGCCTACAAGGCCGGCAAGTTCATCAATGCCGAACTCGACAAGGCCAGTGAAGACAACGAGCGCAATGGCCTCGTCATCGAGCGGCAGGATGGACGCGTCGTCGGTGTGGTGCAGATCGCCGGCCTCATCGCCCGCCGCATCGTTTCCTTCACGCGCGAGGGCGAAAGCCTCACCGTCGGCGATCGTTTCGGCCTCATCCGCTTCGGCTCGCGTGTCGACGTCTATCTGCCGGCGACGGCGACGGCGCTCGTCTCCGAAGGGACGCGGGCGATCGCTGGCGAAACGGTGCTTGCCGACATTGATGGCGTCAGCAAGACGCCGTTTGTGCGCGTGTCCTGAGGCGCGCGGCGATGCCCGGACTTTTCCCCCCGTTTGATCCCGAACCGGAAACCGTGGAGCGCCCGAAGCGTCTCCGCCGTATTCCGATCCGCAGCGTGATCCCCAATCTGGTGACGCTGTTGTCCCTGTGCGCCGGCCTCACGTCGATCCGCATGGGCTTTGAGGGGCGGTTCGACATGGCGGTCTACGCCATCCTGATCGCCGCCGTGCTGGACGGGCTCGACGGACGGCTTGCTCGCTACCTGCGCGTCACCTCGAAATTCGGCGCGGAGCTCGATTCCCTCAGCGACTTTCTCAGCTTCGGCGTCGCGCCGCCGCTGCTGTTGTTCGTGTGGAACTTCCACGACATCAATTCCTTCGGCTGGGTGGCCGTGGTGCTGTTCGCCATTGCCGGTGCACTGCGTCTTGCTCGCTTCAACACCATGCTGAGCGAAGATCGGCCGGCCTGGCAGGCCAACTTCTTCACCGGCGTGCCGATCCCGGCCGGCGCGCTCGCCGTGCTGCTGCCGATCTATGTCGATCGCGTCGGCATCGACGTGCCGCAGGCGGCGGCACCGGCGGTGGTCGCCTATGTGGTGCTGATTGCTGCGCTGATGGTCAGCCGCGTGCCGACCTTCTCAGGCAAGAAATACGGCGGTATCCAGCGCGAGTGGGTGGTGCCGATCCTGATCGGCGTCGTCATCCTGGCGATGCTGCTGGTCAGCTATCCGTTCCATGTCCTCAGCATCCTGACCATCCTCTATCTCGCCTACATTCCGTTCGGCTGGCGCGCCTGGAATCGGCTGGCGCGCACCCATGGCACCAAGGAGGACGAACTGACGCTTGATGTCGGCGGGCCGTCCTGTCCCGACGACGAGGGCACGCCCTGAGCGGGCCGCGCCGCCGTTCCGGTTTTCTTCCGACGCCGGGCGCCGGTTGTCCGCCCAACCAGACGAGGTGACGCGACATGATCGACAAGACCTATCCCCGCGACATGATCGGTTACGGCCGCACCCCGCCGGATGCCGCCTGGCCCGATGGCGCCCATGTCGCGGTGCAATTCGTCGTCAATTACGAGGAGGGTGGCGAGAACTGCATCCTCCACGGCGACGCCGCCTCGGAAGCCTTCCTGTCGGAAATCGTCGGCGCCCAACCCTGGCCCGGCCAGCGGCACGCCAACATGGAGTCGATCTACGAATACGGCTCGCGCGCCGGCTTCTGGCGGCTGCACCGGCTGTTCACCTCGCGCGCGGTGCCGGTGACGGTCTACGGCGTCGCCACGGCGCTCGCCCGCAATCCTGAGGTGGTGGCGGCCATGAAGGAGGCCGACTGGGAGATCGCCAGTCATGGCCTCAAGTGGATCGACTACAAGGACTATACCCGGGAAGCCGAGCGCGAGCACATGCTCGAGGCCATCCGCATCCACGAGGAGGTCACCGGATCGCGACCGCTCGGCTGGTATACCGGCCGTGCCTCCATCCACTCCAACGAACTCGCCATGGAGGAGGGGGGGTTCCTCTATTCATCGGATTCGTATGCTGACGATCTGCCCTACTGGATGGAGGGGCCGAACGGACCGCATCTCATCATTCCGTATACGCTCGACACCAACGATATGCGGTTTGCGACAAATCAAGGCTTCAACTCGGGCGATCAGTTCTACACCTACCTCAAGGACGCCTTTGACGTTCTCTATGAGGAAGGCCGGAACGGCAGTCCGAAGATGCTGAACGTCGGCCTGCATTGCCGCCTCGTCGGGCGACCGGGACGGGTTGCCGCGCTTCAGCGTTTTCTGGACTATGTATTGGCGCATGATAAGGTCTGGATACCCCGCCGGATCGACATAGCCTGGCACTGGATCGCCCAGCATACGCCCGGCGGCTGAGGCCGGCGGCTAAGAAGAAAACGACGACCGGCACCGTCTTGGATGACCGGGACCTTTGGATCACTGGCAAGCGAACCAACGAAAACACAATCCCTTTCGGCGACCGGCGGCAAGGCGTCCGGTCGTCGCGACTTTAGGCAGGAGGCTCGAAAACATGACCACTCCCCGTATCTTCCGCTCGCTGTCGGCGACGCTGATCGCCGGCTCGATGCTGGCGGTTCTGGCGACGCCGTCGCTGGCTGAGGTTCTGATCCGCCGTGGCAACGGCGGCGAACCGCAGACGCTGGATCAGGCGCACATCTCGATCGACGTCGAGGGCTTCATCGTCCGCGACATGTTCGAGGGCCTGACGATCTATGATCCGCACGGCAAGGTGATCCCCGGGGTGGCCGAGAGCTGGACGCTGTCGGACGACGGCACCGTCTACACCTTCAAGCTGCGCGAGGGCGCCAACTGGTCGGACGGCAAGCCGGTGACCGCCGACGACTTCGTGTTCGCCTATCGGCGCATGGAGGATCCGAAGGAGGCAGCCGAGTACGCCAACATCCTCTATCCGATCAAGAACGCCGAGGCGGTCAATGGCGGCAAGGCGGCCGCCGACACGCTGGGCGTCAAGGCGGTCGATGCCAAGACGCTTGAGATCACGCTTGAACGCCCGACCCCCTATTTCATCGAACTGCTCGCTCACTATGCGGCGCTGCCGGTGCCGAGCTGGGCGATCGAGAAGTTCGGCGGCGAGTGGATCAAGCCGGGCAACATCGCCTGCAACGGCGCCTTCTGCCTGACAGAGAACGTGCCCAACGATCACATCACGACGGTGAAGAATCCCAAGTACTGGGATGCGGCCAACGTGAAGATCGACAAGGTCATCTACAATCCCTCGGAAGACCAGTCGACCACCGAGCGCATGTTCGAGGCCGGTGAGCTGGATGTCGTCTATAACTTCCAGGCCGACCAGAAGACATTCCTCGAGGGCAAGCTCGGCAAGGACCAGGTTCTGGCTGCGCCGGATCTCTCCTCCTATTATTACGTGCTCGACTCCCGCAAGCCGCCGTTCGACGACGTGCGCGTCCGTCAGGCCTTCTCGATGGCCGTCGACCGCGACTTCCTGTCGGAGAAGATCTTCTCCAATACCCAGATGCCAGCCTATTCCTTCGTGCCGGAAGGCATCGTCGGCTACACGCCGGCCAAGCCCGAGTGGGCCGATCTCGACCAGCTCGATCGCGAGGACAAGGCCAAGGCTCTGCTGGCTGAGGCCGGCTACGGCGAGGGCGGCAAGCCGCTCAAGGTCGACATCCGCTTCAACACCAATGACAACCACAAGAAGGTGGCCACCGCTGTCGCCGACATGTGGAAGGTGCTCGGCGCCGAGGTGACGATCCAGAACCTCGACGTCAAGTCGCACTATGCCTACCTGCAGGAAGGCGGCTCGTTCGACGCGGCGCGCTGTGGCTGGCAGGCTGACTATGCCGACCCGGAAAACTTCCTCAACCTGATGGTCAGCTCCAACAAGACCTTCAACTACGGTCACTACTCGAACGCCAAGTTCGACGAGCTGATGAAGGCCTCCTACGAGGAGCGCGATGCCGCCAAGCGCCTGCAGCTGATGCACGACGCCGAGCAGATCGCCATGGACGAGCAGGCCGTCGTGCCGCTGATGGTGCATGCGTCCACCTGGCTCGTTTCCAACAAGGTCAAGGGCTTCGCCATGAACGGCGTCAATGAGCACCTGACCAAGTTCCTGTCACTCGAGTGAGATGATCGACGGCGTCCGCCTTCTCCCGCCCAGCGGGGGAGGGCGGCATGCTGACGGCGGCGCTTCTCCGACAACGGGAGGCGTCGCCCGTCGGCCTATCCGGACGTCAGTCTCCGGGTGCCTGGCCGGCGCGTCGTTCTCGCCTTCCGTGACCAATCCAAACGGGGACGGGTCCATGTTACGTTTTGTCCTGCGACGGTTGATGTCGGCCCTGCCGACCATCTTCATCGTCGTCACGCTGTCCTTCTTCCTGATGCGCGTCGCGCCGGGTGGTCCGTTCAACCTCGAACGGCCGCTCGAGCCGCAGGTTCTCGAAAACCTCAAGCGCGCCTTTCTTCTCGATCAGCCGCTGGTGGTCCAGTATGGCCACTACCTGTGGAACCTGCTGCACGGCGATCTCGGTCCGAGCTTCATCTACCGCGACTTCACGGTGGCCCAGCTGATCGCCAACAGCCTTCCCTATTCGATGACCCTCGGCGCCTGGGCGCTGCTCATCGCGGTGTTCGGCGGCATCGCCATCGGGACCTATGCGGCACTCAACCAGAACTCCTTCATCGACTATGCCGTTATGGGCGTCGCCAGCTTCGGCATCACCGTTCCGAACTTCGTGCTGGCGCCGATCCTGTCCTTTGTCTTTGCCGTTGTGCTGCACTGGCTGCCGGCCGGTGGCTGGGGTGACGGCGGGCCGAGGCACCTGCTGCTGCCGGTGATCTCGCTGGCGCTGCCGCAGCTCGCCGTCTTCGCGCGCATCACCCGTGGCTCGATGATCGAGACGCTGAGGGCCGATCACATTCGCACCGCCCGCGCCTACGGCCTGCCGACCCGCGTCGTGGTGGTCGTCCATGCCATGCGCGCCGCCCTGGTGCCGGCCGTCAGTTACCTTGGTCCGGTCGCCGCTGCCGTGCTGACCGGCTCGGTGGTGGTCGAGACCGTCTACGGGCTGCCCGGCGTTGGTCGTTATTTCGTGCTCGGTGCCCTCAACCGCGACTACACGCTGGTGATGGGCACTGTCGTGCTGATCTCGGTGTTCATCGTCGTGTTCAATCTTCTCGTCGACATTCTTTATGCCGTTCTCGATCCGAGGGTCCGTTATGAGTGAGATGACGCAAACCCTTGCCGAGCCGGCGGCCGCTGTCCGCGGCACCAGCCTGTGGGCCATGGCCCGCCACCGCTTCGTCCGCAACAGGGCGGCGATGGCCAGCCTGATCGTGCTGGTGCTGGTGGCGGTGTTCAGCTTTGGCGGTACCTGGGTCTACCCGCACAGGTATGACCAGATCTTCTCGTCCTACGTTGCGGTGCCGCCGTCGCTCGCCCCGTATCCGCTTGAGGACACGCTGCAAAAGGTGATGCAGACGGCCGTCGAACGGGCACGCCTCAGGCTCGACGCCTTCGATGCCGATGGCACGACCTATGTCGCCCGTATCAGTGCCGACAAGCCGATCGATACCCGCGCCACGCGCTATTTCGACCGGCCAGATGAGTTCGACGGCGCCGAGATCACCTCGACGCTCGACGACGGCAAGACGATCGAGGTCAAGGGCCGTATCAACGGGCAATATTTCCCCGTCGGGACCGACCGCAACGGCCGCGACCTGCTGCCGCGCATCATGGTTGGCGGGCAGGTGTCAATCACCGTCGGCCTGCTCGCCACCTTCGTGTCGCTGATCATCGGCGTCACCTATGGCGCCGTGTCGGGCTACATCGGCGGCCGCGTCGACAACGTGATGATGCGCTTCGTCGAGATCCTCTACTCGCTGCCGTTCATGTTCTTCGTGATCATGCTCGTCGTGTTCTTCGGTCGGCATTTCGTGCTGATCTTCGCGGCGATCGGCGCCATCGAGTGGCTGGACATGGCGCGTATCGTGCGCGG
>JAGSYU010000274.1 GCA_018262575.1 Pseudomonadota bacterium | reverse complement strand
GTTCCTTGGGCTCGATCAATCTCGGTTGCTAGTGGAAGACGCTTCGACCAACTGCGGCGAGAACAGCACGTTCAGCCGACGGTTCCTCGACGATATCGGCTTCACGGCGACGTCGATGCTGCTGATCCAGGATCCCCTGATGCAGCGGCGTACCGACGCGTCATTCCGGCAGGCGTGGGCGGATACGGCATGCCCGACAATCCTCAACTGGCCGGTGCAGGTGCCGCGCCTCGGCTACCGCAACGACCGTATCGACTACCTTCAAAGCCCGAACAGCCGCAAATGGGCGCCCGAACGATTCCTGTCGTTGCTGACCGGCGAGATTCAACGGCTAACCGACGATGAAAATGGCTACGGTCCGCGCGGCAAGGGCTTCCTGCCCCATGTCGACATTCCCGACGACGTGGAAGCAGCTTGGCGCCACATTATGGGATCGCGCAAGTTCGACGCCTTGGCGTTGGGGCGTCCGTCCGGCGGCTAGGTATGTCGCCCGCGGTGTTTCACCCGCTCGTATCGTTTGTAGACTAAAGATTCCATTATCGGTATCTTCACGCATAACTCCCGCATACGTAGAATTACGTCTCGCTTCCCAGTCCGGGTGGAGCCGCCGGTCGTCTGCGACCGCTGGACGGACAGGGGCGAAGCATCACGGTTTGGGAGGAATTCCGATGACAGCAGTCACCGTCGACCCGACGAAGTCGCTTGGTTCGACCACGATGACGAAGGAGGAGCGGCACGTCATCTTTGCCTCGTCGCTCGGCACCATCTTCGAGTGGTACGATTTCTATCTTTACGGTTCCCTGTCGGCAGTGATCGCTGCGCAGTTCTTTTCCGGCGTCAATCCGACCGCGGCCTTCATCTTCGCCTTGCTCGCCTTTGCCGCCGGCTTTGCGGTGCGGCCATTCGGTGCATTGGTGTTCGGTCGCCTCGGCGACATGATCGGCCGCAAATATACCTTCCTCGTCACCATCCTGATCATGGGGGCGTCGACCTTCATCGTCGGCATCCTGCCCAACTACGCCACCATCGGCATGATCGCGCCAGTAATCCTGATCCTGCTGCGCCTCCTGCAGGGCCTGGCACTTGGCGGCGAATACGGCGGTGCGGCAACTTATGTCGCCGAGCACTCGCCCGACCATCGCCGAGGCGCCTATACGTCCTGGATCCAGACGACGGCGACGCTCGGCCTGTTCATGTCGCTTCTGGTCATCCTCGGCTGCCGCGCCGCATTGTCGGCCGACGACTTCAATGCCTGGGGCTGGCGCATTCCCTTCCTGGTGTCGATCCTGCTGTTGGCGATTTCCGTCTGGATCCGGATGAAGCTCAACGAAAGCCCGGCCTTCCGCCGTATGCAGGAGGATGGCAAGACCTCAAAGGCACCGCTCACCGAAGCCTTCGGTCGCTGGAAGAACCTTAAGGTCGTCCTGCTCGCCCTGTTCGGCCTCGTCGCCGGTCAGGCTGTGGTCTGGTACACGGGCCAATTCTACGCACTGTTCTTCCTGACGCAGACGCTGAAAGTGGAGGCCCAGACCGCCAATCTGCTGATCGCCGCTTCGCTGTTGATCGCAACCCCATTCTTCGTGATCTTCGGCTCGCTATCGGACCGCATCGGGCGCAAGCCGATCATCATGGCCGGCCTGTTGCTGGCCTGTCTCACCTATTTCCCGATCTTCAAGGGAATTACCCATTACGCCAACCCGGCATTGGAACAGGCCGTCGCCAGTTCGCCGGTGACCGTGGTCGCCGATCCGAACGAGTGTTCGTTCCAGTTCAACCCGGTGGGTACGTCGAAGTTCACCACCTCTTGCGACGTCGCGAAAGCGGCGCTGGTCAAGGCCGGTGTGCCCTATGAAAACGAGACGGCGGCAGCGGGCACGCCGGCGACCGTCAAGATCGGCGCCACCGCGGTCGCTTTCGGCACCGCAGCCGGTGCCGACGGTTCGACGCCGGCTCAGGTCTTTACCAAATCGCTGACCGATGCCGTGACAGCCGCCGGCTATCCAGCCAAAGCCGATCCGGCCCGGATCAACCTCGTTATGGTGACGCTGCTGCTTTTCGTGCTGGTGCTCTACGTCACCATGGTCTACGGCCCGATCGCCGCGATCCTGGTGGAGATGTTCCCGACGCGCATCCGCTATACGTCGATGTCGCTGCCCTACCACATTGGCAACGGCTGGTTCGGCGGCTTCCTGCCAACGACGGCCTTCGCCATGGTGGCGGCGACCGGCGACATCTATTACGGCCTCTGGTACCCGATCGTCGTGGCGGCGGTCACGCTGGTGATCGGCATGCTGTTCGTCCGGGAGACAAAGGACAACGACATCCACGCCGATTACTGATCGGCAAAGATCCGAAGACGAGGCCCGGCCGATATCAAGGCCGGGCCTTTTCCTTGCGCTCAGGCGCGGCCGGCGAACTGGTCGAGCGTCTTTGCCGGGGTCACCGCCTGGGGATCGAGGAAGCAATGGATGATCGCCGGCTTGCCGGAGACCATTGCCCGCTCGAAGGCCGGCGCGAATTCGGCCGTCGTCCGTACCGTCTCGCCATGTCCACCGTAAGCGCGCGCCAGCGCCGCGAAATCCGGGTTCTTGAGCGAGGTAGCCGAGACCCGGCCAGGGTATTCGCGCTCCTGATGCATGCGGATGGTGCCGTACATGGCATTGTCGACGACGATCACCACCAGCGGAATGTCATACTGTACGGCCGTAGAGAACTCCTGGCCATTCATCAGGAAGCAGCCGTCGCCGGCGAACACCACCACCGGTCGGTCGGGGAACTGCCGCTTGGCCATGACGCCGGCCGGCACCGAATAGCCGACCGATCCCGAGGTTGGCGCCAGTTGGCCGGTGAAGCTGCGATAGCGCCAGTAGCGATGCACCCAGATGGCGTAATTGCCGGCGCCATTGGCGATGATCGTCTCGGGCGGCAGATGCTCGCGCAGCCAGACCATGGCCTCGCCATACTGGAAGTCGCCCGGCA
>JAGSYU010000273.1 GCA_018262575.1 Pseudomonadota bacterium | reverse complement strand
CTTTTCCAGCACCACCATGGCGAAGATCGAGGTTCCCGCGCTGATGTTGCCGGTGCGCGGCGCCACGGCGTTGGTCGCCACCATGCCGGTGCCGGCGTCGCCCTCCGGCGGGCAGAGAGGCACGCCGGCCTGAAGCTTGCCGGTCGGGTCGAGCAGCTTGGCGCCCTCGGATGTCAGCGACCCGGCGTCCTCGCCGGCCACCAACACCTTGGGGAACAGCTTGGCGGCATCAAGGCCCGGCTTGTGGGCGGCCACCAGCTTGCCGAAGTGCTTCAGCATCGGGCCGTCATAGTCATGCGTCGCCGCGTCGATCGGGAACATGCCCGAGGCATCGCCGACGCCGATCACCTTCTGGCCCGTCAGGCGCCAGTGCACGAAGCCGGCCAGCGTGGTGATGAAGGCGACGTCGGCAACGTGCGGCTCTTTATCGATCACCGCCTGATAAAGATGGCTGGCCGACCAGCGCAGCGGGAAATTGAAGCCCAGCGTCTTGGTCAGTTCGGCGGCGGCGCGCTCGGTGTTGGTGTTGCGCCAGGTGCGGAACGGCACGAGCAGCTTGCCGGCCGCGTCGAACGCCAGATAGCCGTGCATCATCGCCGAGAAGCCCAGCGCGCCGACCTTGGTCAGCGCCACGCCATGGCGCTTTTCGACATCGGCCATCAGGTTGGCGACGGCGGCCTGCAGGCCGGCCCAGATCGCCTGTTCCGAATAGGTCCACAGGCGATCGACGAACTGGTTCTCCCAGCCGTGGGTGCCGGTGGCGAGCACCTGATGGTCCGGCCCGATCAGGCAGGCCTTGATGTTGGTGGACCCGAGCTCAACGCCCAGCGATGTGCGGCCCTCGGCGATCGCCGCGGCCACGCCGCTCCCCTCTCGCGTCATCGTCTCTCAACTCCCTAACCTGGTGTCCGCTTGCCGCGGGCGACCTCTATGATTGTCATCCACACCATACCGCAGGACGCCTGTCGATGAGTAGTGACAGGTATCGGAAAGCTCATGGACGATCCTGCATTTCCGCCCCGTCATCCCGACGAAGCCGGAAACGCCGGCCTGCTCACCCCGCGCGGCCCCTTGCTCACGGGCGTGCGCCGATGTAGAAATCCATATATACAGTCAAACTGTATATCTTGAACCGCCTTCGCATGGGGATCGACAATGTCTGCGCAGGAAAACAAGGACGTGGTCCGCCGCTTCAATATCGAAGTCATTCAGAACGGCAGTGCCGAGGCGTTCGGCGCCCTGATGGCGCCGGATTTCATCAATCACGCCGCCCCGCCGGGCCGGCCGAACGGCCCCGAGAGCATGTGGACCACCTTCGAGACCGTGCTGCGACCGGCCCTGTCAAATCTCGAGGTCACGATCCACGACCAGATTGCCGAAGGCGACAAGGTGACGACCCGCAAGACCATCAGCGGCGTCCACTCCGGTGATTTGCTGGGCGTGCCGGCCACGGGACGACAGGTGGCAATCGACGTCATCGACATCGTCCGCGTTCAGGACGGCAAGTACGGGGAGCACTGGGGTTTGAATACCCTCTCCGCCGTGCTCGCCGCCCTCAAGGCGAACCGATCGGCCTAGAGCAATCGCTCGATCACGGCGATGGCGGCCCGAACAACCCGCCGGTCCTCGTCCGACAGCCGCTCGTCGATCAACGCCGCGATCTCAAGGCTGCGCGCCTCTCGTGAGCGCGATAAAGCCAGCCGGCCGGGCTCGCTGAGGCAAACCAGCTGGCTGCGGCCGTCGGCGGGATTTTCCATCCGGACGACCAGCCCTTTTGCCTCCAGTTGGTCGACGACCAGGCGCATGCTCTGGTGCCGGACGTGGCGCCTGGCCGCCAGGCTGGCGACGCTCAACGCCCCCTCGCGATCGAGCAGCGCCAGGGTTTCCGATTGAGAGCTGGTCGGCGTATCGGCCTTGAGCCGGACGCCACGAACGAATTGCCCGACGACGCGGCGAAGGTCTTCGCCCAGCTCGAGGGCGTCCGGTGTGGGTCCGAGGTTCCTGTTGCCCGCCATCACTGACCCACCCGGTGTTTTCAGACAGCCCTGCTTACGCCGAGGCCCGCCGAAAGTGAACCCGGAAGGGGCCCGCCTCGGCATCCTGACGGTTTCCCGCAAGTCGACCCGCTATCTTTCGACGGACGCGTTCACTCCCACCATGTCGAAGGGAAGAGAAATGGTTTCGTTTTCACCTGCCGCGTTCGACGCCTTCCTGGCCGAAGACGACGATTCACCCGTTGTGATGTTGAATCTGCTTCGCTTCCAGCCGGATGGCGGCCGAGAAAGATATTTGAAATACCTGCAATTGGCCGAACCGATCCTGGCCCGCTTCGGTGCGAAAATCCTGTTCGGCGGCGATGGTCTGCCGGTGCTGACGACAGGCGAGGCGCAAGGGTGGGACGCCGTCGCGCTGGTCCAGTATCCGCGCCGATCGGCGTTCAAGGCCATGGTCGACGATCCGCAATACCAGGCCGCGTTCCAGGTTGGACAAGCGGCCATTGCCGATATCGTGCTGCAACCTTTGAAGCGCTTCGACCATCTGAAGTAAATCGACAGTCAGATTGCCGGGCCGATGCGCTCCGAAGCGATCCCTGCCAACGCCCCGGCCCCATCCTTGGCGTCGGGCGAAAGTGCCCGCTGCGGCCTCCCGGTCAATGCCGGGAGCGCCGCGCGGGTCTCCTGCGCCAGCAGGCGGACCTTACCGCCAGTTGGTCTTGGCCAGTTCGATCAGCTCGTCGCCGCGGCCGCTCAGGATCGCCCGCATCATGTACAGCGAAAAGCCCTTGGCCTGTTCGAGGGTGATCTGCGGCGGCATGGCCAGTTCCTGCTTGGCGGTCAGCACGTCGACCAGCACCGGGCCGGGCGTGGCGAAGGCCTCGTCGAGCGCCGCCGGCAGCGCCTTGGCGTCGTCGACGCGGATGCCCTTGATGCCGATCGCCTCGGCCACCTTGACGAAGTCGGGGCTGTTGAGGTCGGTGTCGTC
>JAGSYU010000272.1 GCA_018262575.1 Pseudomonadota bacterium | reverse complement strand
GCCCATCTTCGAGACCGAGGAGATGGAGCTCAAGCCGCTGCCGTTCATCGTCGTCATCATCGACGAGATGGCCGACCTGATGATGGTGGCCGGCAAGGAGATCGAGGGGGCCGTGCAACGGCTCGCCCAGATGGCGCGCGCCGCCGGCATCCACGTCATCATGGCGACGCAGCGGCCGTCGGTGGATGTCATCACTGGCACCATCAAGGCCAATTTCCCGACGCGCATCTCCTTCCAGGTGACGTCGAAGATCGACAGTCGCACCATCCTTGGCGAGCAGGGTGCTGAACAGCTCCTCGGCCAGGGCGACATGCTGTATATGCAGGGCGGCGGCCGCATCCAGCGCGTCCATGGTCCGTTTGTGTCTGATGGCGAGGTGGAGGCAATCGTCGCCCACCTCAAGACGCAGGGTACGCCCGACTATCTTGAATCCATCACTGCCGACGAAGAGGACGAAGGCGGAGCTGGCGAACCAACGGCGCTCGACGAGAATGCCGACCTCTATGATCAGGCGGTGGCGCTGGTGCTACGCGACAAGCGCGCCACCACGAGCTACATCCAGCGCCGGCTTGGCATCGGCTATAACCGCGCTGCCTCGCTCATCGAGCGGATGGAAAAAGAGGGTTTGGTTGGCCCGCCCAACCACGCTGGCAAGCGGGAAATCCTGGTGCCGACCAACGAGGATTGACGGCGGCGGTTCAGGGCGAGACAAGAGGGCGTCTTTCCCGCGCGGGACGGCGCCCTTTTTCATGCTGCCGGTGGTGCCAATGGATCGCATCCTGATCTCCGCCTGCCTTCTTGGCCGGCCGGTCCGTTACGATGGCGCCGGCAAGCCGCTTGCCGACCCACGCGTTGCGCGCTGGCAAGAGGAAGGACGACTGGTGCCGCTCTGCCCGGAACTGATGGGCGGACTTCCGGTACCAAGGCCGGCGGCCGAGATTGTCGGCGGATCCGGCGCCGACGTGCTGGCGGGGCGGGCGCGCGTCATGACGGTGACTGGCGAGGACGTTACCGCCGCCTTCGTCGATGGCGCCGAAGCGGTGCTCGTCCTTGCTCGCCAAAGTGGCTGCAGCCATGCGCTCCTCATCGACGGCAGCCCGTCCTGCGGCAGCCTGTCGATCCATGACGGCGGCTTTTCCGGCCGGCGAGTGGCCGGTTCCGGCGTCACGGCCGCCCTTCTCACAATGAATGGCATCGGCGTTTTCGCCGACCACGAGATCGATCGCCTGGTCACCATGATCGAGGCCGGCGCACGACGGGAACCCGAGGCGGGGTGAGGGCGTTGTCCCTTCCGCCGGCCGTCTGGTCGGATCGGACTTCCTGACGGAGACCCCCATGGCAGACAGCATCCTTGTTCTTGGCGCCACCGGTACCATTGGCCAACTGGTCGTTTCCGAACTGGTCGCGAAAGGCGAAACCGTTAAGGCGGCAGCTCTGGACGGACAGACACATCCCGACGCCGAGGTCCTGCGGTTCGACTTCCGCGATCCCGCCAGCATTGCGCCGCTGTTCGAGGGGGTGGATCGCGTCTTTGTCTTGATGCCCGCCGCGCCGCTCGACGTCATCGCTGCGCTGATGCCGGTGATGCGGCACGTGGTCGACCGCAAGATCAAGGCTGTGCTTCTCTCCACCATCGCCGCCGACGTCTCAGACGACAATCCCTATCGCCGCCTCGAACTGGTTCTGGAGAATTCCGGGCTGCCGTTCGTCATCCTCCGGGCCAATTGGTTCGCTGACAACTTCCGCACCGTCTGGAAGGACGATGTCAAGAATGGGGAGCTGGCGCTGCCGGCCGACGAGGGCCTCATCAGCTTTGTGGATGGCCGAGACGTGGCCTCCTCCGTCGCGACGGCGCTGACCGGTGCCGACTTCGATGGTCAGACGCTGGTGCTCACAGGCCCCGCCGCCATTCCGTTGTCGCGCGCCGCCGAGGTCATGAGCCACGTCACTGGCCGGACAGTCACCTTCCGGCCGATCACTTCTGCCGATTATGAGGCACGCCTCACCGCCGAAGGCGTGCCGGAAAAGCTGATTACCGAGCGTCTTGCCGAGTTCGACACCATCCGCGACGGCAAGGCATCGATCGTCAGCCCGGCCGTCGAGAAGATGACTGGCCGGCCGCCGCGCTTCTTCGAAACCTTCGCCAAGGACCACGCCACTGACTTCGTCGGCGCCTGATCCCGTTAGCCGATTCTGCCGATCCCAGCGCGATCGGACGGAAAACGCCAGCCTCGATGGTCCAGAGCATTGACCCTCGGGACCGTTTCTGATGATTGTCATGCCGTGAGTTTTTCGCGTGGCCGCGCGCGCGCCTAGCGCTGCCGGCTCGTGATGGGCGTAGATCAGGACAGAAGACGAGACAATGGCGACCGAGCGATACAACGCGCGCGAAGCGGAGACGCGCTGGCAAAGGGCCTGGACCGAGGCCAAGGTGTTCGAGACGAAGAACGACGATCCGCGTCCCAAATATTATGTACTCGAGATGTTTCCCTATCCGTCCGGCCGCATCCACATGGGGCACGTGCGCAACTACACCATGGGCGACGTGGTCGCCCGCTATAAGCGCGCCAAAGGTTTCAACGTGCTGCATCCGA
This sequence comes from Pseudomonadota bacterium, assembly GCA_018262575.1. Lineage (GTDB taxonomy): Bacteria > Pseudomonadota > Alphaproteobacteria > Rhizobiales > Pleomorphomonadaceae > Pleomorphomonas. The sequence goes on along the minus strand of JAGSYU010000272.1, from coordinate 400 downwards.
TGGGCTGGGACGCCTTCGGCATGCCGGCCGAAAATGCGGCGATGAAGGGCCACGTCCATCCCAAGGCCTGGACCTACGAAAACATCGCCACCATGCGCGGCCAGCTGAAGAGCATGGGCCTGTCGCTCGACTGGAGCCGTGAATTCGCCACCTGCGATGAGGACTACTACACGCAGCAGCAGAAGCTTTTCCTCGATTTCATGAAGGCCGACCTCGTCGACCGCAAGAAATCCAAGGTGAACTGGGACCCGGTCGACATGACCGTGCTCGCCAACGAGCAGGTGATCGACGGTCGCGGCTGGCGGTCTGGCGCGCTGGTCGAGCAGCGCGAGCTGACACAGTGGTTCCTGAAGATCTCCGATTATTCCGACGAGCTGCTGTCCGCGCTCGACACGCTCGA
>JAGSYU010000152.1 GCA_018262575.1 Pseudomonadota bacterium | reverse complement strand
ATATCCGAGACAGGCAAACATCAAGGAGGCCTCAATGCACCAGTTCACCATCCCCAACATGGCCTGCGGCGGCTGCGCCAGATCGGTCACCAAGGCGCTCCAGGGCGTCGACGCCACCGCCGTGGTCGACGCCGACCCGGCCACGCATACTGTCCGCGTCGAGAGTTCGGCCGGGGAAGCCACGCTGAAGGCAGCGCTCGCGGCGGCCGGCTATCCGGCGGCGGAGGCGCAGCCGGTCGGCTGAGAGAATCAGAACGCGCCGGCGCCCTATACGCGCCGCGCGCCAATCCTGCCCGAGGTCCCCGCCTGCGCGTAGGATGACAGTTAAATATCTGATTCATAATTATAATCTTGTCTTCCTACGCGAAGGCGTAGGACCTCGGGCAGAATTAGCTCTCGGCTGATATAGGTCTCTCAGGACAGAACGCGCCTGCTTTTCTCGCCCGAGGGCGGCGTCGGGCCGGCTGACCTTCGTCTTGTCCGACGTCATCTTCGACAGCTTGGCAGCGCCCTTTTCCTGCAGGATGGCGCGGAAGGCCGGGTGCATGCCGCCATCGACATAGGACATGGCCGGCAGGACGGGGTTGACGGTGGCGATCGCCATGGCGGCGGCGTCATCCCGGGCGGCCTTGGCGGCAACGGCAGCGGCCAGCGTCGCGTCCACCGCGAGCGGCGGACAGGGGGCGAGCGGATCGGCCGCCGGGTCGAGAGTGTCGGCGTTGAACACATAGCGGCCGCCGCAGGAACCGACCCTCGGCTCGCGGCGCGTCAGCTCGAAGGCGTCGCTGCCTTCCTTGAGCGTGCGCCAGAACGGCATGTTCGGGTCGTTGCGATGCAGGGCGAGATTGGCCGGCGTCATGCGGAACGGCAGCGCCTCGACCTGGAAGGCTCCCTGCCCGCCCCGGAAAGCCTCGCGGGCCACCGCGTAGATTTCAAACGCCGCGGTATCGGTGACCGCGTAGCAGCCCGACGACGAGCAGGCGCCGTGGATCATCAATGCCGCGCCCTGATAGCCGAGCGCCGCCTCCAGGCGGTTGGGGAAGCCGAGGTTGAAGGAGAGGTAGTAGCGGCTGTCCGGGTTCATCTGCGCCGGGGCGACGGAGTAAAAGCCCTCCGGCGTCTGGCGATCGCCCTCCATCGTCTTCGGCCCCAGCTTTCCCGACCAGCGGCAGATGGGATAGGTCTTCAGCAGCGCATAGCGGCCGTCCCGGCCCATCTTCCACAGTTCAAGTTCGCTTTCCTGCTTGAAGACGCGCACCAGAATGGGCGAGGCGACGCTGAGGCCGCGGCTGTTCATGTCGGAGAGCAGCTTGGCCGGCACGGGGCGCTCCGACCTGTCGAGGTCGTCGCCGAACAGTGCGCATCCCGACAAAGCCACCATGGCGCTGAGAAGAAACGCGGCCGAACGCAGTCTCGTCACGGGCAAACCTTTCGTTGAGCGGCGTGCGGCGGCTAAGCCGCGCGCCCGTTGCCAAGGCGCTATCCCACTCGGGCGTGATTTGGCAACCGAACGGAACGAGCTCTCAGGCCGCCTCGCGCGGCTGGATGCGGTTGAGCACGTCGGCCATTTCCTCAGCGGCGGTGCAGAGGTCGTACTTGGCCTGCATGTTCATGAACCATTGCGGATCGACGGCAAAGAAGCGACCGAGCCGCAGGGCGATGCTGGCGGTGATACCTTGCCGGCCGTGGCAGATTTCGTTGATGCGGCTGCGGGGAACATCGATCGCCTTTGCCAACGCGTACACGGACATCCCCATCGGCTCCAGAAACTCTTGCCTGAGGACGATGCCGGGATGCGGCAACGGAATTTCGCGGGGCATGGTCGAGGCCTCCTCAGTGATAGTCACAGAACTCGACATCATGGGCATCGCCGTCCTTCCAGAGGAAACAGATGCGCCACTGGTCGTTGACGCGGATCGAATGCTGTCCAGCACGGTCGCCGGACAGGGCTTCAAGGCGGTTGCCGGGAGGCACTCGGAGATCATCGAGCCGTGTCACGGTGTCGATCAGAAAGAGCTTGGAGACCACCCGCTGAAGCACATCGGCCGGCACGCCCTTGACGGCTACGCCTTCGTTGAGGCTGGCGGTCCGGCGATCCCGAAAGCTCTTGATCATGGGCAAAGCGTACAAAAAAATTGTACGTCCGTCAATATATGAAGAGCGTCGTGTCCGACACTGCCGGCCGTTGCGTCACCAGACACACACCGCCTCGGTTCCAATGAGACTTGGCACCCGACCTGAACGGGAGATGGGCACCTCCCGCGGTCAGGTGAGAGGCACATATCGCCCGCCTCACACCGCCAGGCTGGCGCGGATGGCTTCGGCGATCTTGTCCGAGCGGGTGAGGCCACTTGCCCTGGCGGCCCGATCGAGCGCGGCAAGCAGGTGCTCGTTCATGGTGAGCTGCACGGGGACGGATTTTCCCGGCAGGTCGACCCGAACCGCCGCGATGATCGCCTCCTGGATTTGCAGCGTCCGGCGAATCTCGTCGATCGTCCGGATCACCGGCAGGGCCTCGTTGTTCTGGCCCATGTTCCTGACATGAGCGGCCAGCGCGACAGCGGCCCGGGCGATCGCGTCGTTGAGGTTGGTCGCGGCCGAGACACAGCCCGGAAAGTCCGGGAAGGAAACGCCAAAGCTGCTGTTTTCTTCTTCGTGAATGAGCGCGACAACGTGGGCCATTATGCCTCCTTGCTCCGGTGCTCAGGACGAGAGGGGCTTCCACACGTGGAAAGCGTCTGCGCACGAGGAGCCAATCATAGGATCTCCGCCTGAACGGAGACCTCGGGTCGAATACGGTGGAACGGACATCGCGCCCCATTCGGCCCGAGACAGTCCACGTTCGCTAAACATGGCTAACAATGTATTAACAATGAGGCGAACAGGCATTTATGGCGCCCGCTGCCGCGGGGCCGATGAGCGAAATTCGCTGGGGTGTGGCAGATCGCCACGAATTCGGGCCCCGGCGCCGCCCAACGCCGTCTCCGCGCCCGGCACGCCAAGAATCGAAAGCGAGCCTGATCCATCCCTGGCAGCCCTTTTCTGCCTGAGGTCCCCGCCTTCGCGGGGGTGACATCCTATCTATATGTTTTCATTGTATAATCCGTCATCCTCTGCGCAGGCAGAGGACCTCGGGAAGAAAGAGGCACAAGGCCGATATCAAGCTCCCCGGACGAAGGGCTCCAGGGCCTGAGCCGAAATTCGCTGGTATCAGGCAGGTAGCGACGGCTTCGAGAACCGGAGCGGACGTCCTGTCCGTGAGCACCGGAAGCGCAGAAGACTAAGCTAGATGCCCGCCCCAGTAGAATTTCCGCTCAGGCCCGCAGGCCCGGTCAGTCCTTGGCGCCGTAGTAGGCCATGAACACGTCGAGGCCGTTGTCGACAATCCGCTCGGAGGCCTCGCGCGTCGGCCGGAGCGCGGCGCCGAACAGCGCCTTCTTCATCATCTCCGCCGTGCAGAGCGAGATGAAGTGCTGGGCCGCGACGGTCGGATCGCAGGGCTTCAGGCGGCCGTCGGCCACCGCCGTCGCGAACACCTCGGTCAGCCGCGTCACGCCGCGCTCGGCGCCCGCCTTGAAGAAGATGGCGCCGACGGAGGGAAACTTCTCCACCGCGCCCACCACCATGCGGATCGTCGACATGTGGTTCTCGCCGGTCAACAGCTCGTTGAAGCGGAGGGCGAAGGCGCGCAGGTTGTCGCGGAAGCTGCCGTCCGTCGGCTGGAAGGCGTCAAGCGCTGCCGCCAGGTCCTGCTTCTCGTCGGTGATCAGCTCGGCAAACAGCTCGTCCTTGTTGGTGAAATAGACGTAGAGCGTGCCCTTGGAGACGCCGGCCGCCTTGGCGATGGCGTCCATCGCCGCGCCTTCATAGCCCTTGGCGCGGAACACCTCGCGGGCGCCGTCCATGATCTGGCGCCGCTTTTCCTTGTCATGCCCTTCCGGGCCGGCCACCGGCTCGCCGGGCTGCGCCACTACCTTGCTCATCCACCCCTGCCCTCGCGGTCGCATTCGATCCGCATCGTTTCATTGTCGGCGCTCGGACCCCGCGGGGCCATCCTGCCTTTTGGCGATCGCGATCACGGAAAATCCGGTGACGGATCACATTTTGCTGAGAGTGCCCCGGAAAAGGCTGAAACGTCAACCAATCGCCGAAGCAGGTTATTGACCGAACGGTTCGGTCATGAGATAACACTTTCGACGATCAGCAACAATACCTAGATTACCGGATACCAAGCGCCGGTTGCGGCGCAGTCCCTCGGCCCGGCCGACAGCGGACAGATGGAGATTTCAATGGCCAAGCGCGAAGCAAACGCCGCCCATGAGGACGAAGGCTCGGACGCCACCGTCACGGCCCTTCGGCCGACCGCCGAGGCCAGCCCCGGCGCGCCGCACCGCGTCGCCCCCGATCCTGAGGGCCACAAAGTCCAGGCAGTGCCCGCCGCTCCGGCCAAGAAGCCGCGCAGCGTTGTCGGCCGCCTGGTGTTCGTCGCCTTGCTCGGCGTCGCCGCCTGGTACGGTGGCCACGCCGGCTATGCCTGGTGGATCGATGGCCGCTTCCTGGTCACCACCGACGACGCCTATGTCGCCGCCGACATCACCACGCTGGCCGCCAAGGCCTCCGGCTACGTCACCGAGGTCATGGTCGCCGACAACCAGATGGTGAAGAAGGGCGACGTCATCGCCCGCATCGACTCGGGCGACTATACGATCGCCGTCGCCCAGGCCGAGAACGCGCTGGCCGGCAACCTCGCCACCATCGCCCGCATCGACAAGCAGATCGCCGCCGGTGAGGCGCAGGTGGCGCAGGCCAAGGCCGGCGTCGCCTCGGCCGCGGCAACGCTCGAGTCGAAAGACATCAACTTCACCCGCCAGACGACGCTGGTCACCAGCAAGGTGTCGGCCCAGTCGCAGCTCGACGACGCCCGCACCGATCGCGACGCCGCCCGCGCCGCCGTCGCCTCCGCCGAGGCGGCCGTGGCGGTTGCCGAGGCCAACATCGAGGTGTTGAAGGCCGAGAAGGTCGAGTCGGAAGCCACCGGCAAGTCGCTGCGCACCGCCCTCGACAAGGCCAACCGCGACCTGTCGTTCACCGAGATCCGCGCGCCGGTCGATGGCGTCGTCGGCAACAAGGCGCTGGAAGTCGGCACCTACGTGACGCCCGGCCAGCAGCTTGCCGCGCTGGTCGCCACCGGCAGCGCCCACATCGAGGCCAACTACAAGGAAACCCAGCTGGCCAAGCTGGTGCCCGGCGAGACCGTCCGCATCACCGTCGACGCCCTCGGCGAGGAGGAGACCATCCTCGGCACCGTCGAGAGCCTGTCGCCGGCCACCGGCTCGGTGTTCAGCCTGCTGCCGGCCAACAACGCCACCGGCAACTTCACCAAGGTGGTGCAGCGCCTGCCGGTCCGCATCTCGGTGCCCGCCGAGGCGGCGGCCAGCGGCAAGCTGCGCCCCGGCCTCTCGGTGGTGGTCGCCGCCGATCCGCGCACCGCGCCGTCCGGCACCGCGACGGCCGGCACAGGTTCGGCCGGCATCGCGCCGGCCAGCTGATCGCTTCCGCGACCGATCCGACCGGACGCACCGGGCAGGATCGGTCGCCGTCCCTCTTTTGATGCGACCGGCTTGCGCGGACGGGTTGTCGGCGCACCCTCGGCCGATAGCCACCGGTCACGCCCATGTCCGCCATTGCCCCGGCCGTCGCCGGCCCCGTCTTCACCACGCGCCGGCTGTTCACCTTCATCTGCATGGTGTTCGGCATGTTCATGGCGATCCTGGACATCCAGATCGTCTCGGCGTCGCTGTCGGAGATCCAGGCCGGCCTGGGGGCCGCCAACGACGAGATCTCCTGGGTCCAGACCTCCTATCTGATCGCCGAAGTGATCATGATCCCGCTGTCGGGCTACCTGTCGCGGATGATCTCGACGCGCTGGATGTTCACCATCGCCGCCGGTGGCTTCACCCTGGCGTCGATGATGTGCGCCTTCTCCTCGTCGATCAACGAGATGATCCTGTGGCGGGCCGTGCAGGGCTTCATCGGCGGCGGCATGATCCCGACGGTGTTCGCCTCGGCCTACACCATCTTCCCGCGCGACAAGATGCCGCTGGTGACGCCGATCATCGGCCTGGTCGCCACGCTGGCGCCGACCATCGGCCCGACGGCCGGCGGCTACCTGACCGAGCTGTTCTCCTGGCACTGGCTGTTCCTCGTCAACATCCTGCCCGGCATCTTCGTGACGGTGACCAGCTATTTCCTGATCGACTTCGACGAGCCCGACTTCCGCCTGTTCAAGGTGTTCGACTGGTGGGGCCTGGCCGCCATGGCCGCCTTCCTCGGGTCGATGGAATACGTGCTGGAGGAAGGCCCCAGCAAGGACTGGCTCGCCGACGAGCGCATCGCCGTGCTGGCCGGCGTGATGACGATCGGCGGCATCGTGTTCTTCTATCGGGCGCTGACCCGCGCCAACCCGATCGTCGACCTCAAGGCCTTCGTCAACCGCAACTTCGCCCTCGGCAGCGCCTTCTCCTTCTGCCTGGGCATCGGCCTTTACGGCCTCACCTACCTCTATCCGGTCTATCTCGCCCGCATCCGCGGCTTTTCGGCGCTGCAGATCGGCGAGACCATGTTCGTCTCCGGCGTTGCCATGCTGCTGACGGCGCCGTTTGCCGGCCGCCTCGCCGCCAAGCTCGACCCGCGCGTCATGATGGCCATCGGCTTTGTCGGCATCGCCGTCGCCACCTGGCTGTCGACCGGCTTCACCGCCGACTGGGACTTCTGGGAGCTGTTCTGGCCGCAGGTGTTCCGCGGCGTGTTCATGATGATCTGCATGATCCCGATCAACAACATCGCGCTCGGCACGCTGCCGCCGGCCGAGATGAAGAACGCCTCGGGCCTGTTCAACCTCACCCGCAACCTCGGCGGCGCCGTCGGCCTGGCCCTGATCAACCAGATCATGACCAGCCGCACCGACCTGCATTTCGACCGGCTGCGCGAGGCGGTCAACATCACCAGTTCCACCGCCATGTCGACGCTCAACGGCATGACGCAGACGCTGTCGGAGCTCGGCAGCAATGCCCGCCTCGCCGCCATCTCCAAGCTGACCGGCCTCGCCCAGCAGCAATCGACGGTGATGGCCTTCAACGACATCTTCCTGCTGTTGACGGCGCTGTTCCTCGTCCTCGTCCTCGCCATGCCCTTCGTGAAAAAGCCGGCTGTCCAGCGAGGCGGTGGCGGCGGGCACTAATCCCCCACCCGGGGACAAACCGCGACGGCTGTGCCCGATTGCTTCCCCGGTGCAAATCCAGATCGACCCGACAAGGACGAACCGCGGGCGGAGGCGATAGCCCGGCTGCCGGCGATGCGGGCGGATGTGCCAAACCTTGGGATAAGGCCGCGCCCACGCCATGGCCAATAAATTCATACGTTAAGCAAAGGAGCGGCGCATCTACCCGGGGGGTTCAACTTCGAAACACCAAGCTAAAACGCGAGCCACCGGTGTTTGCTTCAGTAAAAATCGGCATTTTCTCGCAATTTATACGAAGAGTAGATCCACTGTATACCTTCGTATACGAAAATATTTTTGTAATATTTATAAATCATTTACCAGTTTCTAGAAACACTCCAGCAGCCGAATACATGCTGCCGTCAGAATAGCGGCCTGCCCGGCGGAGGGTTGCAAATTGTCCTACGCAAATCTGTCGCTCATGCTGAAGGTGTCTTCGCTTCTCGCGCTGCTCGGAATAGGCGCCCTCGGAGGAGCGGGATATGCCGGCTACCAGATGATCAAGATCGACACGGAATACAATGATCTGATCAGCGGTCCGATGGATGCCTCGGTGAGCCTGGTACGCGCGTCCCGAAGGGCGGCCGAGGTCAAGGCCAGCATGTACTGGAACGCGGCGGCGACGACCGCGGAGGAAAACGCCGCCGCCGGGAAAGTCAGGGACGAGTCGCTGACCAGTTTCGGCACGTTCATCGACAAGGCGCTGGCCAACGCCCCTGCCGAGTTCAAAAGCGGAATTGAAGACTACCGCAAGTCCATCCAGTCGGCGATGAGCGGGGTCTGCGGCGAGGTCGTGAAGATGTCGATGTCCACCGATCCCGCCGAGAATGCCAAGGCACTCGGCAGGCTGAACGATGAATGCCGGCCACTTCTCGACTCGATCCAGGACAAGGCCACCACGCTCAACAATTCAGTTCTGACGAAGGTGGCATCGCTCAGCGACGAGAACACCGCCGCTTCCTGGTCGGCGGTCTGGATGACCCTGATGACCATCGGGCTCATCATCGTCGCGATGATCGGACTTGCCATCTGGTTGTTGCGCAACGGCGTGACGACGCCGATCGCCACGCTCATCGAAGCCATGAAGTCGATGCAATCGGGTCATTATGGCCTGACCATCCACGGGATCGACCGCACGGACGAAGTCGGAGCCATCGCCAACGGTCTTGAAGCCTTTCGCAAAAGCCTGAGTGACGCCGAAGCGGCCCGCAAGGCCCAGGAAGCGGCCAAAGCGGCCGACGACGCGGCCGTTCGCAGGCGGGCCGCATTGGCCGAGCAGTTCGTCTCTCGCATGGAGGAGCTTGCAACGGGCTTTGGCAGGTCGTCCGGCGAAGTGGCCGACGCCGCCAAGAACCTGTCGGCGACAGCCGAAGAGACCGCCCGTCAGGCGCAGGCCGTGGCCGGCGCCGCCGAGGAGGCCGCCGCCAACGTGCAGACGGTCGCCGCCGGCGCCGAGGAACTGTCGGCCTCCATCCAGGAGATCTCCAAGCAGGTCAGCCAGTCGTCGTCGATCGCCCGCGATGCCGCCAACGAGGCCGAAACCAGCTCGCAGAACGTTCAGACGCTGTCCCAGGCCGCCCAGCAGATCGGCGAAGTGGTGGTCCTGATCAGCAATATCGCCGCCCAGACCAACCTCCTGGCGCTCAACGCCACCATCGAGGCGGCGCGGGCCGGCGACGCCGGCAAGGGCTTTGCCGTGGTGGCCGCCGAGGTCAAGCAGCTGGCCGACCAGACCGCCAAGGCCACCGACCAGATCGGCCGCAAGATCGGCGAGATCCAGGCGGCCACCGGCAGCACCGTCGATGCCATCTCGCGCATCGTCCGCACCGTCACCAACATCCAGGACTCCTCGTCGGCCATCGCCAGCGCCGTCGAGGAACAGGGCGCGGCGACCAACGAGATCGCCCGCAACACCCAGCTCGCGGCCACCGGAACGACGGACGTGACCAACAACATCAGCGGCGTCAGCACCGCTGCCGAAATGACCGGCGCCGCCTCGACCCAGCTGATGACCCTGTCGGACCGGCTCAACCTGCAGTCCAGCACCCTGCAAAAGGAAGTCGGCGA
>JAGSYU010000151.1 GCA_018262575.1 Pseudomonadota bacterium | reverse complement strand
AATGTCCAACCAGATCGCTATCTTGCTGGCGGTGCTCCTCTTCCCAGGTGGAGTGTTCGCCCTCGTCTTCGGCCTTGCCATGAAGGGTGTCGACCGTCGCGTCGCCGCTCGCCTGCAGAGCCGCGTCGGACCGCCGTTGCTGCAGCCGTTCTTTGACATCATCAAGCTCGGCTTCAAGCGCACCATGGTGCCGGCTGCCGCCAATCAGACGGTGTTCCTCTACACCCCGCTGGTCGGCGTCATCTCCATGCTGATCGCCGCCGCCCTGGTGCCGATCACCTCGGTCTACGCACCGGACGCTGCCATCGGCAATCTCCTGGTGCTGCTCTACCTGCTGATGATCCCCGGCATCGTGCTGATGATCGCCGGCTCGGCCTCCGGCTCGCCCTATGGCGCCATCGGCTTCTCCCGCGAGATGGCCCTGATGATCGCCTATGAAGGCCCGCTGGTGCTGATCGCCGCCGCCGTTGCCATCCGCACCGGCATGGGCATGGGCACCTGGGCGACCTTCTCGCTGAACGACATCATCGCCTATCAGCAGACGCACGGCGCCTTCCTGTTCGATCCGGTGATGTGGCCGGCGGTCGCCGCCTTCTGCTTCTTCTATCCGGCCAACCTCGGCATCGTTCCCTTCGACATTCCGGAGGCCGAGACCGAAGTGCTGGAAGGCCCGCTGCTTGAGTATTCCGGCCCGGTGCTGGCGCTGTTCAAGATCATGTCGGCGCTGAAGAAGGTGGTGGTGCTCAGCCTCGGCATCGCGCTGTTCTTCCCGCTGGCCCCCGAGATGATGGTTGGTGGCCTGCTGGTGTGGCTGATCAAGATGGCGGTGCTGATGCTGGTCGGCATCACCGCGGTCCGCCTGTCCATGGGCCGCATGCGCATCGATCAGGCCTTCGTGTTCTTTCTGAAGTGGCCGCTGCTGCTCGCCGTGGCGAGCCTAGCTGTCGTCGTCGTGGTCTGAGGAGAGAAAGATGGGCCTGATACCCGATTTCAAGAAGATCGCCACGCGGTCGCCCTGGCTCTACCGGATCAACGCCGGCTCCTGCAACGGCTGCGACGTGGAGATGGCGGTCACCGCCCTGATCCCCCGCTACGACGTCGAGCGTCTTGGCTGCCAGTACTGCGGCAGCCCCAAGCACGCCGACATCGTGCTGATCTCCGGGCCGCTCACCGTCCGCGTCAAGGATGCGGTGCTGCGCCTCTACGAGGAGATCCCCGAGCCGAAGGTGACGGTGGCGGTCGGCGTCTGTCCGATCTCCGGCGGCATCTTCCGCGAAAGCTACGCCGTGCTGGCGCCGATCGATCAGTACATCCCGATCGACGTCAACGTGCCCGGCTGTCCGCCCCGGCCGCAGGCGATCATCGCCGGCGTCGCCAAGGCCATCGAAATCTGGCGCGAGCGTCTCTGAGGAAAGGCCACAAGATGAACTTCCTGACGATTTTCGCCCGCAACCTGAAGCAGGGTCCGCAGACCGAGGCCTTCCCCTTCGGCCCGGCCTTCACGCCAGAGCGCCTGCGCGGCCGCATCGAATTCAAGGCGGAGACCTGCGAAGGCTGCCGCATCTGCGAGCGCGTCTGCCCGGCCAACGCCATCCGCTTCGCCAAGACGCCCGACGGCATGACCTTCGATTGCTGGCACAACACCTGCGTGTTCTGCGGCAACTGCGAGTTCTACTGCCCGACGGACGCCATCCACCAGACCAACGATTGGAACCTTGCCCACGCGAACGCCGATAAGTTCGAGATGGTCGAGCACGGCCTGATTGCCAATCAGACGTGCGTCGAGTGTGGCGCCACGGCGCTCAACACGGCGCCGATGGTCAAGAATGCCAAGCCGCCGCTCAGTTCCGAGGAATATAGTGAGGTGCGTGCGCGCTGCCCGAAGTGCCGCGCCAAGTATCTCAAGAACCGGAAGGTCCCAGCATGAGCCGCCTACCGCAAGACCTGGAAGCCCGCCTCACCGCCGCGGCGCCGGCTGGCGTCGAATACTCCGCCGAGACCGACAGCCACGGCGTCACCGTTGCCTGGCTTGGCCTCGCTGCCGCCGCCGACCTCAAGCCGGTCGCTGCCCTGCTGCATGAGATGGGCGCGCGCCTGTCCATGATCACCTGCGCCCAGCCGTCCGTCCCCGAAGAAGAGGACGAAGACGAGGACGAGGAGGACGGCGAGGAGAAGGCCGCGGCCGAACCCAAGGAAACACCGAAGACCTTCGGCGGCACGCCGTTCGACGGCACGTCCTACGAGATCGACTATCACTTCGACATCGAAGGCGACGCCCTCACCGTCATCGCCTATGTGCCGCAGGGCGGCGACATCCCGTCGCTGACGCCGATCTTCCGCAATGCCGATTGGCACGAGCGCGAAATGATGGAACTCTACTCCGTCAAGGTGACCGACCATCCCGATCCGCGCCGCCTGTTCCTCGACGCATCGGTTGACGGCGCCGTCCTCGAGCGGCTGATCCCGTTCTCGACGCTGGTCAACGCCGCCAGCACCAAGGGCCTGTGGGAACGCCTCCTCGCCGGAAAGAAGGGTGCAGCATGAGCACGAACACCGTACCCGAGACCTTCAGCATTCCCGTCGGCCCGCTGCATGTGGCCCTCGAGGAACCGATGTACTTCAAGATCGATGTGAAGGGCGAGACCGTCAGCCACGTCGACATCAACGCCGGCCACGCCCACCGCGGCATCGAGTATCTCACCACCAAGCGGACGATGTACCAGAACGTGGTGCTGACCGAGCGCATCTGCTCGCTCTGCTCCAACAGCCATCCGCAGACCTTCGCCATGGCGGCCGAAAAGATCGCCGGCATCGAGGTGCCCGAGCGCGGCATCTATCTCCGCGTCGTCGCCGACGAGATGAAGCGCATCACCTCGCATCTGTTCAACGTGGCGCTGTTGGTGCACCTCGTCGGCTACGAGACCTACTTCATGCACATGATGCAGGTCCGCGAGATCGGTCAGGACATGGTGGAGTCGATCTTCGGCAACCGCCAGGACATCGGTGCCATGTGCATCGGTGGCGTCCGCTACGATCTCGACGACAAGACGATCGCCTACATCAAGGGCGCCATCGACAAGATCGAAGTCGAGACGAAGGACATCATCAAGACCTTCAAGTCCAACGGCTCGATCCTGCGTCGCACCAAGGGCGTGGGCGTCCTCAGCCATGCCGACGCCATCACCTGCGGCGTCGTCGGTCCGGTGGCCCGCGCGTCCGGCATCGAATACGACGTGCGCCGCGCCGCGCCGTATGCCGCCTACGACCGTCTGCCGCTGGTGGTGCATTCGGCGACCGACGGTGACGTCTGGTCGCGCGCCATGGTTCGCCTCGAGGAAATCCTGACCTCGATCAACCTGTTGCGCGCCTGCCTGCGCGACCTGCCGGGCGGCCCGACCAACATCAACGACCGCCCCGACATCCCGCCGGGACAGGCCGTCACCCGCAGCGAAGCGCCGCGCGGCGAGGTGATCTACTACCTCCGCACCAACGACACGCCGCAGCCCGAACGCGTCAAGTGGCGTGTGCCGACCTTCATGAACTGGGACGGCCTGCGTTTCATGCTGCAGGACGCCAAGGTCGCGGACATCGCCATGATCGTCAACAGCATCGATCCCTGCCTTTCCTGCACGGAGCGCTGAAACGGTCATCCGGAAAGTTGCAGACTTTCCGGACAACGCGAATACGCGAAGACTACGCCGAGAGCGAAAGGGGAAATCCTTCCGCTCCGGCACACTGAGATCGGGGTCGCATATAAAACGGACAGCCGCGACCCCGTTGGACAACCAAGAGGAGTGACACCCATGGCCTTTATGATTGACACCTCCACCTGCACCTCCTGCGGCGCCTGCGAAGACGAATGCCCGAACAAGGCGATCAGCCACAAGGGCAAGGTCTATTCGATCAACGCCAAGAAGTGCACCGAGTGCGAGGGCCATTTCGACACGCAGCAGTGCGCCGAAGTCTGCCCGTCGGGCTCGTGCATGCAGGCCGCCGCCTGAGCCCGTTCGGCTCGGGTCGAAACGACCCGAGCCACATGAACAGGTTCAAGGGGTGGGCTTGGGAGCATTGCCTTTCAGTCGGATGAACCATCCGATCGGGAAATGCTCTGAGGCTGCTTTTTGAAGGTGCCGCCGCGAACGGCGCCTTCCTCCGAGATCAAAGGGAGCGGACGCCTGTTGGCGCCGCTCCCTTTTTCTGCGACTCTACCCCGTCGAACAGTCGCCAATGAATCCCGGCGACTATTCGACGCCGATCCAGGGCAAGGGATTGCCGAAGTGCCGGTCGAGGCGGTGGCTGAACCAGCGACCATTCAGCACGGACTCGATCAGATGCGTCTTGGCCGCCTCGGGGATCGTGATGATCGCCGTCTGGGCGTCGGCGCCGACCACCAGTTGCGTCGGACCGTTCGTCGCCGATTCCCAGGGCTTCCACGCGACGAGGCCGTCGCCGTTGGGATTGCCGGTCCTGAGGAAGTTGGCGAGGTAGCGGCCGAGTTGTCGGTCAGATCCCTGGCGCCGGGATTGTCGAAGGCAGCGGAGAAGCCCGCTGAAAAGCCGGTGGTCGTCGAGGTCACCACCCCAGGCGATCCGGAGGGTGTAGATCGGCGCTTTGTAGCTGGCGAACATCGCCGCCATCACCCCCAAGGTGTCGATGGTGGTGGCCAACGGCGAGTCCTACGCCGTCGTGTCGACAGTGACCGGCCGCGACGTCACCCTCGGCGAACCGGTCATGATGATCGAACCGGTAGGCGAACTGGCAATGGCCGGACCGGCCGCCGACGACGAGGTGGCCTACTTGCCGCTGCCGAAGGAGGACAATCCCTTCCTCGGCCTGCGCGGCATCCGCGTCGCGCTCCTCCAGCCGGAACTGATGCGCCACCCAGGTGCGCGCCATCCTGCGCGTTAAGCCCTATGGCATCGCCCGCATCATGGTGTGCGAGCTCTCGGTCGCTCCCGCTGCCATTCCCGAGATCAAGGCGACATTGTCAGCCCTGACCTTGGCCAGATGCGAGGCGGCAGCCGCCGCCGCCCTTCGAGCCACCGGAGCGGACGAAGTTCGGGCGATTTCAGCGCGCAGATTTCACTGACGCGTTCGGATCGATGGCCTCGAGGAAGGCGGTCATCGCATCCTCGCCAGCTTCCGGTTCGCTGCCGACCATGACGGCGACGGCAAAGGCGATGGCCGAAGAGGTCTCGGTGTGCGTCGTCGCGCCAGCCCGGAGATTCATCACCAGCGTCGGGCAGAGGAACAGGGCGAGACGGATCACCCGCCGCCAGTCGGCCGGCAGCAGATTGCCGGCCTTAAGGGTGGAAAGCAGCGGCTTCCAGACCAACTCCGCCTTGGCGGCGAGCAACGCCTGCCGCACCGGCGTCAGCGCCCAGTCGGTGTCGATCGCCAGGGTGCCGTCCCCGAGCCGGACCGACGCCGAAAACCGCCGCGTCGCCTCGGCCGGATCATAGAGCCAGAGCGGATGGGCGAACACATTGTGGAAGGTCGCCTTGGCCTCGGCGAGCAGCGCCGGCACGTGCTCACCGGCAAAGGCCGGATCGTAGAAGCTGAGCACCGGTCCGTCCGGGCCCTGGCCATACCAGACGTTGGCGTTGTGGGCGTCGCCATGCGCCACCACGCCACCGGCGTCGGCGAGCCGATCCGGCCGGAGCCGCGCACCGGCCGCCGCGAACAGGTCACCGATCGTCTGCCGATAGGCCCGGCCGTTGACCACCAGGCGACGGCCGGCGAAATCATCCCACGCGAGGTTGACACCCGGCAGGCGCACCGGCTTGCCCAGGTAGAAACCGGCGAGCCGACCACCGGGAAAGCGCCGGCCGGGCATGTCAACGAGACGGTCATGGAACAGCCGGTGGATTGGCTCGGCCGCCGCTTCGCTGACCGTGACGGGCCTGAGGCTGCCCAAATAGACGCGCGCGATCGCCGCGTCGAGGCCGCGCTCGGCGGCGGCGGCGTCCGCCTCGGCGACGAGGTTGCGGCGCTCGTCGAGCGCGGCGATGTCGAGCGCCCTGAGCACGTCGGAAAAGCGCGGATCGGAGCGGCGGCGGTAGATCAGTACCTGTTCGCCCGGCAGGTTGGAAACGAACACTGGCATGTCCACCGGCAGCCCGGCACGGGCGAGGATGTCGGCGCGATAATATTCGCCGGTCATCGCCTCCTCGCCGTCCTCCTGGTGGAACTTGAAGAAGTAGTCGGCGCCGCCGGCCGAGAAGAAGCCGTTCAGCGAGTTGAGGCTGTATTGGTCGCGGTTGATGGCGACGCCCTTGGCCGCGAGATCGAACAGGTCGACAAACAACGCCGCCAGCGCGGCGGTCGCCGCGCCTTCGTCCGTCGCGGCGAGGCGCCGGATCTCGGCGGTGCGGCTCGGCGCCGTCATGGCGACCCCAGCAGAATGACGGGCCGGATAATCGTCTTGAGACCGGTCGAACGGCCGGCCAGCAGCCGTTCGTAAGCGGCCGGCACACCGTCGAGATCGATCGTCTCGTCGATCAGCGCCAGCAGACGGTCGGCGAGCGCCGGCATCAGCGCCACCGCCGCCGGCAACTCGTCCGTGAAGGCATGGCAGCCGATGAGCGCGATCTCGCGCTCGACGAGCAGCACCGGATCGACGACCAGGCTGCCGTGGCCGATGCCGACCAGCGCCAGAGTGCCGCCCGGCGACAGGAGATCGACAAGCGTGCCGATCACGTCGGGATGGCCGGTGGCGTCGAGTGCGGCAAGCAGCGGCGCGCCGGCCAGTGCCTCGGCAACGGCGTCCGGCGACAGATCGACGACGCGGGCGCCTGTTACTTCGGCAACGCGGCCGGCTCGGTCGGCGTTGCGGTCGGCGACCAGCAGCGGCCCGTCATGCCGGTTCGACAGCAGCAGCGCCGCGAGGCCGCCGATCGGTCCGCAGCCGACGATCAGCACCGGCGATCCTGCCGGAGCCGACAGGCGGTTCACCGCATGCAGCGCCACCGCCAACGGTTCGGCCATGGCGAGCGCCGCCGCATCGACGCCGGCCGGCGCCTTGACCAGCAGCGAGGCCGGCAGCACGACCTCCTCGGCAAAGCCGCCGTCGCAGACCTCGCCGACGAAGCCGAGCTTGTCGCAGACATTGGGCCGGCCGCCGCGACAGGCGGCGCAGACGCCGCAGGTGACGCGCGAATCGGCCACCACCGTGTCGCCCACGGCAAAGCCGGTGACGCCGTCGCCCAGCGCCGCGATGACGCCGACGAACTCGTGGCCAGCCACCGACGGCGACCGGCTGATCCAGGCGCCGGTGCGGAAGTTGTGCAGGTCGGAGCCGCAGATGCCGGCCGCCGTGACAGTCAGCTGCGCCTCGCCGGCACGAGGGGCAGACGGGGACGCGATGTCCTCGACCCGGAGGTCACCGGCGGCGTAGAGGCGGACGGCCTTCATCATTCAGCCCTTGAGATAAGCGTCGCGCACCGCCGACACGGCCTGTTCGTGGGACGAGAAGCCCTCGTAACGGGCGAGCACGCGGGCGGCGTGGGCGAGTTCCGGATAGGCGCCGGCCGTGACATAGCCGACCGACGACCGCTTGACGAAATCGAAGACCGATAGCGGCCCCCAGGTGCGGGCCCAGCGGCTGGTCGGCAGCACGGCGTTGGGGCCGAGGCCGAAGTTGGCGATCGACACCGGCGTATACGGCCCCATCAGGATCTCCGCCGCCTCGGTGATCTTGCCGAGATGGGCGTAAGGGTCGGTGGACAGGATCTCCAGATGCTCCGGCGCGTAGTCGTTGACGAAGGCATAGCTCTCCTCGACCGACGAGGTCAGGATGATGCCACCGAAGGCGCCGCCCAGTACTTTTTTCGAAAACTCGACGCGCTGCGGGGTCATGCGCGCCCAGTGATCGGGCAGCGCGGCCAGCGCTTCCTCGGCCACCCGGCGCGAATGGGTGACGATATAGGCCGAGCTGTCCGGGCCGTGTTCGGCCTCGATCAACACGTCGAGAGCAGCAAGGCCGCCGTGCACCGTGTCATCGGCGAAGATGATCGCCTCCGACGGGCCAGCCGGCAGGCCGGCGTCGATGACGCCGGACAGCAGGCGCTTGGCGGCCACCACCCACGGACTGCCGGGGCCGACGATCTTCAGCGCCGGTTTCACCGTCTCGGTGCCGAAGGTAACGGCGGCCACGGCCTGCGCGCCGCCCACCTTGTAGACCGTCTCGACGCCAGCCAGGCGGGCGGCGACCAGCGTCGCCGCGTCGACCGAGCCATCCGGCGTCGGCGGCGTGACAATGGCGAGGTCAGGCACGCCAGCCACGACGGCAGGCACCGCCGTCATCATGGTCACCGACGGGAAGGCGCCCTTGCCCCGGGGGATATAGAGGGCGACCGAACGGATCGGCGTCACCCGGTCACCGGCGAAGGCGCCAGGGCGGATCTCCTTCAGCCACATGGCCTCCGGCTTCTGCTCCTCGTGGAAACAGCGGATATTCTCGATGCCGTAGCGGATCGCCTCCACCACCTCCGGCTCGACGGCCTTGAAGGCAGCGTCGAACTCGGCCTCGGTTGCCTTCAGCGCGCCGGGCTTGACCTCCGCCTTGTCGAGGTCGCGGGCGAAGCGATGGAGCGCCGCGTCGCCGTCCGTCTTCACCGCCTCGATGATCGGCGCGACCTTGTCGAGGAAGAAGGTGAGGTCGGTTTCCGAACGCTTGAGCAGGGCGGCGCGGGCCGCCGCATCGAGCTTGGCATAATCGTGGAAGGAGACGTCGGTCATGGCAGCGGTCCTCGAACGGCGGGGCGTTTCACGCCCTCATTTCGATTTCAGGAAAATGTCGAGCCCGACCAGCCGGTCGAGCAGCGCGATGGCGATGGCGGCAACGGCGATGAACACCACGGAGATGGCCGCAAGGTCGGGCGTGATGATCGAGCGGATGGAATTATAGATCTGCACCGGCAGCGTGACGATGCGCGCGTCGACCAAGAGCAGCGACACCAGGAACTCGTTGAGCGCCAGGATGAACATCAACAGCGCGCCGGTGATGATGCC
>JAGSYU010000271.1 GCA_018262575.1 Pseudomonadota bacterium | reverse complement strand
CGACCCCATGGGCCGGATAGACGATGTGCTCGTTGGTCTTGAACCCATTACGGACAGCGGGTTTCTTCGCAGTGGCCATTCAGTCCATCCACTCCTCGGCGCCGGCGATGACAAAACCAACCTCTCCTGCCGGGAGGCAGCAAGAAATCAGGGATCGGTATGATCTGCGAACTGTAACGTTCGCCCGCCGGCACGCTTTCGCGTTGTTTTCAGTCGAACTGGGGTTTCGCTTCCGACCGCAGCGTACTTGCTGCACACATGCAAAGACCGGTATCGAGGCGGATGCCTCCATGTAGGTCATAAAAAAGACCCCGTGCAGGGCCCCGCGCGCGACCGGAAGAATTCGTCGACTGTCAACGTTACCTATAGCACAAAAACCACAAAAAACAAAGAAATATGACGCCACGCGGCGCAAAATGCGTCATCACATGGCTGCATTGCCTATTCTGAGGGTTGAGCGGCGATGTTTTCTCAGCCGCCCTTGCCGGGCTTGGGCGAGAACAGGGCGGCGAGCTTGCCCTCCACGCCATCATGGTCCTTGGCGTCCGGCAGGGGATCGCGGCGGGCGGCAAGGTTGGGCCAGATCGTGGCATACTCAGCGTTGAGCTTCAGCCAATTGTCGAGGCCGGGCTCGGTGTCCGGCTTGATCGCTTCGGCCGGGCATTCGGGCTCGCAGACGCCGCAATCGATACACTCATCGGGATGAATGACGAGCATGTTCTCGCCTTCGTAGAAGCAGTCGACCGGACAGACTTCCACGCAGTCGGTGTACTTGCAGGCGATGCAGTTGTCGGTGACGACATAGGTCATGAGCCAATACCCTGATGTCCACAGGCGAAACGCCTGCTGACGTAACGAACTTCCACCGGCCATTCAAGGTCGATCATCGGTCATTCCGGTCTTGTTCGGTCAACTTTTCAAAGCGGCGACGATCGCGTTTGGTCGGCCGCCCCTCGCCCGCGTCAACGATCGGCGCTGACTCGCCGGGGGCTGGCGGCGGCGTCAGATCCTCGTAAAGCTCGGAGGCGACCGAATAGGAACCGCGCCGCTCGGCGAAATCGAGCACCTTCAGCACCCTGACGTGACCGTGGAGGCCGATGGTCAGAACGTCGCCGGCCTTCACGGGCTGGGCGGGATCGTCGATCTTGCGGCCGTTGAGGCGCACGTGGCCGGAGGCAGCGAGCGTTTGGCCGAGCGTCCGTGTCTTGACCACGCGCGCGTAGACCAGCCACTTGTCGATCCGCTGCCGGTCGGAAATTCGTTCCTCGGCCACGCCCGCCCGTGCTCCTACTTCTTCTTCTGCTGCTCAAGCGACGCCTTGAGGGCGGCCAGAGCGGCGAAGGGCGAATTGGGATCGGCGACCTTCTCCTTGCGCGGCGGCCGTTCGGCGGTACGGTCGGCATTCCGCTCGGGGGGACGGCCATCGCGGCGGTCGCCGAAGCGACGCTCTTCGCGCCGATCGGCCTGCGGGCGACGGTCCTGCCGGCGATCGTCATGCGGACGCGGAGCGCGGCCGTCGGCGACGGCCTCGCCAGGCTCGGCCGGTTTCGCGGCAGCACGTTGCGGCGGGCCACGCCGTTCGCCTCGGTGGTCGCCGCGATGCTCCCCGCGGTGATCGCCGTGCCGCGGACGGTCGCCGCGGCCGGGCCGCCAGACGTCGACTTCCCGATCTTCCAGCACGACGGAGTCGGCCGCTTCAGCGGGAGCCTCGGCGCCCTCTTCGGCGACAACCGCGCCGTCAGGAGCAGCGCCATCCGCCGGAGCTTCGGCCTCGACCACCGGCACCTCGGCATCGGCCGCCGTCGTCTCGGACACGGCAGCTTCCACCGCCGGGATCTCGGCTTCGACGGCCGGGGTCTCGGTCGGGGTGGCGTCCGTCACGGCCGTTTCGATTGCGGCTTCGGCCGGCGCGGTGTCAGCCGTCACCGGTTCGGAGATCGTCTCGGAAACCGCGCCGTCGACGAGCGCCTCAGCCTTCTGCGGCTTGACCGGAACCTTGATCGTCCGCTTTTCCGAGCGGTAGCCAAGACCGCGCAGAATGGAGGCGAAGTCCTCACCCGAGCAGCCGAGCAGCGACGTCATCGACACGGTCACCGTGAAGCCGCCACCCTGCGCCAGTGCGCCCTCGGGCGGCGTGGCGCCATCCACCGACTTGAAGGCGATCAGCGGCCGGATGATGTCGGCGAGGCGTTCCAGAATATCGAGGCGGACCGCCCGCTCACCGGCGACGCGGAAGCCAACCAGGCGGTAGAGCGTCTTGTCGAAAGCCGGGTCGACCTTGATCGACGTGCGGCCCGAAGCCGACAACTGCGGCAGCTCGGCAAGGCCCGCCATGTCGAGCGAGCCGTGCTTCAGCGCCCAAAGCTGGGCAACCAGGGCGGCCGGCGCCGGCTTCAGAAGCGCCGGCACATAAATGTGGTAGGCGCCGAAGCGAACACCGTATTTGCGCATGACGGCGCGCTGCGTCTGATCGAGCGCCTTGATGTCGTCGGCAACGTCGTGCCGCTCAACGGTGCCGAGCGCCTCAACCATCCGGAAGGCGACGCCGCGGGCGATACCCTCGAGATCGGCGGCGGTGCGCAGATCGAACAGCGGCTTCAGCAGCGTCTGGATATGCGCGCCGACCCAGAGGTCGAGCCTGTCCTGCGCCTTTTCGCGGGCGGCGCCGGCCAGTTGCTCGTCGGCGAGCAGCATCATCTTCGGCGCGAGCGTGTCGTCGCCGGCCACCAGCCGCCCCACCGGCTGGCCGAGCCAGCGCAGGCTGCCATCGGTGGAAAGGACGATGTCTTCGTTCGGCGCCTTGGAGATGCGCTCGGCACGTTTGTCGAACTCGCCGGACAGCGCCTGTTGGGCGGCCGCCTTCAGCGTCTTGGCTTCGGAGCCATCGCCGCCGACACCCGCGTCGGGCACGAAGCGAAAGCCGTGCAGCTCCCCGACTGCCTGCCCTTCGACGAGCACGCCGCCGGTACCGGTGATTTCAGCTTCGAGCATGGTGTTCTCTCTCAATCTCTTCAACAATACCGACGTCCGGCGATCC
>JAGSYU010000270.1 GCA_018262575.1 Pseudomonadota bacterium | reverse complement strand
GCAAGCTCACTCGGCGATGCCGCGCTGGTGCAGCCACGCCCGCATCTCGGCGATCTCGCGCGTCTGCGTGTCGATGATCTCGCGGGCGAAATGCTGGTTCTGCGGATCTCGGCCGAATTTCAGCACGGTTTCCGCCATGTCGATCGCCCCCTGATGATGGGGGATCATGCCGCGCACGAAGGCCGCGTCCGGGTCCGGATCGGCGATACCGCTCATCATCGGGCCATGCATGCGATCCATGGCGGCGCGATTGGCGACCTCGGCGGTCATCGCGTCGGGCGTGCCGTCGTTCAGCCCCATGGCGCCGTGCGGCTGCTCGGCGTTCGGCGTGTGGGTGAGATGCTCGGTCGCTGGCGCGCCGACACTGCCTTTCGTGCCATAAATGGCGATGTGCAGGCCCCAGTAGCCGGTCACGAAAACGACCAGCGCGGCGGCCAGGCCGGCCGGCACGCCGACGAGCGCCCGTCTGGCGGCCGGCAGGAAGCGCACCTCGCGCGTCCGGTCGGCGGCGATCGCCACGATGATCGCCATGATCAGCGCGTGGCCGATCAGGTCGACGCGGCCGAAGGGATAGACGGCGGCGTTGAAGATGACAAAGAGGGCGATCGCCGACAGGCGGCGCACCAGCGGCGTCCAGATCAGGCCGAATCCCATGGTGAACTCGGCGACGCCGGCCATGGGGATGAACACGTCGCGCGGCATGCCGAAGGTTAGGAACGGCTTTTCGACGACCAGCGGATAGAACCAGTCGGGATAGGCGAACTTTTCAAGGCTCGACCACATCAAGGCGATGGCGACGCCCCACCGCAACACCTCGAAACGGCGGGCGCGCCAGTCCGGGTTTGGCAGTGATTCCAGCACCAGATAGCCGGCGACGCCAACGCCGAGCGCCAGATAGTCGAGCAGATGGAAGATGTCATAGTCGCGCAGCGCCAGGAGCCAGAGGCTGATGATGCCGACGGCGGCAAACGGCTGGGTGAGGCGAGAGAAGATCAGCGCGGCGATGAGAAGCTGCATCCAAGACACCCACTCCGCCGGTGTCTTGAGGTCGGGCGTCAGGTAGACGCCGCCGATGGCGAAAATCGCAACGAAGAAGGCCGCAATGACCACGCGCACAAAGTCGTCGAGCCGCTGCCAGAGTGGATCGGTGACGCGGTCGAGACCTTGCAGGATTGCCTCGCCGGTCGGCGACCGCTCGACAAGGCGGGTGCCGACAAAGAAGACGAGAACCAGGACGATGCCGGTCCAGAACCAGACGTTACCAAGCGTCATCGACACCGGCTGCGGCGGCGCGCCGACGATGTAGGGCGCGAACCATTTGACGTGGGCGGCGGCGGGGGAAGCTGCGAGTGCCACCAGCATGGCCGAGCCGATGGATGGAAGAAGGCGTTTCGGGGGAAATGGCAGTCTCATCGCAACTCTCCATCAACGCTTGGGCAACGCTCAGGCAACGCTCGGGCTCGCGCCTTCCGTCTGTTGTCCCAGCCGCGGCCACTGGCCAGCGCCCGCCGGGAAAGGCTGCAAGAGAGCAGACCGAGGCCGAAGGACGCCGTTCAAGTCAGCATAAGCACATAAATGATGCAAATCACCCTCAAGTTTATCTTGAGGGAGCTTGATCGATTTTATTCGGCAGTTGGGATCGTGGGCCTCTTTACGTGGGCCTCACAAGCAGGCCGGTCGCCAAGGCATGGAACGCCGCGATGGCCTTCGGCAGGACGTCTTCCGGCTTGTCGCTGGCGGCGATCCACAGAGCGGCGTTGAGGGCTGCGCCACTGAGAAGCCGCGCCGCCGCCTCGGCGTCGACCGGCTTGAACAGCCCCTGTTCCATGAGGTGTTCCACCGCTTGTTTGGTCACCTGCAGGCAACGGCTCTGGCTCGGCCACTGCGAGGGGTCACCCAGCACCGCCGGTCCGTCGAGCAGAACGATGCGCTGAACCTCCGGCTCGAGTGCCATTTCGATATAGGCCGCTCCCTCGGCGAGCATCCCCTGCCAGTCGTCAGCGATGCGGGCGCCGACCTCCTGGGCGCGCGCCGCCATTTCCGAGTCGATCTGGTCGACGACCGCCGCCAGCAGGCCGCGCTTGTCACCGAAATTGTGGTAGAGCGCGCCCCGCGTCAGGCCAGCTTCAGCGGTCAGCTCATCCATCGAAGCGGCGGAATAGCCCTTTTCGGCAAAGGCCTTTCGCGCGGCGGCGATCAGCTTGACGCGGTTCTCTTCCATGGTCTCGGACCGTCGCCTGGCCATCATTGCACTCTCGAATTCATATACGCCACGTATATCAACTTGACATACGCGGCGTATGCGGATTACTTTCACATACGCACCGTATTCCAAATAACGTGACATGGAAAGCGTCGGCGACATTCCGCCACGCTGCCCCACAGGTCTGGTGCCGTCACCCATATGAAGAGAGATCAAACATGGCCCAGCGCGAAGCAGTCTTCCCCGCCAACCGACATGCTCTTTACGAGGAGCACGGCTATTCCGCCGCGATCCGCTCCGGTGACCTGCTGTTTGTGTCCGGACAGGTTGGCAGTCGTCCGGATGGCTCGCCCGAACCGGATTTCGAACGCCAGGTCGAGTTCGCCTTCGAAAACCTTGGGGCAACGCTGGCAGCGGCCGGATGCACGTTCGACGATATCGTCGACGTGACGACCTTCCACACCGATCCCGCCAACCAGTTCGGTGCGATCATGGCCGTCAAGCAGCGGGTTTTCACCGAGCGCCCCTACCCCAACTGGACGGCGGTCGGCGTCACCTGGCTAGCCGGCTTCGACTTCGAGATCAAAGTCATCGCCCGGATTCCCGCCGCGGCAAAGGCGTGACGCCCGGAGCGCCAAGCGTACCGTGGCCGTGACGCGCCGGCCTTCCGGATGGCTGGCCTGACCAGGAAAGAAACCCGTTGGTGGCAGACATGCTCGAATGGGGTCTTTCCGAATCCGGTTCGCTGAGGGCGGACCGGTTCGCCTGAGAGCACCCACTTTCTCCCGGCCTTGCGGCCAACCGACACCCAGGGAGTGGGACGCGTGGGATTTAGGCACAT
>JAGSYU010000269.1 GCA_018262575.1 Pseudomonadota bacterium | reverse complement strand
AAGACCTACCACTTCGCCCAGACCAACAACTCCTACATCTTCCCGGGCGTCGGCCTGGGCACGCTGGCCGTTGGCGCCAAGCGCGTGACCGATGCCATGTTCCTGGCCGCTGCCCGCTCGCTCGCCGAGCTGTCGCCGGCCAAGACCAAGCCCGGCGACAAGCTGCTGCCGACGCTCGACCGCATGCGTGAGGTCTCCTCGCACATCGCCGTCGCCGTCGCTAAGCAGGCGATGGCCGAGGGCCTGGCCCCGAAGATGGACGACGCCGCCATCAAGGCCGCCATCAAGGCCAAGGTGTGGTCGCCGGTCTACAAGTCGCTGGTGTGATCCGCGACCATAACTGAATGAGTGAACCGGGCGGCCGAAGGGTCGCCCGGTTTCGTTTTGGCCGCCGGATCACGCATTTGTGACCCGTGCCGCCGTCTTGATCCAGGTGGCGAAACCCTTCATGGTGCGCCTGCCGAAAAGATTCTGGCTGGTGTGGTTATTCCGGCCCCCGCGTTGCGGGATGAAGTCATGCGACAGGTGTGAACCCACGGCGCCACCCATGGAGATGGATGGTGCCGCTGTCATTTTCGGAATCTGGCGGTCCATCGCTCCACAACGTGAGAAACGGGAAACGATGGACAAGAAGTTTGCATTGATTTCGCAGATCGTCATGACGTTCATGATGGCCCTGACCATGTCGGGCATCATGTCGGTGATCGAACTGGGGCCGACGGCCGTCTGGCTGAACCACTGGCCGAAGGTCTTCCTCATCGCCTGGCCGACGGCCTTCGTGCTGACCATGGTCGCCTGGCCGACGGCGATGGCGGTGACCAGGAAAATCCTGCGGCCATCCCTCCAGGATGATGTCTCCGCAAGCTGACCATCGCGCTTGAGCGATCCGGGTGGCGATGGGTCACCCGGTTTCGGGCGGATCTTGCATGAGTTTGTTGCCCTATAGAGGCCTCACCCCTTATCCTGCCTGAGGTCCTCCGCCTGCGCGGAGGATGACAATTTATGTATCTGTTTTAATATATAATTCTGTCATCCTCCGCGCAGGCGGAGGACCTCAGGCAGAACGGGGCGGGTGGCTGATATAGGTTGCTACTCCCCAGGTGAAGGGGTATTGGCGGAATCTCTAGCGATCGCACTGGAAATCGGGTGGCTCCGGCCTTTGGGCGGCGGCAGGGTAGGGCAACCTTATGGAGTCCCTCGATGTCTGCCTTCATGTCCCCCGAATTCCTCATCACCTCGCTGATCGTCGTCGCCTCGCCGGGCACCGGCGTGCTCTACACCCTCGGCGCCGGCCTCGGGCGCGGCGCCCGCGCGGCGACGATCGCCGCCTTCGGCTGCACGCTGGGAATCCTGCCGCATCTTCTTGCCGCCGTGCTCGGCCTCTCGGCGATGATCCAGACCAGCGTCCTTGCCTTCGAGATCCTGAGGGTGGCCGGTGTCGTCTATCTGCTCTACATGGCCTGGATGACGCTGAAGGAGACCGGGGCGCTGGCCGTGGCGCCCGACGGCCGCGACGCTTCGGCGCTCGACATCACGGTGCGGGCGATCCTGCTCAACCTGCTCAATCCCAAGCTCACCGTGTTTTTCCTCGCCTTCCTGCCGCAGTTCATCGGTGGCGACCAGGCGGCGCCGACGTTGCGCTTTGTCGAACTCGGCGGCGTGTTCATGGCGATGACCTTCGTGGTGTTCGTCGTCTACGGCGTTGCCGCCGCCACGGTGCGCGACAAGGTGTTGTCGCGGCCGTCGGTGCTCGCTGCCCTGCGCCGGATGTTCGCCGGTGCTTTCGTGCTGCTTGGCCTCAGGTTGGCGCTCACCGAGCGCTAATGCCACAGCGCGGAGGCAAAACGCGTGCGGTGGCGGGAATCCCTTGACGACAGCCCTGTGAATCGAATCAATTGCCGCGTCGTCTTGGGGGAGGCGGCGTTCTCTTGAGGGGTCGTTCGCCATGTCCACCGCCGCCGTTGAAGTGTCCGACACCATCGGGCGCACCGAACAGTTCTCGACTCGTGTCGCCTTCTTCATCGCCGGCTTCGGCGGCGCCGTCTGGGCGGTGCTGGTGCCGTTCGCCAAGACGCGCGCCGGCCTTGAGGCTGGCGGCCTCGGCCTGCTGCTGCTGGCCTTCGGCATCGGCTCGATCATCGCCATGCCGCTCGCCGGGGCGCTGGCCGGGAAATATGGCTGCCGCCGGGTGCTGATCGCCTCGTCGCTGATGGTCTGCATCGCCCTGCCGGCGCTGGCCACCGTGTCGAATGCAGGCTTGCTGGCCGTCGCGCTGTTCG
The DNA here is from genome assembly GCA_018262575.1 of Pseudomonadota bacterium. Taxonomy (GTDB): domain Bacteria; phylum Pseudomonadota; class Alphaproteobacteria; order Rhizobiales; family Pleomorphomonadaceae; genus Pleomorphomonas. Next base: position 1,704 of record JAGSYU010000269.1, on the reverse strand, counting down.
TGCTCGGCGCCGGTGTCGGCTCGGTCGACTGCGTCGTCAACATCCAGGCGGTGATCGTCGAGCGGGCGGCCGGCCGGGCGCTGATGAGCGGCTTCCATGGCCTGTTCAGCGTCGGCGGCATTGCCGGCGCCGCCGGCTGCGCCGGCCTGCTCAGCCTCGGCGCCTCGCCGGTTGTGGTGTCGCTGGTCGCCATCGTCTTCACGGCGGCGATGCTCGCCTGGGCGGCTCCCCATTTCCTCACCTTTGGCGGCGACACCTCGGGCCCGGCCTTCGCGCTGCCACATGGCGTCGTGCTGTTCATCGGCATCCTCTGCTTCATCGTCTTCCTGACCGAGGGCGCCATTCTCGACTGGAGCGCGGTGTTCCTGACCTTCACGCGCGGCGCCGATCCGGCCCATGCCGGCCTCGGCTATGCAGCCTTCGCCACGACCATGACCATCGGCCGCCTCAGCGGCGACGCCATCGTCCGGCGGGTGAGCCGCACGACGATCATCCTGGTTGGCGGCCTGCTGGCGGCGTCCGGACTTCTGATCGCCATGCTGGTGCCGTCGGTGCCCGCGGCGCTGATCGCGGTGACGACGCTCGGCTACGCCGGCATCCTGATGGGGCCGGCGTCCATCGGCTTCGTCGCCCACGTCGCCTCGCTGCCGGTCGCCTTCCTGATCATCGCCGTGTTCCTGATCGGCGTGGCGGCCAGCGGCCGTTTCCTCAAGGCTTGAGAGCCTGGCTGAAAACTCTACCGGGGCGCGGCAGCTAGCTCTTCTTCGTCGCATCGTTTTCTCGGAAGACCGGTTCCCGCTTTTCCGCACCAGGCTTTGGCTTCTGCGCTTCCAGTGCTCACGAACAGAAAGTTCGCTCCGCTCCGGTTCTCGTGCCTGTCGCTAGCTGCCTGACACCAGCGACTTTCAAGCCAGGCACTTGCGAAGAGGGTTGGCAGACGCCGGTGCCGTCCCTTATCGTTGCCCCATGATTTACGTCGCCAACCGGCTTTACATCGATGAGAAGGACCTGTCCTTCACCTACGTCCTGGCGTCGGGGCCGGGCGGGCAGAACGTCAACAAGGTGGCGACGGCGGTGGCGCTGCGCTACGACCTGTACAATGCCGCCGGCATTCCCTGGGAGGTGAAGGTGCGGGCGTCGCGCATCGCCGGTCCGTCGCGGTTGACCCAGGCCGGCGAAATCATCATCCAGGCCCAGCGCTTCCGCTCGCAGGAGCGCAATCGCGACGACGCCATCGAGCGGCTGAAGGGCATTCTGGCCGAAGCGGCGGTGCCGCCGAAGCCGCGCATTGCCACACGGCCGACGCGGGCGAGCCAGGTGCGCCGCGTCGACGGTAAGACCAAGCGCGGCGCCGTCAAGCGCGACCGGCGACCGCCGGGTGGGGAGGAGTGATCCCATGGCTGGTCTCGTCGGCGGTTGCCTGTGCGGACGGGTTCGCTACGCGGCCGAAAGCGACGGCGCCATCATCGACTATTGCCATTGCGACAGCTGCCGCCGCTCGACGGGCGGGGCGACGGTCGCCTGGATGCAGGTGCGGCCCGACCGCTTCCGCGTCACCCTTGGCGAAGCGGCGACCTACCGCTCCTCGCCGGGCGCTCTGAGGCATTTCTGCCCGACCTGCGGCAGCCAGCTCTATATGACCGACGACGAGGGCCACTCGGTTGGCGTCACGGTCGGCACGCTCGACGACAAGGAGGCGGTGGC
>JAGSYU010000150.1 GCA_018262575.1 Pseudomonadota bacterium | reverse complement strand
TTGTGCGTATGCCTGTGTTGAGTGTCCGGTTTCGTTACCCGACATGATGTATTTCCTGACCGCTTTGGCGCGCAAATTTGCCGTTTTGTCCATGCGAGCCGGACGTCCCCTCAAAGCCGGAAGCGCTCCGCCGTCCACCCCGCCAACACGCCGGTCGCCGCCCGCACCACCAAAGCCCCTCCCGGCTGATCGCCACCCCCTCTTTCGCTTGAGCCAAAGTCAATCGAACGACAAAGCGTCGTTTTTGCTACCGCCGGAAAGGCCGCATTCTCGGGGCAATAGAGGAGTCCCCGATGACCCGTCGTCGCCTTATCATCGACTGCGATCCTGGCCATGACGATTTCGCGGCCATTGCCCTGGCCGCGACGTCGGTCGGTCTCGAGATCGAGGCGATCACCACCGTTTGCGGCAATGCGCCGATCGAGCGGACGACCGCCAACGCACTGGCCATCGTCGGCGCCCTCGGCGTCCCCATTCCGGTCTATAGCGGCGCCGTCGCCCCCCTTTTGCAGCGCTATGAGTTTCCCGCCGCATTCCACGGCGTCACCGGGCTGGACTCGGTGGGCGCCACGCTGCCACCGCCGCGCCAGGGCGTCACGCCCGGCCATGCAGCGCTGGAGATCATCGCCCGCGTCAACGCCGCGCCGGGGGAGATCACGCTGGTCGCCCTCGGCCCGATGACCAACCTGGCGCTGGCCCTGGCCCTCGACCCCGATGTGGCCACCAAGGTGCGCGAACTGGTGTTCATGGGCGGCGGCCTGTCCGGCGGCAACGTCACCGCCCGCGCCGAGTTCAACGTCTGGGCCGACCCCGAGGCCGCCGCGCTGGTGCTGCGGTCGGGCATCAAGGCAACGATGTTCGGGCTGGACGTCACCAACCGCGCCTGGCTCGACGCCGACGATCTCGCGCGCCTCAAGGCCGCCGTTGCCGCCCCGAACCCGGTGTCCGACATCATCCAGTTCTACACCGAGCGATCCGGCGACGTGGCGGCCGGGCGGGCGCCCGGCCCGTCGCTGCACGACACCTGCCCGGTGGCCTGGCTGGTCGACCCGACGCTGTTTGAGACCGAGAGCCTGCCGGTTACGGTGGACACCACCGGCGGGCCGCACTATGGCGCCACCGACGCCGACCGCCGGCCGTGGGCGCCGCCGCATCATCAGCGCATCGACGTGGCCCTCGAGCTCGACCAGCCGCGTCTGGCGCGCCTGGTCACCGACGCCCTGATCGACGTCGCCAAGAGGATAGCGAACCAGGCACAGGTTGCCGAGAGCCTGACGCGAAACGCGCTGGGGTGAGGCAGATGGCGATGAGTTCGAGAACCGGAGCGGAGCGAACTTAAGGTTCGTGAGCACCGCAAGCGCAGGAATCGAAGCTAGATGCCCGCCCCAGTAGAGTTTCGGGGCAGGCTTTGAACCGGTAGAACTGCAAACGAAGGAGGGAACCCACATGACCCGGCTGCCGATATTGACGACTGCTCTGGCAATTGGACTTGCCACCACCGCCCATGCCCAGACCACGCTGACCATCCTGATGATCGAAGGCCTGGACAAGGGCGCCATGGAGGCGGTGGCCGCCCAGTACATGCAGGACCGTGCCGACGTGAAGGTCGAAATCCAGAGCCTGCCGTGGAACCAGTTCTTCCAGGTCTCGGAAATGCGGCTGAAGTCTGGGGATGCCGCCGTCGACCTGATCTATACCGACGCGCCGGTTGTCGCCGCCTATGCCGCCAACGGCTATATCCAGCCGTTCGACGCCGCTGTCGCCGATGAGGCGAAGGCCAAGCTCGTGGCGCCGTCGGTGACCGCCGGCACCTATGACGGCAAGCTGTATTCGCTGCCGATGAACTCCTCGGCCCAGGTTCTCTATTACAACGTCGACCTCCTGAAGGCGGCCGGCGTGACGCCGCCCAACGGGCTGACCAAGGGCAGCGTGGCCAATCCCGACGCCATCGCCACGCTGGCGAGCACAGACCGCTGGACCTTCGAACAGATCGCCGAAGCGGCCAAGGCGGTGTCCGGCAGCGAAGGCGGCAAGGCCAAGCCCTGGGGCTTTGCCTTCGAACAGTTTGCCGAGCTCTATCAGTTGCAGCCGCTCGGCGGTTCGCTGGGGTCGGACCTGATTTCCGCCGATGCCATGACGGCCGACAGCTACCTGAACGGCGAGGCCTGGACCAAGGCCGCCACCTGGTGGTCGGACCTGTTCAACAGCTGGAATGTCAGTCCGCGCTCCCTCGGCTTCGGCGAGGCGGCGCAGATGTTCACCAACGGCCAGCTGGCCATGTTCGTCGGCGGCACGTGGAACGTCGCCGCCGTGGCGCAATCCTCGATCAACTTCGGCATCGCCCCGCATCCCAAGTTCGCCGACGGCAAGGCCGCGACGCCCACCGGCAGCTGGTATCTGAGCGTCACCAAGGCCAGCCCCGACGCGGCGGCGGCCACCGATTTCGCCCACTATGCCGCGCTGAGCGACCAGGGCACGGACATCTGGTTTGACAAGCTGAACCAGTTGCCGACCACCAATCGGCTGCTCGACAAGATCAACGCCGACAACAGCTTCGACGCCTTTCCGGCCAGCGTGATGCGGCTGTCGGCCTGGGAATCGCGCAACACCGCCGTCGCGCGGCCGGTGACCGTGGCCTTCAGCCAGTTGCAGGACGCCTTCCGCACCGCCTTCACCGATATCGCCAACGGCGTTGCCGTCGATGAAGCCTTGGCGACGGCGGTCGACAGCTACGATCAGGCTGCCAAGCGGCTGAACCGCAAGTAAAACAGCTCGCAGAGCCCGGCTCGCGTCGCCCGGCGCGAGCCGTCTCCCTGTGAACCGGGGCCGCCGATGAACCGCTCACCCATAAAGCTTCTGGTCCTGACACTGGCGCCGGCCTTGCTGGGGCTGGCCGTCTTTCGCGCCTACCCCATCGGCCTCGCCCTCTACGAAAGCCTCTACACCACCATCGGCGGCGAACGGGCCTTTATCGGCCTCGGCAACTACCTCGACCTCCTGACCGACGCCGGGTTCTGGAAGTCGCTCCGCGTCACGCTGTGGTTCAACCTGATCATCAACCCGCTGCAGGTGGCGCTCGCCCTTGCCCTCGCCTTGATGTTCGTCCAGAAGCTGCCGGGCATGGCGGTGTTCCGCCTGCTGTTCCTGATCCCGATCGGCATTTCGCTGCCGGTGGCCGTCATCATCTGGCGCATCGTGCTGCTGCCGGAGGGCTTTCTCAACGGCGTCCTCGGCGGTGTCGGCCTCGGCCCCTACCGTTTCCTGACCAGCCCTGATTTCGCGCTCTATTCCATCATCGCCATCGCCACCTGGAAGGGCGTCAGCTACTGGATGATCTTTCTGGTCGGCGGCCTGCAGAACATTCCCCCCGAGATCGGCGAGGCGGCGCGGCTGGAGGGCGCCTCGCCCTGGCAGCGCCTGTGGCTGATCACCCTGCCGCTGCTGAGGCCCACGCTGCTGTTCGTGCTGGTGGCCGACGTCACCATCAATTTCCTGCTGTTCGCCCCCGTGTTCATGCTGACCGGCGGCGGGCCGCGCGGCTCGACCAACGTTCTGATGTATGAGGCCTACAAGTCCGGCTTCGTCTTCGGCGACATGGGCCGCGCCATGGCGATCGTCGTCTGCCTGGTGGCTCTGCTGCTGGTCATCGTCGGCATCCAGTTCCGCCTGCTGTCCTCCGCTCCGCCGAAGGAGACGCCGTGATGCCGCCCGTCTTGCGCAAAGCCGTGCTCTACCTGTGCCTTGTGGCCGCGGCCATCATCTTCGTTCTGCCGCTGTGGTGGGCGATCCTGTCGTCCTTCCGCCCCAATGACGCGATCTTCCGCGATCTCTTCCCCTTCACGCCCCGGGCGCTGTGGCCCGAGCCGTTCACGCTGGACGCCTATGTGGCGATCTTCGAGCGCGGCTTCGGCGCGATCATCGCCAACACGCTGTTGGTTGCCGCCTTGACGACGGCGCTGGGACTGGTCGTCAACGCCCTGGCCGGCTTTGCCTTCGCGCTGTTCGACTTTCCCGGGAAGTCCACGGTGCTCGGCATCGTGGTGGTCAGCTTCATGCTGCCCTTCGAAGCCATCGCCATGCCGCTCTACACGGTGGTGAGCCAGCTCGGCTGGATCGACCACGTGGCCGCCCTTGTGGTGCCGTCGGTTGCCAATGGCCTTGCCGTGTTCCTGTTCTACCAGTTCTTCCAGCAGGTTCCGAAGGACTATTCCGAGGCGGCGCGCCTCGAAGGCGCCGGATGGCTGCGCATCCTGTGGTCGGTCTACGTGCCGCTGTCGCTGCCCACCTGCATCTCGGCCGGGCTGATGCTGTTCATCTTCCAGTGGGAAGCGTTTCTGTGGCCGCTGCTCGCCATGCCGGCCCAGCAGTTCAAGGTGATTCAGGTCGGCATGGCCGCCTTCCAGGACCAATACACCACGGCGTGGAACCAGCTGTTCGGCGCCGCCGTGATCACGGCGCTGATCCCGATGCTGCTGCTGATCCCGTTGCAACGCTATTACGTGCAGGGTCTCGCGGGCTCTGGCATCAAGGGATAAGGCGCGATGAGCAGTCTTGAACTCAGAGGTCTTCGCAAGCACTTCGGCCCGGTCGAGATCATTTCGGGCGTCGAGCTCAAGATTGCCGAAGGCGAGCTCGTGGTCTTCGTCGGTCCCTCGGGCTGCGGCAAATCGACGCTGCTGCGCCTGATCGCCGGGCTGGAGACCGTCAGCGCCGGTGAGGTCCTGATCGGCGGCCGGGACGTGACCAAGGTCGACCCGGCCAAGCGCGGCGTCGCCATGGTCTTCCAGTCCTACGCGCTGTTCCCGCACATGACGGTGCGCCAGAACATGGGCTTCGGCATGCGGGTAAACCGGGTTCCCAAAGCCGAGGCGGCCGTGAAGATCGAACAGGCCGCCGCCCTGTTGCAGCTGACGCCGCTGCTGGAGCGCAAGCCGGCCCAACTGTCGGGCGGTCAGCGCCAGCGCGTCGCCATCGGCCGCGCCCTCGTCCGCCAGCCCGACGTCTTTTTGTTCGACGAACCGCTCAGCAATCTCGACGCCGAGTTGCGCGTCCAGATGCGCACCGAGCTGCTGGCGCTGCACGCCCGCCTCGGCGCCACCATGATCTACGTCACCCACGACCAGATCGAAGCCATGACGTTGGCTGACCGGATCGTCGTGCTGCGCGCCGGACGCGTCGAGCAGATCGGCGCGCCGCTTGAGCTCTACGACGACCCCGACAACCTGTTCGTCGCCGGCTTCCTGGGCTCGCCGCGCATGAATTTCCTGCCCGCCGAGGTTCAGCCCGACGGGCGGCTGCGCCCCGACGGCATGTCGGTCGACCTGCCATCGCCCGTCGACGGGCTGGAACCCGGTTGCCGCGTGGTTGTCGGCTGCCGGCCCGAAAACGTCGAGCTGACCGACACCGGCGCGATCCAGGCGTCGATCAAGAGCGTGGAGCAGTTGGGCAACGCGACCTTCGTTCACGCCGACTGCGGGGCGGGGCTCGCGGTGGCGGCCGAACTCCGGCAGCGCTGGAGCCTCAGCGGCCAAACCACGCTGCGCTTCAACCTGCCCATCGCGCAGACGCAGGTGTTCGACGCGGACACCGGACTGCGCATACGCAAGTGAGCGTCCGGCAGTTGTCGGGAGCCGCGCCTCGCGAGGGCATGGAGGGTGCCCTCCTCAGCGCGGGCGGGTCTCCAGCGTCCGCCGCCTCGCGGCGTGCCCCGATTTCAGCTATCAGTCATCGCCGTTCACCGGGGATTCGAGAGGGGTACCAATGCGCGGATCAACGCTGTTTGCCATGGCCGCCGAGCAGGAATACGGCCCCGGCCTCCGGGCGCGCATCAAGCCGGTGATGATCGGCGTCGGTCCGGTCGAGGCGGCCGTCAACCTGACGGCCGAACTCGGCGCCCGCGCCCATCGAGGCGAGCTGCCCAAGCTGGTGGTCAGCCTCGGCTCGGCCGGCTCGCGCAAGCTGAGGCACTGCGAAGTCTACCAGGTAACATCGATCGCCTATCGCGATATCGACGCCTCCCCGCTCGGCTTTGCCAAGGGCACCACGCCGCTTCTGGACCTGCCGGCCGTCGTGCCCTTGCCGCTGCGCATTCCCGGCGTGCCGGAAGCAAGCCTTTCCACCGGCGGCAATGTCGTCTCCGGCGCCGCCTACGACCTGATCGACCAGGACATGGTGGACATGGAAACCTTCGCCCTGTGGCGGGCCTCACAGAAATTCAACGTGCCGATGATCGGCCTGCGCGGCATTTCCGATGGCAAGGCCGAACTCAGCCAGTTCTCCGACTGGACCGACTACCTGCACATCATCGACGAAAAGCTCGCCGCCATCGTCGACCTCATCCTGGCGGGCAAGGTGCTGGAGCAAGCGGGCTGAAGCACTCGGCCAATGGGACACCCCCGCTGTCACGGCATCCCATATCAACCGCCCGCTCATACAACGCTCCAGATCCGCCCCCTTGTTGCGCTGGTCCGTCCCCCTCTCTATGCTGAACTACGTAAAGCGAGGACGACCTCCCCCTGCACGGGCCATTTTTCTCGGACGACCCTTGGGAGGTTTTCATGCGTTCCCTTTTCGACCGTATCCGTCATGTCATCAGCTTCGAGATCATCGGCCTCGCCCTCGTCACGCCGCTCGGCGCGCTGGCGTTCGACCAGCCGATGCTGGACATCGGCGTCCTCAGCGCCATCATCGCCGTGGTCGCCACGGCCTGGAACCTTGTCTACAACTACCTGTTCGACCTCGCCCTGACGCGCGCCCTCGGCACCACCGCCAAGGGCGGCCTGATGCGGATCGGCCACGCCATCCTATTCGAGGCCGGCCTGCTGGCCGTGCTGATGCCGTTCATCGCCGTCTACCTCGGCATATCGCTGTGGCAGGCGCTGATGATGGATATCTCGTTTGCGCTGTTTTACATGGCCTACGCCTACGTCTTTAACTGGGGCTACGATCGCCTCTTCCCGCTGCCCGAGTGGCAGGTGCAAGCCTAGTTGCATCCGCCCGAGCCCGGGCAGGAGATGAACAGAAGCCGCCCCTGCGGCTTCCGGCGCCAAGCGGCGCCCGCGCGGAGCGCGAAAGCCAAGGCCGGAGGCCGCCGGCGACTGAGGACAAAACAAGCCTTCCGGCGCCAAGCGGCGCCCGCGTGGGGCGCGAAAGCCAAGGGTGGGCCACCCCCAACCAAAGCTGACATTGAATAAGCTTGACGGAGCGTTGAACGCCCTTCAATCCTCGGTCGCAGGGGGTTCGTTCGGCGGGGTCACGCCGCCACCCGACAGAAGGACGCCGATGCCACTTCTCGCCCTGCCCTTTCCGCCGATCAGCCCTGTCCTCCTCGAACTCGGTCCAGTGTCGATCCGCTGGTACGGGCTCGCCTATGTCATCGGCCTGATATTCGGCTGGTGGTACATCATCCGCATGGTCGAGACCGAGCGGTTGTGGAACGGAGTGCGACGACCGAAAGCCACCGACATCGATGACCTCCTGGTCTGGATGACGCTCGGTGTCGTGCTGGGCGGCCGCATGGGCTACATCCTGTTCTACAATTTCGAGGCCTATCGCGAAAACCCCTGGGAGATCCTGCAGATCTGGCACGGCGGCATGTCGGTGCACGGCGGCTTCATCGGCACCGCCATCGCCCAGTATCTGTTCGCCCGGCGGCGCGGCCTCAACGCGCTCACCGTGTTCGATCTGGCGGCCGTCGCCGCGCCGGTCGGCCTGTTCCTGGGACGCATCGCCAACTTCATCAATGGCGAACTCTACGGCCGCGTCACCGAGGTGCCCTGGGCCTTCGTCTTCCCCTATTCCGACGGCCTGCCCCGCCATCCGAGCCAGCTCTACGAGGCCGTGCTCGAGGGCCTGCTGATCTTCGCCGTGCTGACGCCGCTCGTCTGGAAGGCCGGCATCCTCAGAAAGCCCGGCCTCGCCGTCGGCATCTTCGGGCTGATCTACGCCGCCACCCGCATCCTCGTCGAGACGGTGCGCGAGCCCGACCCGCAGGTCGGCTTCCTGTTCGGCGACGTCCTGACCATGGGCATGCTGCTGTCGGCCGTCACCGCCATCGCCGCCCTGGCGCTGATCGCCCTGGCGCTCGGCGGCCGGACGCGGCGGCCGGAACCGTCGTCATGACCAGCCTCGAGGAGAAGATCCGCCGGCTGATCGCCGCCGTCGGGCCGATCTCGGTCGCCGACTACATGAGCCTCGTGCTGTCCGACCCGGAGCATGGCTACTACACCACGCGCACCTCCATCGGCCTCAACGGCGACTTCATCACCGCGCCGGAAATCAGCCAGATGTTCGGCGAGCTGATCGGCATCTGGTGCGTCGCCGCCTATGAGGCGCTCGGCCGGCCGCCGAAGGTGACGCTGGCCGAACTCGGTCCGGGGCGCGGCACGCTGATGGCCGATCTGCTCAGGGCCGGCCGCGTCGACCCCGGCTTCATCCGCGCCGCCGAAGTGCATTTGGTCGAGATCAGCCCGGAGCTGCGCCGCCGGCAAGAGGCCGGCCTCACCGGCCTTGCCAGCCCTGTCTGGCACGACCGCGTCGACGATCTGCCGCACGGGCCGCTGATCATCATCGCCAACGAATTCTTCGACGCCCTGCCGGTCCGCCAGTTCGTCCGCACCGACCGCGGCTGGCGCGAGCGCGTCGTCGGCCTCGATGACGACGGCAACCTTGCCTTCGGCATTGGCGCCGCCGCCCCCGACCCGGCCCTGCTGCCGCTCGGGGCCAGCGAGGCGCCCGTCGGCGCGGTGGCTGAGATCAACCGCCCGGCCGAGGCGATCATCGGCACCCTCGCCCACCGCCTCGTCCAGCACGGCGGCGCCGCGCTGATCTTCGACTACGGCCACGTGAGAAGCGGCTTTGGCGAAACGCTGCAGGCGGTGCGCGCCCACCACTACGCCGAGCCGCTGCGCGAACCCGGCGAATGCGACCTGACCGCCCACGTCGACTTCGACCGCCTCGGCCGCGCCGCCGCCGCCGAAGGGGTGGCGGTGCTGGGGCCGGTGACGCAGGGCGACTTCCTCATCGCCATGGGCCTGACCGAGCGAGCCGGCGCGCTCGGTGCCGGCCGCAGC
>JAGSYU010000268.1 GCA_018262575.1 Pseudomonadota bacterium | reverse complement strand
GGAACTCAACCTCTGCCCCAACCTCTCCGTCACCGAGAACATCTTCCTCGGCCGCGACATGACCAAGGGCGGCGTTCACATCGACATGCCGCGCCAGCGCGAACGGGCGAAGGAGTTGCTCGCCCGTCTCGAGCACAACATTGATCCCGATACGCTGGTCGATGATCTCAGGATCGGCGAGCAGCAGATTGTCGAGATTGCCAAGGCGCTGGCCGACGACGCCAAGGTCCTGATTATGGACGAGCCGACGTCGGCGCTGTCGGCCTCCGAGGTGGAGGTGCTGTTCCGCGTCATCGCCGAGCTGAAGAAGTCCGGCGTCGCCATCATCTACATCTCGCACCGCCTCGAGGAACTCGTCCGCATCGGCGACTATTTCACCGTGCTGCGCGATGGTCACTTCCAGGCGAGTGCGCCCAAGGGCGAGGCGACGATCCCTTGGATCATCCGCCAGATGCTCGGCACCTCCGAATTCGCCAAGCGTCAGCAGCGCGAGGTCAGGGTTGGCGAGCCCGTCCTGTCGGTCAAAGGGCTGAAGCTGCCGCGTGTTGGCGGCGGCTATCTGGTCGACGACGTCAGCGTCGACTTCCGGGCCGGCGAGATCGTCGGCATCTATGGTCTGTTGGGAGCAGGTCGCTCGGAACTGTTCGAGAGCCTGTTCGGTCTCAGGGCCGATGCTCGCGGCGCCGTCACGATCAACGGTCGGGCGGTCGACCAACTGCCGGTCTCCCGGCGGATCGCCGCCGGTCTGTTCCTGGTGCCGGAAGACCGCCAGCGCGACGGCCTCGTGCAGAATCTCACCGTCGGCAAGAACCTGTCGCTGGCCAGCCTTGCCAAGGTGACGAAGCTGTTCACCGTGCAGACCGGCGCCGAGCGCAAGGCGGTCGATGCGCTGTTCCGCTCGCTGCGTATCAAGGCGCCGTCGCCGGACACGCCCATCACCTCGCTGTCGGGCGGCAACCAGCAGAAGGTGGTCATCGGCAAGAGCCTGATGACCGAACCCAAGGTGCTGCTGCTCGACGAACCCACCCGCGGCATCGACATCGGCGCCAAGGAAGAGGTGTTCCGCACCATGCGCGAACTGGCCGACCAGGGCCTCGCGGTGGTGTTTGCTACCTCCGACCTCAAGGAAGTGCACGCCGTGTCCGACCGCGTGCTGGTGATGTCGCAGGGTCGGATCACCGCCGATCTGCCCGATCACGAGGCAACCGACGAGGTCATCGTCCGCGCCTCCACCAAGGGACACGCTGAAGCGCCCGCTCACGACCACCCGGCTCAGGATCAGTGACCATGACCAACACAGTTGCAACCCCGGCGGCCGAAGCGCCCAAAGGACAGTCGACGCCGCTCCTGCTGCTCCTGAAGCTCAGGACCTTCATCGCGCTGATCGCCGTTGTCATCTTCTTCAGCATGATGGCGCCGAACTTCGTCACCGTCGCCAACGTGGTGATCGTCTCCAAGCACGTGGCGATCAACGCCTTCCTCGCCATTGGCATGACCTTCGTCATCCTGACCGGCGGCATCGACCTGTCGGTCGGCGCCATCGTCGGTCTGGTCGGTATGGTAGCCGGCGCCCTCGTCCTGTACGGCCTTCCGATCGAGATGCTCGGCGTGGTGATCTATCCCAACGTCTGGGAGGTGATCGGCCTCGCACTGCTGGTCGGCACCTTCGTCGGCTTTATCAACGGCTTGCTGATCACCCGAATGCAGGTGGCGCCGTTCATCGCCACGCTCGGCATGCTCTACGTTGCCCGTGGCACGGCGCTGTTGATGTCGGGTGGGTCTACCTTCCCGAACCTGATCGGCAAGCCCGAGTTCGGCAACCAAGGCTTTCCGGTGATCGGCTCCGGCACCATCCTCGGCATTCCCCTGTCGATCTGGCTGCTGCTTGTCGTTGCCGGCATCGCTGCCTACGTCGCCACCAAGACGCCGTTTGGCCGGCAGATCTACGCCGTCGGCGGCAACGAGCGCGCCGCCACACTGTCCGGCGTCAACGTCAACCGCGTCAAGCTCACCGTCTACATGGTCTCCGGCTTCTGCGCGGCCATTGCCGGTCTCGTCGTCGCCTCGCAGCTTGTCGCCTCGCATCCGGCCTCCGGTGAGACCTTCGAGATGAACGCCATCGCGGCGGCTGTGCTCGGTGGCACCTCGCTGTCGGGTGGCCGCGGCACCATCGGCGGCACCATTGTCGGCGCCTTCGTCATCGGCGTGCTCTCCGATGGCCTCGTCATGATGGGCGTCTCGGAGTTCTGGCAGATGGTCATCAAGGGCGTGGTGATCGTCGGCGCCGTCATCCTCGACCAGATGCAGCGCCGCGTCGCCCGCAATGCCCGCCTGGGCTGAAATTTCGGCATCGGCCGAAGCCCCGGCCGGCGCCAACGACCGCGGCCGTCGACACCCGACGTGAACCGCGCCCCGCTGAGAGGTGTGCAGCGGACTTTAGTGGAGGAGAAAGACATGTCGTTTCGCAACACTCTGAAGACGGTTACCCTCGGCCTGCTGGCCGGCATCGCGCTGACCGCCTCGGCCCTCGCCGCCGACGGCAAGCTGATCGTCATCATCACCCCGAGCCACGACAACCCCTTCTTCAAGGCTGAAGCGGTTGGCGCCCAGGCCAAGGCGATCGAACTCGGCTATCAGGCCGCCATCTACAGCCATGACGACGACGCCAACAAGCAGAACGACCTCGTCGACTCGGCGATCGCCCAGAAGGCCGCCGCCATCGTCCTCGACAACGCCGGTGCCGACGCCACCGTTGCCGCCGTGCAGAAGGCCAAGGACGCCGGCATCCCGTCCTTCCTGATCGACCGCGAAATCAACGCCAACGGCGTTGCCGTCGCCCAGATCGTCTCCAACAACTACCAGGGTGCCACCCTCGTCGCCGAAAGCTTCGTCGAAGCGCTTGGCGAAAAGGGCAACTTCGTCGAGCTGGTCGGCAAGGAGTCGGACAGATCAGTATCCCGACATGAAGATGGTCGCCCAGCAGAGCGCCAACTGGAGCCAGACCGAAGCCTTCTCGAAGATGGAATCGATCCTCCAGGCCAATCCGAACATCCAGGGCGTGATCTCGGGCAACGATACCATGGCCATGGGCGCCATGGCCGCCATCGAGGCCGCCGGCCGCAAGGACATCATCATCGCCGGCTTCGACGGTTCGAACGACGTGCGTGATGCCATCATCGCTGGCAAGATCCACGCCACCGGCCTGCAGCCGGCCTTCCGTCAGGCCCAGTATGCCGTCGAGCTCGCCGACAAGTATCTCAAGGACGGCAAGACCGGCCAGCCGGAAAAGATCTCCATGGACTGCGTGCTGATCGACAAGACCAACGCCGCCAAGCTCGAGACCTTCGCCCTCAAGGATTGATCTCGAACCCTTAGGACGAGGACATCGGCTGCCCCCCGCCGATGTCCCCAGCCGGCACAAACTGACAGGCAGGTACCGCAAGGTGCCTGCCTGTTTTCCTTTCGGGCGTCAGCGACGCGGATCGACGCGATAGTCGCGCTCGCGATAGTCGAAGAAGTCGAAGTCGGCGGCGAGCCGGTCGCCGGACATGTCCTGGCAAGCCATGCCGACGAAGGCGCCGGTGAAGTTGGGCGTGCCCGGCGCTGCCGCCTCGTCCGAGAGGATGGAGGCGTCGAAGACGCGGTCGATGAAGGTCCAGGTCTCGCCATCGAGGCTGAAGGCGAAATAGAGCCGTTCCTCGTCGACCTCGACGCGCAGATGCACCGGCCCGTCCGGCAGC
>JAGSYU010000149.1 GCA_018262575.1 Pseudomonadota bacterium | reverse complement strand
GACCTGGGTCCGCTATCGGCGGCCGTCCGTCGTTCCGCTTTGATCCGGACCCTGAGGCTCCATCATGCGCCTGCTTCGCCTATTTCCCGACGACACCAAAATCCCCTTCATGAAGTGGAGGAAGTGGAGCTTCCTCTTTTCCGGCATCGCGTCGGTACTCTGCTTCTTGGTGCTCTATACCCACGGCATGAACACCGGCATCGACTTCCAGGGCGGCACGCTCATGGAGGTCCAGACCAAGTCCGGGCCGGCCGACCTTGAGAGCATCCGCAACCAGCTCAACGGGCTCGGTCTTGGCGAAGTGCAGGTGCAATCCTTTGGCGCTGCTGACGATGTGCTGATCCGCATCGCCCGCCAGGAAGGCAACGACGAGGCCCAGGCCGCCGTCGTCAGCAAGGTGCAAGCCTTACTGGGTGATAGCGTCGATTATCGCCGCACCGAAATGGTTGGCCCTCGCGTCTCCGGCGAGCTGGCTCAGAACGGCATTCTCGGCATCATCTCGGCGCTAGTCTTGATCATGGTCTACGTCTGGTTCCGCTTCGAGTGGCAGTATTCGCTCGGCGCGGTGATCGCCACGTTGCATGATGTGGTGCTGACCATCGGCTTTTTTGCTGTCAGTCAGGTCGAATTCAACCTGTCATCGATCGCCGCCATCCTGACCATCGTCGGCTATTCGCTGAACGACACTGTCGTGGTCTACGACCGAATCCGCGAGATGCGGCGCAAATACAAGCGCCTCAACCTCGTCGTTCTGCTTGATCTTGCCATCAATCAGACGTTGACCCGGACGACCAACACCGCGCTTACCACACTGATCGCGCTTTCTGCGTTGGTCATCTTCGGCGGCGAAGTGATCCGTTCGTTCACCGGCTCGATGCTGTTCGGCGTGGTGATCGGCACCTACTCGTCGATCTTCATCGCGGCGCCTGTTCTGATCTTCCTCGACCCGCAATTGGCCGGCGACAAATCGTCGAAAAAAGTTGAGGATGACAGCGAGGAGGCCGCCGAACCGGCGTGAGTTCGGATGTGTCTCCGCCCTTGGAGCGCCGCCGATGAAGCTGTTTGGGCCACGAGGCCGTCCGCTCGAACGTCGCGAGCAGCACCTGCCTGAGCAGGTGCCTGTCGATGCCTACGGCAACGGTGGATTTCGCTTTGGCGGCATGTCGCATCGCGGATCGATCCTCATCCTTCCGTCCGGCGTCCATGGTTGGTCGGCCGTCACGCCGACGGACATTACCCTCGGCAATCTCGCTCAAGTGCTTGAAGAGGCCGCCGATATCGACATGCTGCTGGTGGGCACCGGCAAGGATCTCGTGCCGATCAAGCGGGACATTTCCAACGCTTTGCGCGACCATGGCGTCAAGCACGAGGCGATGTCGACCGGGGCGGCGGTCCGTCTGCTCAACGTCATGCTCGGCGAGCGGCGTAAATTCGCCGCGGCCCTTCTGGCGGTTGACTGATGGCATCCTCTCCTCGCCTTGATGACGCCTATCGCTATTGCGGCGAGCTTGTTCGCGATCATGACCATGATCGCTGGCTGGCCGACGGACTGCTTGCCGAACACAAGCGCCGGCATGCCCTAGCCATTCACGCCTTTTCTTTTGAGGCGGCGCGCATCCGCGAGTCCATCCATGAGGCGATGCCCGGCGAGATTCGCCTGCAATGGTGGATCGATGCCATTGAGGGAGAAGCACGCGGCGACGTTGCCGGCCATCCTGTGGCGGCGGCCTTGATCGATACCATCCGGCGCTTTTCGCTACGCCGGCTGGGCTTCGTCAATCTCCTGGAGGCGCGTCGTTTCGATCTCTACGACGACGCCATGCCGACGCTCAACGACCTCGAGGGCTATGCGGGCGAGACGGCATCGACGCTGTTCCTCGAAATTGCGCAGGTACTTTGCGACGGGGCAGATCCGAAGGCGGCGGACGCAGCCGGTCACGCGGGTGTCGCCTATGCGTTGACCGGACTGATGCGGGCGCTGCCGATCCATGCACGACGCAATCAGGTTTATCTGCCCGCCGCTCTCCTGAAAGCCGCCGGACTCGAGCCGGACGACGTGCGCCAGGGTCGCAAGGCCGAAGAATTGACGGCTGTTCTTGCGGTTTTGAGAGACCAGGCCAGTGAGCATCTCGACAAGGCGCTTGCAGCCCTCACTGGTATTGATCCTCGCGCCAAGCCAGCCTTCCTGCCGCTCGCCTTTGTCCGGCCCTATCTCAAAGCGCTCCGCAAGACGCCGCCTTACGGCCCCGTGGCCGAGATCGGGGCATGGCGAAAGCCGCTGCTGCTCTGGCGGTTCGGAAGACGGCTTTAGCCACGCACGCTCGCCTCGACGAGGCCGATCAGCCCCTTCAGCATGTCGATCGGTTCGGGCGGACAGCCGGGGATGACGAGGTCCACCGGGATAACCTCCGACACCGAGCCGATCACCGCGTAACTCTTGCCGAACACCCCGCAGCCGGCGGCGCAGTCGCCGACCGCCACCACCCACTTGGGGGCCGGCGTGGCCACATAGGTGCGTTCAAGGCCTTCGCGCATGTTGGCCGTCACCGGTCCGGTCACCATCAGCACGTCGGCGTGGCGCGGCGAGGCGACGAAGCGCAGGCCGAAGCGCTCGACGTCATAGTAGCTGTTGTTGAGGGCGTGGATTTCCAGCTCGCAGCCATTGCAGGAGCCGGCGTCGATTTCGCGGATCGATAGGCTGCGGCCGAGCCGCGCCTTGGCTGCGATGCCGAGTCGTTCGGCCAGCGCTTCGATTTCGGCGTCGTCGACCGTCGGTGCCCGTTCGGTCACCGGTCGTCGGAAAAGACCTTCAAACAGCATTCTACGCATGATGGCTCGTCCGCCTCAAAGGTCGTGCCCGGAATAGGAGCAGTTGAAGGACTTGTTGCAGAGCGGGAAGTCGGCGACGATGTTGCCCTCGATCGCCGCCTCCAGGAGCGGCCACTGGAAGACCGACGGATCGCGCACGGCCCCCCGCAGCACGCCACCTGTTTCGTCGGTCCTGAGCCAGACCAGCACGTCGCCACGAAAGCCCTCGATCATGGCGAGCCCCTCGCTGGCGCTGTCGCGCGGCTCGTGCGCAAGCCCGCCGGCTTGCGGCACCCGCCGCTCGCGCAGCGCCGGCGCCAATGGATAGGCAATCGGCCCGGTCGGCAGCCGGTCGATGATCTGCTCGATCAGTTCGAGGCTCTCGTAGACTTCATCAATGCGCACCCAGATGCGGGCATTGACATCGCCGTCCTCCCGCTTGGCTGCCTTGAAGTCGAGATCGCCATAGGGCGGATAGCCCGGTGCCTTGCGGGCATCGAAGGCGCGCCCTGAGGCGCGGCCGATCGGCCCACCAACACCAAAGCGGCGAGCCAGTTCGGGTGAAAGGTGGCCCGTCGAGACAGTGCGATTCTGCAGCGATGCCGTGTTGTCATAGAGTTCGACAAAACGGGGGAAGCGCTGGCGAATGCGTGTGGTGAGGGCCTTGATCGGTGCGGGGTCGTCAAGGTCGGAGATAACGCCACCCGGAATGATGCGATCCATCATCAACCGATGGCCGAACGCCGTCTTGCAGGCGCGCAACACCTCTTCGCGCAGTATGCCGCAATGGGCGAGCATCAACGCAAAAGCCGCGTCATTGCAGATGGCGCCGATATCGCCAAGGTGATTGGCGAGTCGCTCGAGTTCGGCCATCAGCGCGCGCAGCCATATCGCCCTTTGCGGCACGCCGACACCCAGCGCCGCCTCGGCTGCCCGCGCAAAGGCAAAGGAATAGGCCACCGTGCTATCGCCGGAGACGCGGGCCACCACCTTTGCCGCCGCGTCGAGCGTCGTGTTGGTGAGCAGCCTCTCGATGCCCTTGTGGACGTAGCCGAGCCGTTCTTCCAATCGCACGACAATTTCACCGTTGGCCGAGAAGCGGAAATGGCCAGGTTCGATGATGCCGGCGTGCACCGGGCCGACGGCGATCTGGTGCAGCGGCGGTCCTTCGGCTTTCAGGAAGGGGTAGGGGGCACCGTCGGCCGGGGCCGAGGCTCCCGTGCCAAGCGGCGCGCGGACGCCCCAGCGGTCGTGGTCGAGCCAGCGCCGGTCGTCGGGCGTTCCTTCAGGGATGAGACCGTGGAGGTCGACGATTGACCGCTCGAGGCGCTGGGCCGGTGGATGCGTAAGGCCGACCGACGGGAAGCAGCCGTCAGGCGTTGCCAGCGTCAGCACCATGAGTGCGCCGTCTTCGTCGTCGAGTACGGCCATGTGCATGGCGCCTGGCTCGGCCCAGAGACCTGAAAGCGTGGCGTTGCCGGCGGCAATCGCCAGCGTCGCCTGTCGCCATGTGTCGGCATCGACGGTGATGCGTGGCCAGGGCTTCTGCTCTTCGATGGTCAGCGCGGCGTTGAGGAGGGCGGTGCGGAGCGTGCTCATGGTTTCATCCCAGCATGCGCGCGACGTTCTGGAACCAGGCAACCAGCGGGCCGGGTAGATAGAGGCCGGCGATCAGCACCAGAACGAGATGAATGATGAGCGGCACCATCGACGGAGGCCGGCCGGCATCGACGACGCTTGGCGACGGCTTGCCGAAGGCGACGCCGGTCAGCCGCCAGATAAGAGCACCGAAGGCGAGAAGCAGGCCGATGACCAGCGGTATGGCAAGCAGTGGCTGGCGGGCAAAGGTCGAGCTTACCAGCAGGAACTCGCTGGTAAAAATACCCATCGGTGGCAAGCCGGCGATGGCCGCGACGCCGACGACAAGGCTCCAGCCGAGGGTCGGGTGGCTTTCGGTGAGCCCGCGGATATCGGCAATCTTCTGCGTTCCCTTGACCTGCGCCACCTGACCGACGGCGAAGAAGATCGCCGACTTGGTCAGTGAATGCATGGTCATGTGCAGGAGGCCGGCGAAGTTGGCGAGCGGTCCGCCCATGCCGAATGCGAAGGCGATAAGCCCCATGTGCTCGATCGACGAGTAGGCGAACAGCCGCTTGATGTCGCGTCGGAGGTACAGCATGAAGGCCGCAAAGATCAGCGAAACCAGGCCGAGCGTCACCAGCAGCGGTCCCGGCGCCACCGCAAGAGGATTGGCGGCGAGCAGCATCTTGAAGCGCAACAGTGCGTAGAGCGCCACGTTGAGCAGCAGGCCCGAAAGGACCGCCGAGATTGGCGTCGGGCCTTCGGCGTGGGCGTCCGGCAGCCAGGCGTGCAACGGTGCGAGGCCGACCTTGGTGCCGTAGCCGAGCATCAGGAACACGAAGGCGACGTTGAGTAGCTCCGGGCTGAACTTAGAGGCATTGGCAATCAGCGTCGTCCACACCATGGCGTCGTGGCCTTCGCCGATCACTGGCCGGGCGGCCATGTAGATCAGGATGGTGCCGAACAGGGCGAGCGCGATGCCGACCGATCCCAGGATGAAGTATTTCCAGGCCGCCTCCAGCGCTGCCTGCGTGCGGTAAAGGCCGACCATCAACACGGTGGTCAGTGTGGCAAGCTCGACCGCCACCCACATCAGGCCGATGTTGTTGGCCGTCAGCCCGAGGTTCATCGAGAAGGACAGCGCCTGATACATGCCGTGATAAAAGCGGATGTAGCCTGGTTTCAGCCGGCCGATCTCGATCTCATGGCCGATGTAGCTCGCCGAGAAGATCGAGGTGGTAAAGCCTACGAAGGTGCCGAGCACGACGAACACGACATTGAGGTCGTCGACGAACAGGAAGCTCACCGTCGGGTCGGGCCGCTCGATGAGCAGCGTCAGCGCAAACAGGAAGGTGATGCCGGACGCCAGCATGTTGACACGGGCGCCGAGCCGGTACTGCGGGATCAGGGCGAGCAGAAGCGCGGCGATGCCGGGTACCACAAGCAAGGCGTCGATCGGTGCAAAGGGCAGCATGTGCAAAAGCGCGCTCATTCCCGACCCTCCCGGAAATCGTCGAGGGCCTGGGTGTCGATGGTGTCGAAGCGCTCGCGGATGCGGAACAGGAACACGCCGATGACGATGAAGGCGACCAGCACCGAGAAGGCGACGGAGATTTCGACCACCAGCGGCATGCCACGGGCACCGGTTGCGGCCAGTACGAGGCCGTTTTCAAGACTCATGAAGCCGACGATCTGACTGATGGCATTCTGACGCGTCACCATGATCAGCAGACCGAGCAGAATGACCGAGAGGGCCAGCGCCAGATCCTCACGGGCGATCGGGTCGGCCTCGGCGGCGGCCGGCAGCATGACGACCATGGAAAGGGCTACGAGGCCGATGCCCATCAGCATGGTCGGCCCGATGCCGCCCACCGTCTCGATGTCGCGATGGACGCCGAGCCGCAGAACCATGTGGTGTAGCGCCACCGGGATGATGATCGCTTTCAGGATCAAGGCGATGGCAGCGGTGACGAAGAGGTGCGGCGCCGACTGGACATAGGCTTGCCAGGCGACGGACAGCGACAGCACCACCGCATGCGCGGCGAAGACGTTGAGCAGACCGAGGATGCGGTTCTGGTAGAGCATCATGAAGCTCACCAGTACCATGCCACCGGCCAGAAGATGCGCAGCGTCGAGGGAAAAGCGTTCCATCAGAAGCTCCGCGAAACGAACAGCAGCAGGGTGCCGAGAAGGCCGAGCATCAGCGCGCCGCCGACGAATTCCGGCACGCGGAACACCCGCATCTTGGCAATCGCCGTCTCGAATAACACCATCAGAAAGCTGCCGATGGCCAGTTTGCCAACCCAGGTAACGACGCCGACAAGCATGCCGAGGACGCCGTCGTCCTGGCGGGCCATGCCCCAGGGGGCGAAGATGCAGGCGATCAGCGAGATGTAGAGCAGGAGCTTCAGCGCCGCCGCGAGCTCGATCACCGCGAGGTGGCGGCCGGAATACTCCAATATCATGGCCTCGTGCACCATGGTCAGCTCGAGATGCGTCGCCGGATTATCGACAGGTACGCGGGCGTTCTCCGTCAGCGCCACGATGATCAGGCCAATCAGCGCGAGGCCAAGTGAGACGCGCAGCGTGCTGTGGTCGACCATGAACTCGGCTACTGTCGAGAGCTGCGTCGAGCCGGCCACCAGCGCCACCGTGAACACGATCATGATCATTGCCGGCTCGGCCAGCGTCGCGAACAGCATCTCGCGGCTCGATCCGATGCCACCGAACGATGTGCCGATGTCCATGCCGGCCAGTGCCAGGAAGAAGCGCGCCGAGCCGAGCAGCGCGGTGATGGCAATCAGGTCGGCGGCCCAGGAGAAATGCAAGCCGGCGGCAAACGTCGGCACCAGCGCCGCCGCAACCCAGGTGGTGGCAAAGATCAGGTAAGGCGCGTTGCGAAATAGCCAGGAGGCATTGTCGGCCAGCACCGCTTCCTTGCGCACCAGGCGGAGCAGGTCGCGATAGGGCTGCAATATCGACGGCCCCTGCCGGCGCAGGAGACGTGCCTTCACCTTGCGTGTGAAACCGATGAGGCCCGGCGCGAGCGCCAGCACCAGCACCATCTGGATGCCCTGGACGAGGATGGCGAGGATCAGGCCCATGTTGCCACCAGAACGAGGAGGAGAACCAGCGCCGCGAAGACGAGGCTGAGATAGCTGCGGATCGTCAGGAACTGCAGGATATTGAGCCGTTCGGCCGCAAAGAGCACGGCGCTCTCTATCGGCGTGTAGATGAGTTCCCAGATCAGATCGCGCAGCGACAGCGTCAGGCGGGCCGGCGCCAGATCGCCGGGTTGGGGCATGGTCTGGCTGATCTTGGCCCGGAAGGCAATCGGGCCGAACACCCGGCGGATCGGCTGAGCAAAACTATCGGCAGTGTATTGTGTCACAGGTGAAGCATCGGGAAAACCGCAGTCCCAAGGCGGTGCACGACGCACGGCGCGTGAGGCGAAGTTGTGAATGACGCGGATCGCCGCCCAACTGGCCATCATGATGAAGAAGAAGACCAGGAAGCCGGAATAGGAGCTGCGGCTCTCGGAGATCGGTATGATCGACAGGTGCGGCAGGATCGGCTGTTTCGGCATCGCGCCGGCGACGAGCATCTGCGAGACCGGCGACAGGGCATCGAGGAACGGGCCAGGGAAGACGCCGGCAATAAGGCAGACGACGAGAAGAGAATACATTGCACGGATCTGCCAACGGCTGACCTCATGTGCCGTCTCGGCAGCCGGTGAGCGAGGCCGGCTCAGGAAGGTGATGCCGAAGGCTCGGACGAAGCAGGCGGCGGCGAGCGCCGCGGCCAGCGCCAGCATGGCGCCCGACGCCGGTACAAGGAAGCGCAGCGCCCATTGCGGCAGGTCGGGACTGAGGAGAATGGCCTGAAGGATCAGCCATTCCGAGACGAAGCCGTTGAGCGGCGGCAAGGCCGAAATGGCGAGACAACCGCCAAGGAACAGATAGGCCGTCTCCGGCATGCGGTGAACGAGTCCGCCCAGCTTCTCGATGTCACGCTCGCCGGAGCCGGTAAGCACATTGCCGGCGCCGAAGAACAGCAGGCTTTTGAATAGAGAATGGTTGAAGGCGTGGAAGATCGAAGCGGTGACGGCCAGTGCCGCCGCGCCGGCCATGTTGTTGGTCTTGAAGGCGAGACCGAGACCAAGGCCGATGAAGATGATGCCGATATTCTCGACCGTCGAGTAGGCGAGTAGCCGTTTGAGATCGCGCTGCAGGACGGCATGCAAGACGCCAAGCACTGCCGATCCCGCCCCGAGGATCAGCACAAGCACCGCCCACCACCACGCTGGCTCACCGGCAAGGTCGAAAACGACACGGATGAAGCCGTAGACGGCTACCTTGGTCATGACGCCCGACATTAACGCCGACACATGGCTCGGCGCCGCAGGATGCGCGAGCGGCAGCCAGACATGTAGCGGCACCAAGCCGGCCTTGGAGCCGGCGCCAAGCAGCATCAGCACCAGCACGAGACCGGCAAGCCAGGGCACATGCTCGGCGGTACGAATGGCCGAGAAGGCATAATCGCCGTCTGGACCGGCCAACAGGCCGAAGGCGAGCAACAGCATCAGTGTGCCGAAGGACGCCATCAACAGGTAGACGTAGCCGGCGCGGCGGTTCTCGGCGTCGCGCATCCGCGGAGAGAACCACCAGATTCATGCCGGCGAGGAAGGCCGGATAGAAGGGCAATACGCGGCCCGGTTCCTCCTCGTGGGCGCCATAGCCAATCGCATAGAACGAAGCGACCACAGCGCCGAAATCGACAATGATCAGGAAGGCGGCACTCAACGGATCGAGGACAAAATGCGCCCCGATCCACGGCAGGCCGACCGGCAGATGAACGGCGCCCTGAAAGGCGCTGCCGCCGAGAAGGGCAAGGAGGCCGCACATCAGCAACACGGCGGCGAGAACGAGGCTCGCGCCGTAAACGATGGGTGTCGCCCTGGCAATGCGACGGGTGGTGAGGATCGGCGCCACCACGGCGACGCCGGCGAGGCCGGCGACACTCAGAAGGGCCGCTACGATCGGCATTGTCACTTTCGTTCCCCAAATGGGTTTCGGGCCGCTTCCGGCGGCTCCGTGGGATCAACGTGCGACGACGCTTACGCATCCGCTCGTCGAGGCGCCGATTGACGCCGATGAACTCGCACCGAGCGGTGCGGGGGCCGCGATCCCGATACGACCGGTGTCG
>JAGSYU010000267.1 GCA_018262575.1 Pseudomonadota bacterium | reverse complement strand
TCACGAATAGGGGCTCGGGGGCTGTGGCCCGCAACTCGGCGGTGAGCAGCTCGGCGGGCAATAGGGTTCGCAGGTGGGGTCACAAGGGTCACAGGGCGCGCACGCCGGTTGGCACATGGGATCGCATGCGCTCGGGTCGCACACGGGGTCACAAACGCTGTCCGGTCCGCAGGGATCGCAAGGGTCGCAGGTCGGGTCACATTTGTCCGGTTCGCAGCCGGCAAAGAGCGTGCGGTGCGCCGGGTCCGTCAAGAGTTCAAATCTGTAATTCGGCATAATCCGACTCCTTTCGGTATTTGGCTTTGAGCGTTGCAATGAAGGCGTCGGGCGAGGCCCATGTCCCCGTCTCCGGCACGTAGGTGCAGTACCAGGGCTTGGCGAATTTGCCGGCCCCACAGGCATCGGGGCGGCAATCGAAGCAGAAGTACCGGTATTCGCAGGCGGCACAGCTTGCGACCCGGTCCTTGGTCAGGTGCCGGATACCGGGGTCGAGGATGTCGCCAAGAGCGCCTGACCTGAGGTTGCCATGGCTGAAACGTCGTTCCATGACGCAGGGAAAGACTTCAAGATGGCAATCGATATAGATGTTGCGGGCAAAACAATTGTGCCCCGTTGCTTTCGCCCGGACATCGGACAGGGACTGAACGCGGCGGAAATTATCTTGGGTGATGAGCTTTCGTCTCAGCATGGCGTCGTTATAGAGCGCGAAGTCCGCTCGTCCGGTCAGCCGCACCAGATCACGTTTGTTGATCGCGTAGGCATTGGTCTGGCCGGCGTCGATCTCGGCGATCTCCACGCCGCAGGTCCGGTATTTCACGGCGTGGGAGCGAAGCAGTTCGATGCCTCGTGTGGTCCGTTTGAAGGATCCTCTGGTGCGGGTCATACGGTCATGTTGGGCTTCGTCGCTCGAATGGAGCGACAGCGCGACACGGACGTCCAGGGCCTTGAGTTCCTTGACGAGGGGGTCCTTGAGCAAGGTCGCATTTGTGAACACTTCGACGGAGTCGAAGCGATCGCGATACTGGCGGATGTAGGCTGTCAGCCTCGACCCGAGCAGCAGGGGTTCGCCGCCGATGAACTGGATCTTGCGAACGCCGTAGTCGCAAAGGCGGTGCATGGCGAGGTGGAAGTCCCGCTCCGCCATTTCGTCTCCGGTGGTTGGGCTGGAGTCCTCGTAACAATGCAGGCAGCGCATATTGCAGCGCTGGGTAACCTCGATCCATGCGAATTCCGCGCGTCGATCATCCGAGGGCGAAATCTCAAGGATAGTGAGAGGACCGGGCTCTTCGACGGTCCGAACAAGGCCAGCCTGCTCGAATTGTTCGATCAGGTTGGTCTCCTCGGCCCCGAGCCCGTCGACGCCTTGGGTCGCAAGTTGCTGGAGGAGGCCAAGTGTATCGCTATTGATGTGATAAGCCGCGCCACTGCTGCCGTGGAAAAGACAATGGCTCACCGCGCCCGAAATGAGACGAACATGTTGATCGAGCTGGTAGTAGGTCATTGGACGTCATCCAACGGACAACCGTTTTCGCCCAAACGGGAAACCTGCCCCTGAGGCCCTCTGCTGCGAGGCTGGTAAGTATACGCCGTCGCACTCTGGGGTTGAACATCCAGATACTACCGATGAACTTAGGGAGTAGGGTTCGAACACAGCGGCGCCGTGCGTGACGTGAACCCCCTGCTACCGTTGCTGCTGCGCGCGCGGCCAGGCCGAACGGAACTGAGGGTCGGTCCGCTCGACGACTTCGAGCGGACCGACGTTCTTGCGGACATTCCGAATTTCGATGGGGCTCGTTTGTTGCCCGTCAGCTTTCGTTGATCCACACCGCCATCGGGTTGCTGCCGCGATTGGCCCAGAGATAGTAGGGGATGGCCGTCAGGGTGACCGGCTTCATCGCGGGCGGGGTGGCGCGGTAGAGCAGGCCCTGCCAGCCCTCGTCGGTCAGGCACCGCGCCTCCGCTTGAAGGGTGACGATGCCGTCGAACAGGTCCTTGCGTTCGGCGGACTTGAGGCCCGCCTCGCGCGGCAGGCTGACGACAGGCAACGGCGTGTCGCCATTGTCGGCCTGCTCGATGCAATAGACCAGCGGGCCGCGCCGGAGCGCCACCTTGCCGAAATCCTGGCGAACCTCGGGATGGGCGTAGATGCGTTCCCCCGCCATGGGCAGCTCCAGCTCCACCCGATCGCCACGGGTCCAGAGGCGGCGGATATCGAGATAGCCGTTGCGGACGTGGTCGGCGACGGCAAAGCGCTCGCCATTGACCAGGGCGGTGGCGCCGCTCGCCCAGCCGGGAATGCGCAGCCTGAGGCTGAATTCGGCGGGTTCAGTGGGATCGAGCGTGATCGAGATGGCACCCGACCAGGGGTAATGGCTCTGTTCGGTAATCCCCACCTCGGTGCCCGCCAGCTTGAGGCACGCCGCCGCGCCGCCGTAGAGATGGACGATCAGTCCGTCCTCGCTGGTCGAGTAGAAATAGCCGCCGATCGAGGCGATCAGCCGGGCGACGTTCATGGCGCAGCACGGGCACGGATGCCATTCATAGCGCTTGTGCGAGCCGTCGCTTTCCAGCGGCTTTTCGTAGAAGTAACGCTCGCCGTCATGGCTGAGCCCGGCCAGGGTGTTGTTGTAGAGCGCCTGTTCCAGGATATCGCCGTAGGGCCCGGCGAGATCCATGTTGAGCATGCGCTGCGCCCAGAACACCATGGCCACCGAGGCGCAGGTCTCGCAATAGGAGCTGGCGTTGGGCAGGTCGTAATCCCTGGTGAAGCCCTCGTTGCTGGCCGAAGACCCGAAGCCGCCGGTGACATACATGCGGGTGGCGGTCACGTCCTTCCACAGGCTCTCGCAGGCCTTCTTCAGTCCGGCATCGTCGAGTTCGGCGGCAAGGTCGGCCATGGCGGTGTACATGTAGAAGGCGCGGACGGCGTGGCCGACCACCTTGTCCTGCTCGCGCACCGGCTTGTGCGACTGGTTGTATTCCTGGGTGCCCTGGATGATGGGCGGCGCTGTGCTTCCAGCTCGAAGTAATGCGGGGTCTGGCCGCGCTCGTTGATGAAATAGGCCGCCAGATCGAGGCGCTTTTTCTCGCCCGTCAGTTGGTAGAGCTTGATCAGCGCCAGTTCGAGTTCCTGGTGACCGGGATAGCCGCGCTTCTGGTTCGGACCGGTGCCGAAGGTCTGGGCGATATGGTCCACATAGCGTTCCATGACGTCGAGGAACTTGCGCCGCCCCGTCGCCCGGAAATAGGCCACGGCGCCTTCGAGCAGATGCCCGGCATTGTACAGCTCGTGATTGTCGCGCAGGTTGGTCCAGCGGTTCTCCGGCTCGCGACCGAGATACCAGCAGTTGAGGTAGCCGTCGGGAAGCTGCGCTTTTTCGAGGTCGTCGACCATGGCGTCGATCTTCTTCTCGATCGCGGCGTCACGGCGATGGTGCAGCGCGTAGCTCGCCGCCTCGATCCACTTGCCGACATCGGAATCCCAGAAGATCTGGGTGGTGAAGCCGTACTCGTTGCGCGGGAAGGTGAGTTCCGGCGGTGGCTTGGGCAGCTTCAGCGAGTCCAGGACGTTGTGGGTGACGAGCTGATCGTATTGGCTCGGCACGGAGTGGGTGAGAACGGTGTTCACGCGTTCGCCCCAGAATTTCCCAGTCAATCGCACGTCGGTGAAGTTGACCGGGGTATATTTGCGCATTTCCTTCTCCCTTGGTTCCTCGGCTTTAGTGTCCGGGCGGCGCCGACGAGTCCCTGACCACGAGCGTGCAGGGCAACCGGCTGACGCCGCTGACTTTTTCGCCGCTGATCATCTTCATCAGGCGGCTCCCGGCCTCACGGCCAAGCTGGTACAGATTCATGTCGACGCTGGTGAGCGGCGGA
>JAGSYU010000034.1 GCA_018262575.1 Pseudomonadota bacterium | reverse complement strand
TGACCGGCGCGCCGCGTTTCTCCGAGGGCGACCGCGTTGCCAAGGGCGAGACGATCGCCTTTGTCGAGGCCAATGGGCTGCTGCTGCCGGTCGTTGCCGGTGCCGACCTGACGCTCGGCCCGGCGCTCGCCAAGGACGGTGACGCCGTCGGCTGGGGAACGCCGCTCTACGAAACGCGGTAAAGGGCCGCCGCCCGTCGCAGCCCAGCCAGCCAGTCGGCCGCCGCGCGCAGCGCCGCCAGCCCGTCGTCACGGCTCACCACGGCAAAGCGCACCGCGTCGCCCGGCACCGCCTGCCCAAGCCGCCACAGGTCGGCGTCGATCACCGTGGCGATCTTCGGATAGCCGCCGCAGGTGTTGGCCTCGGCCAGTTGGACGATTGGCCGGCCGGAGGGCGGCACCTGCACCGTGCCCGGCACGATGCCGTGCGACAGCAACTCGCGCCGCCGCTCGCGAACGAGGTCCGGCCCGTCGAGCCGGCAGCCCTGCCGGTCGGCCTCGGCGGTGACCCGCCAGTCCACCGTGGCAAACAGCTGGCGAACTTCCCCGGAAAAGTCCGACCATTCGGCGGCCGGCAGCACGCGCAACGGCCGGTCGGCGTCATCTCGTCCGGGTGGCGGCGGTGCGCCGATGCCGCCATTGGGCAGCTTTCCGGACGGTCGCCGTCCCAGCGGCAGTCGGTCGCCGCGCCGCAGTCCCCTGCCCTCGTGGCCGCCGTAGCCGCTCTTGAGATCGGTCGCGCGTGCCCCGAGCAGCAGCGGCATATCGACACCGCCGCCGACCGCGACATAGACACGGGCACCCACCGTCGGCGGGTCGATCGTCAGCTCGTCGCCGGCTCGCGCCTCGATCGCCCACCAAGGTGGCAGGCGGCGGCCGGCAAGGCGCGCCTCGGCGGCAGCGCCGGTGACGGCCACCGTCGTATCCGCGTCAAAACGCAGCCGGAACGGAAAGGCGGCCACCTCGATCGCCGCCGCGTCCCGGTCGTTGCCGATCAGCGCGTTGGCTGCTGCGAGCGCCGGCAGGTCCATGGCGCCGGAGCGCGAGACACCGCTCGACAGCAGGCCTCGTCGGCCACGGTCCTGCACCGAGTTGAGCGCGCCGGAAGAAAGGATCTCGATCACCGCTCCACCCCCGCGATGATGAAGCGCACCACGTCACCCGGCGCGAGCGTGGCCGGCGCGTCGCGATCGGGATCGAACAAGTCGAAATCGGTATGACCGAGACTGTGCCAACCCGACGGCGCGGTGATCGGCATGATGCCGGCCTGCCCGCCGCCGACGATCACCGCGCCCTTCGGCACACCCTGGCGCGGCACCGCCCGGCGCGGCATCGAAAGCGCCGGATCAAGGCCGGAAAGATAGGGAAAGCCCGGCATGGCGCCAATCGCCGCCACCCGATAGACGGCGCCGGCATGCCGCTCGACCACCTCGTCGATCGACAGGCCGACAGCCGCCGCCACATCGCCCAGATCCGGCCCGCCATAGACGACGGCGATCTCATGCTGGCGGCCAGGGCGGCCGACGGCAGCGGCGCTTCGCCAGCCGTCGGCGAGGCGGCGCTCCATTTCGTCGACGTCGACGGCAAGCGGATCGAAGGCCACCATCAGGTTGTTCATGCCCGGCACGACATCGTCGATGCCGACCGTGCCGGCCAAGCTGTCGGCGAGCGCCAGCAGCCGCGCCTGCCGTCCCTCATCGAAGGCACCGGCGGCGACATCGAGAAGCAGGGCGCCGGTTCCGGCATCGGAGATGATGAAATCGTCGGTCAACCGGTCCCTCGCTGGTAGCTGGCAATTATCGGCAGCCAATGCCCGGCACGCAAGGGAGCCACGCGGCAATGCGATTGGTCGGCGGCCCCTGAGCGCCTATAGTGGTTGATCGATAGCCGGTCGCAAGATGCCGGCGCGCCCCGGAGCAAAAATCGATTCTTGCTCCAACCTCATGTTTGTCGGCCTCCGCTTGTTCGAAAAGCCAGCGACTTCTACGGCGGATGCTCCAAAGGACCGCAGAATGACTCCTGAGACCCAAACCCGCCTCGCCGCCCTGCGCGAGCGGATGGTCGCCACCGAAACCGGCCTCGTCGCCGTCGCGCCAGGCTCCCACATGCAATGGCTGCTCGGCTTCACGCCGGCTTCCGACGAGCGCGCCTGCCTGCTGCTGGTGTCGCCGGGTGGCACCGCCTTCCTGATGCCGGCCCTCAACGCCGACGACGTGCGCCAGCATACCGACATCGATTTCTTCCGCTGGACGGACGAGGTCGGGCCGCATGTCGCTCTTTGCCAGGCGCTCAGCGCCATCGGCGCCAATGCCGCCGACCGCGTCGCCATCGACGAGACCATGCGCGCCGACTTCGCGCTGCTCGTCCTCGACGTGCTGCCGTCCGACGTGCTGCGCACCTTCACCGCCGACACGCTGGGCGGCCTGCGCATGAAGAAGGACGAGCGCGAATACGCCCTCTTGAAGATGAACGCCGGCATCGCCGACCGGGCGATCGAAGCGGCCGTCGCCGCTCTCGTTCCCGGCATGACCGAGAATGAACTTGCCGCCATCATCCGCAACCACTTCCTGAAAGAAGGCGCGGCGCCCAGCTTCTGGATCGTCGGCAGCGGCCCCAACGGCGCCTTCCCGCACCACACCGCCTCCGACCGCCACATCGTCGAGGGCGACGCGGTGGTGATCGACATCGGTGGCGTCAAGGCGGGCTTTCGAAGCGACATCACCCGCGTGGCGATGGTCGGCCGGCCGCCGGACGGCTTTGCCGAGATTCACGCCGTCGTCGAACGGGCCGTTCAGGCGGCGCTTGCCGTGGCAAAGCCCGGCGTGCTGGCACGCGACGTCGACGCCGCCGCCCGCACGGTGATCGCCGAAGCCGACTACGGCAAGTATTTCACCCACCGCACCGGCCACGGCATGGGCATCGACGGCCACGAACCGCCCTACATCACCGCGACGTCGGAAACCGTCCTGGAAGAAGGCATGGTGTTCTCCATCGAACCGGGCATCTATCTGCCCGGCCGCTACGGCTGCCGCCTCGAGGAGATCGTCATCCTGAGACAGGATGGCCCGGAAGTCCTGTCGGGCCTGTCGCGGGACATCCTGATGGCAAAGGGGTAAGCGGACGGAGCCTTCACCCCTTGCCCGCCACGTTCTCGCTGAGCACGCGGTTTGGCGACACCTTGCCCGCCTCCTCGTCGGCGATATTGCCCATCGTCGTCTCGGCGATGGCCAGGAGCGCTTCCTCGGTGAAGAAGGCCTGATGGCCGGTGATCAGCACGTTGGGGAAGGGCCACCGATCACCGCCTCGGCGTCGATCAGCGCGCCGCGCGAGGTGTTGATCAGCACGAAGCCGTGCTTGGCGCGGGCGATCGCCGCCTCGTCGATCAGATAGTGCGTCTCCGGCGTCAGCGGGCAGTGCAGGCTGATGATGTCGGAGCGCTCGATCAGTTCGTCGCGCCCGACATAGGTCACGCCGATCGCCTTGAGGTCGTCGACCTCGTAGCGATCGTGGGCGACCACCTGACAGCCGAAGCCGAGGCGATAGGTGCGCGCCACCAGCGCGCCGATACGGCCGGTGCCGACAATGCCCACCGTGCGGCCATACAGATCGTGCCCGAGCAGGCCTTCCAGCGCGAAGTTGTTTTCACGCACCCGCGCCCAGGCCCGATGGATGCGCCGATCGAGGGCAAGCAGCAACCCGACGGAGAATTCCGCGACGGCATGCGGCGAGTAAGCCGGCACGCGCAGCACGGTGACGCCGTTCTGCTCGGCCGCGTCGAGGGCGACGTTGTTGAAGCCGGCCGCCCTGAGCGCCACGACGCGTGTGCCGCCGGATGCCAGCGCCGCCATCACCTCGGCGTCGAGCGTATCGTTGACGAAGGCGCAGACGGCCGGAAATCCCTCGGCCAGTCGCGCTGTCGTCAGATCAAGCCGCGGCTCGAAGAAGGTGAGCTCGTGGCCATGCGTGGCGGCGGCACGGCTCAGGAAGGTGCGGTCGTAGGGCTTGGTGCTGAAAACGGCAACGCGCATCGGGGTCTCCGGGTCTTGGGGCAAGCTGGGGCCTTCGGGACGAGCCTATCAGGCGCCGGCAACAAGAAAAGGGGCGATCACCTTCGCCTCTGCGGCGAAAGCATGACCGCGCGCATCCGCATCAATCCATGCTGGCCAACCGGGAGCAACAATGCCAGACTGCCGGCATGCGTTTTCTCGCCGGCCTCCGCCTCCTGATCGTCGCCGCCGCCCTGATCGGCCTTCTGGCCGGCCCCAGCGTCGTCGTCCCGGTGGCGCATGCGGCGATGTCGGCTGTCGCCGATACGAGCCACGATTGCTGTGGCAAGACGACACATATCCCTTCTGGCAAGGCCGGCCCCGCCGACACCTGCCTCGGTCCCGGCTGCCCGATGGCTGCGCCCGCCCTGCTGCCGGTTGCGCCGGTGGTCATTGTCACCGCCGAGCGGCCGGCCGACGCGTCGCCCATCGTCGCCGGCCTTGAAGGC
Organism: Pseudomonadota bacterium; assembly: GCA_018262575.1. GTDB lineage: Bacteria > Pseudomonadota > Alphaproteobacteria > Rhizobiales > Pleomorphomonadaceae > Pleomorphomonas. The sequence goes on along the minus strand of JAGSYU010000034.1, from coordinate 26,618 downwards.
CGTTCGCTGCCGCCGCTGCTTGGACCGCCGCGCGCCTGACCGGCCATCACCGGACGACCATCCCCAGTTCGCTCCACCACCGCAGGCGCCCGTGACGCGCCGCGGCTGGCCGGACATCATCACAGGCAAAATCATGAAATCCTACCTTCTCGCCACCCTCGCCCTCGTCGCGTCGACCTCGCTGGCCGGCGCCGCCGGACAGAAGATCGACGTCGTTCTCAACGAGGGCTGCATGTGCTGCCACGAATGGATCAGCCATATGCAGGCGGCCGGCTACACGGTGACCGCCACCGAACTCGACTACGACGCCATCACCGCCAGAAAGAAGCAGCTCGGCATTCCCGAGGACGCCGCCTCCTGCCATACCGCCATGGTCGGCGGCTACGCCATCGAGGGTCACGTCCCGGCCGCGCTGGTTGATCGGCTGCTCACGGAAAAGCCGGATGCCGTCGGCCTCGCCGCCCCCGGCATGCCGAGCGGCTCGCCCGGCATGGGCGCCGATGCCAGCGCCGAACCGTTCGACGTACTGCTGATCGGCAAGGATGGCACCACCCGTGTCTTCGCCACCGTCGAGCCCGACCGGGGCTGAGGACCACTGGACCGGCCGGCGGGTCTTCCGCCGGCCATCTCCGATCAAAAGGCCATCTGTGTCAGGAGAGCAAATCGACGGTTCGCGACCGCCCTTTTGGCACGCCGGTTGGCCACATCAACCGCAGAACGCGCCAGATCCAGATCGGCTCAACCATCAGCGCAAGCTACACATCAGCGGCGGTCACCAGCGTTTGCCGGTATTTTCCGGCTGTACGAAGTCATGAATCTCGGGAAGCGCTGGTTGTGGTGCATCAGTATTTTCCTCATGGTGGGGAAGAAACCATTCACATCATGCCGGAATATGTCCATTTGCACGCTAAACCGTTGTTTCCACGCATGTTCCCTTTAGCTCCTATTAATTGTTGGCGCGCTTCATCGGACTACGTATTCGTCCGGAGGTCTCTATGTCGCTCAAGAATTTGTCGCTGCTCACGAAGGTTGTTCTGGTTGCTGGTACGATTGGTCTGGTCGCCGTCTTGGGCGCCGCCTACTTCGGCTGGCAAACGAGCACCGTCAATCGCAGCTACCAGGGGTTGATTCACAACGATGGCCAGGTACCATTCTTGCTGGCTCGCGCCAACCGCAATCTGTCTGATGTCGTAGCCTCTCTGTTCAAGAACGCCGCTTCAACCAACGCAAAAGACAATGCCGACGCCGCGACCGCTCGAGACAAGGCATTCACCTCTGCTCAGGAATATTTCACTGACGCAGCCAACCGCCTTCCCGCCCAGGCGGCTCAGATCAAGACCTTTGCCGATCGCGCCAACGCCGCGGTCGCCGGTGCTTGCGCCGAAGCCGTGAAGCTATCGCAGAGCACCGATCCGGTGCAAAACGCAAAGGCCTTGCAGGTCCTTATCAGCGACTGTCAGCCAGCCCTCGCCGAGGTTCAGCAGGCGATGGCCGCCTTCAACGATCAAGTCGTCAAAAACGTCGGCGCTCTGGTCCTGAACAATGACGCCACGGTGTCCCAGACAATCTGGATTACCATCACCGGCATTCTGCTGGCTGCGCTCGGGATCAGCGCAATCTCAATTCTCATCATGCGCAACTCCGTCACACGACCGCTCGCTGATTTGCTCAAGCAGATGCGGGCGATGCAGGACGGCGACTACAGCGTCGAGATCGACAACCGCGATCGCAAGGAAGAGATCGGCCGGATCGCCAACAACCTCGAGGAATTTCGCGCCAGCCTCAAACTCGCCGAGGACGCCCGCCAGGCCGCCGAAGCGATCAAGGCGGCCGAAGCGGCCGAACTCAAGCGCCGCTCCGACCTGACCGACCAATTTGCCACGCGCATGGAACAGCTGTCGACGGCCTTCTCCGGGTCTTCCTCCGAAGTCGCCGACGCCGCCAAGAACCTGTCGGCCACCGCCGAGGAGACGGCTAGGCAGGCACAGTCGGTGGCCGGCGCCTCGGAAGAAGCCTCGACCAATGTCCAGACGGTCGCCGCCGGTACCGAGGAGCTCACCGCGTCGGTCAGCGAGATCTCGCAGCAGGTGACCAGTTCGTCACGGATCGCCGGAGAAGCGGCGGCAGAGGCGGCCACCTCCAGCAAAAACGTTCAGTCGCTGTCGGTGTCGGCCCAGCAGATCGGCACGGTCGTCGAGCTGATCAGCAATATCGCCGCCCAGACCAATCTTCTGGCCCTCAACGCCACCATTGAGGCGGCGCGAGCCGGCGAAGCCGGCAAGGGATTTGCCGTCGTCGCCGCCGAGGTCAAGCAGCTCGCCGACCAGACTGCCAAGGCGACCAGCGAGATCGGCACCAAGATCGGCGAAATCCAGTCGGCGACCAGTGTTGCCGTCGAGTCGATATCCAAGATCGTTCGCACCATCGACTCCATTCAGCGTGCCTCCGAGGCGATTGCCGGCGCGGTCGAACAGCAGGGCGCGGCCACCGGCGAGATCGCCCAGAACACCCAGCGCGCCGCTCAGGGCACGGCGGCCGTCAACCAGAACATCGCCGGTGTCGGCACGGCTGCCGAGATGACCGGCGCCGCCGCGACGCAGTTGATGAGTCTGTCGGAGGCCATGAACGGCAATTCGGCGACGCTGCGCCTCGAGGTCGAAACCTTCGTCCATAGCCTCAAGGCCGCCTGAGGCGGGCGACGGCGTCGCCCAAAGACCGCAATCGGACATTTTCCAGCCCCCGCGCCAACGCGTGGGGGCTTTCCGTTTTGCGAACGACTTGCCTCCTCGGCAAGTCGGCTTACAACTCCCAGCCGACATACCATTGGAACCCATGGCCGCCATCGGTGATGATCCCGTGGTGCCAAGACCGCCGGACAACACCATCTGAGGCTGTCCGCCCCTGTTGGTCGGCGGCGCTGCATCACAGTCCGCGGACGGCCGCGCGGCGCGCCGCTTCTGCGAACCGGATCGAAACCTGGGAATGGAAAGCACGATGTCTCCCACCGAAGCGATCGAGCCCTACCGACAGACGGCTGACCAGGTTCTCGCCGCGATGGAGACGGATGCGCGGACCGGACTGACCGGACCTGACGCGCAGGAACGGCTGGAACGGATCGGCGCCAATGCGCTCTCCGCCGAGAGCCCGCCACCCGCCTGGAAGAAATTCCTGGCCCAATTCACCAACGTCCTCGTCGGGCTGCTGCTCGTCGCCGCGCTGGTGTCCGCCGGGCTCTGGCTTTACGAGCGCGACTCCGCCCTGCCCTTCGAAGCGATGGCAATCTTCGCCATCGTCATTCTCAACGCCGTCATGGGATACGTTCAGGATGCGCGCGCCGAGCAGGCCGTCGCCGCGCTGCAAAAGATGTCGGCGGCGCATGCCACCGTCGTGCGGGACGGCGCGCGCCAAAGCATCCTGGCGACCGAGGTTGTTCCCGGCGATATCATCCTGATCGAGGAAGGCGACACCGTCCCGGCCGACGCCCGCTTGATCGAAGCAGTGTCGCTGCAAATGGCCGAGGCGCCGCTGACCGGCGAAAGCCTGCCGGTGACCAAGACCATCGCGCCGATCCCCACCGACGCGCCGCTTGGCGATCGTCTCAACATGATCTTCTCGGGTACCGCGGCGACCTACGGCCGCGGCCGGGCGGTCGTCGTGGCAACCGGCATGCAATCCCAGCTCGGGCGCATCGCCGGCCTGCTGGAAGGCGCCCCGGCAGAAACCACGCCGCTGCAGCAGGAGCTCGACAAGGTTGGCCGGCTTCTCGGCGCCATCGTCGTGGTGATCGCCGTCGTCATGATCGCGACGATCCTCTGGGTTGAGGATGTGCGAGGGGTTTCGGCGATCTTCGACGTCCTGATCCTCGGCGTGGCGCTGGCCGTGGCCGCCATACCCGAAGGCTTGCCGGCCATCGTGACGGCGGTTCTCTCCATCGGCGTCCAGCGCATGGCCAGGCGCCATGCCATCGTTCGCCACCTTGCCGCCGTCGAAACGCTGGGATCGGCCAATGTCGTCGCCTCCGACAAGACCGGCACCCTGACGCGAAACGAAATGACGGTCCGGGTGGTCGCCACCGCCAGCGGACGAGCGACATTCAGCGGCACCGGCTATGACCCGCGGGGCGAGTTGAGCGGCGAGGCCGGCGCTGCCGTCGACGGTGACCATCTTGCCGAAACCCTGCGCGCCCTGACCGCCGCCGATCGGGCCAACAATGCCGGGCTGGTGGAGCGCGACGGCCGCTGGTCGGTGCAAGGCGACCCCACCGAAGGGGCGCTGATCGTCGCCGCCCGCAAGGCCAGCCTCGAACAGGGGGCGCTCGACGCCCGCTTCGATCGGGTTGGCGAGGTGCCGTTCTCCTCCGAACGCAAGCTGATGAGCACGGTCCACACCGATGCCAACAAGCCCGGGCGGCTCGTGGTGCTGACCAAGGGGGCCCCGGATATCCTTCTGAAGCTCTGTTCGCATGAACTGGTGGGAGACGAGGCGCGACCGCTGTCGGAAGCCCGTTTCGGCGAGATTGCCGCCCTCAACGATGACCTCGCCGGTGAAGCGTTGCGAACGCTCGGCCTGGCGTTCCGCACGCTGTCCGGCGACGCCGCCACGGCCGAGACCTTCGACGACGACGTGGAGCGGGACCTCGTCTTTCTCGGCCTGGTCGGCATGATCGATCCGCCACGCGACGAAGCCAAGGCCGCGATCGCGCGGGCCAAGGCGGCCGGCATCCGCCCCATCATGATCACCGGCGACCATCCGGTCACGGCCGCCGTCATTGCCGCCGAACTCGGCCTGTCCGACGGCCGGGCCGTCACCGGTGCCGACCTGGAGGCGATGTCCGAAGAGGCCCTCAGTGAGACCGTGCGGGAGGTCTCGGTGTTCGCGCGGGTCAGCCCCGAGCACAAGCTGCGCATCGTCAAGGCGCTGCAGCGGCACAACATGACGGTCGCCATGACCGGCGACGGCGTCAACGACGCCCCGGCACTCAAGACCGCCGATATCGGCATCGCCATGGGCATCACCGGGACGGATGTGTCCAAGCAGTCGGCCGACATCGTCCTCGCCGACGACAACTTCGCGTCCATCGTGGCGGCGGTCGAGGAAGGCCGCGCCATCTACGCCAACATTCGCAAGTTCCTGCGCTATCTGCTGTCGTCGAACATCGGCGAGGTGATGACGATGTTTTTCGGCGTCCTCCTGGCCGACATGATTGGCCTGTCGGCGGGCGGCGATGACTTCGTGCTGCCCTTGCTGGCGACCCAGATCCTGTGGATCAACCTGGTGACGGACGGCGCGCCGGCGCTGGCTCTCGGCGTTGACCCGGCAGATGCCGGCGTCATGCAAGAGCCGCCGCGCCCGCGGGCGGAGCGCGTCATCACGCCCACCATGTGGGCGGGCATCCTGTTTGTCGGCATCGTGATGGCCGTGGGCACGCTCTCGGTGCTCGACGCCTCCCTGCCCGGCGGCCTGATCGATGGCGGCGGAACGATCAGCTACGCCCAGACCATGGCGTTCACGACGCTGACGCTGTTCCAGCTGTTCAACGTCTTCAATGCCCGGTCCGACCGCACGAGCGCGTTCAGAGGCCTGTTCGCCAACCGCTGGCTATGGGCGGCCGTCGGCCTGTCGCTCCTCCTGCAGGCGAGCGTCGTCTACATCCCCTTCCTGCAGCGAGCCTTCTCGACCACCAGCCTCAGCGCCGCCGACTGGCTGTTCTGCGCCGCGGTTGCCAGTTCGGTGCTGTGGTTGCGCGAGGCGGGCAAGCTCGCTGAAAGGGCATGGATCGGCAGGAGCAGCGGCGTGGCGACGTCCTGACCCGCCAGCCCTCCTCAGGATGGGAGGCCGCCGTTTGCTCCCTATCGGGTGGCGCTACTGGTCGAATGCCAAAGAGCTTGAGAGCGCGCGATAGGCGTCGATCTGCTGCTGCAGGGTGGCAATCCGTTGCTCGGCGGTGGCGATGGCATCGGCACCCGCCAGGAAACGGTGTGGCAGCGATGCTTGCTTGTCCAGCGTGATCAAGGCCTGCGCCAGCTTGGCGGGATCGCCACCCTGCTTGCCATTGGCACCCGTCCAGAAGGCCTCCTGCTGGGCACGACGTTCGCAGTAGTCCTCGACCATCAGGTCGGCGTACTGCGTCGACTCCCTGGTCAGCAGCTCGGTGCGGAAAAACCCCGGATTGACGATCATGGTTTGGATGCCGAACGGCTCGATCTCGATCCGCAGCGCCTCCATCCAGCCATCAAGACCGAACTTGGACGCCGAGTAGGCCGTGCAGAATTCGTAGCCGACAAGGCCGGCGGTCGATGATATCGAGATGATCTTGCCCGATCGCTGCCCGCGCATGATGGGCAGGACAGCGCGGGTGACAGTCATCGGGCCGATCAAGCTTGTGGCCAGTTGCAGGTCCATCTGCGTTGGCGAAAGCTCTTCGAAATACCCCGCATAAAAGCTCGCGGCATTGTTGACGAGAACGTCGATGCGGCCGAACCGCTCGACGGTGGCTTTTGCCGCGGCTTCGGCATCGGCCGCGCGGGTCACATCTAGTTTGACGATCAACAGATCGTCGGACTGACCAACCGCTCGGGCAACCTTGTCTACTTTTCGGCCGGTGGCAACAACTTGGTGACCGGCGGCCAATGCCGCCTTGGCAATGTGCAGCCCCATGCCCCGGCCGGCACCCGTGATGAACCAAACGCTCATGATGAACTCCTTCTGTGTGACCGAAAGGTAGCTCAAGGCATCACTGATGATTAGCCAGCACAATTCGCATGGGCTTAGAAAGCCGGTTTATGAATGAGCAGCGGGATCACGGCGCTGTTGGAGCGCGGTAACGCAGCGCTTCAAGGACCACGGCAAAAGCCGGCGAGAGTTGGCGTCGGCTCGGATAGTAGAGGTGGTAGCCCGAACGTATCGGCGACCAGTCCTCAAGGACGTGCACGAGGCGCCCCGCCCGAATGTCCTCGGCGGCCACTTGTTCCGGTATGAGACCAAGCCCGAAACCCGACAGCGCGGCGCTTTTCATCATCGCCAGGGTATTGAATACCGCCCGTCCCCGCACGCGGACATTCATCTCGCGATCATCTTTCCGGAAAGGCCAGACATAGAACCCGCCATTGGTGGGCAGCCGCAGACCGATGCACGCGTGTTCCGTCAAATCCTGCGGCGTGACAGGTCGCGGGCGGTCTTGGAAGTAGGCAGGTGCCCCGACGACAACCAGGCGAAAATCGGGGCCGATCGGCACCGATATCATGTCCATGTCGACATGTTCGCCAAGCCGGACACCGGCGTCGTAGCGGTCGGCGACGATATCGGAGAGGGCATAGTCGCAGATGATTTCCACGCCGATATCCGGAAAGCGCGGCAGGAGATCAAGCATGGCCGGCCAGATGATCGTCTCCGCCGCGTGTTCGACCGTGGTGATCCGAACGGTTCCGGCCGGCTTGTCTCTCCAGTTTCCAATCGCTGCGATCTCTGTCTCAATCTCTTCAAATCTCGGCCCGACGCTCTGCAGCAGCCGCTCTCCCGCCTCGGTCAACGACACACTGCGTGTCGTGCGGGTCAGAAGGCGCACACCGAGGCGTCCTTCCAGCGATTTGATGGTGTAGCTCAGGGCCGACTGCGACACCCCGAGTTGAGCGGCGGCTTTGGTGAAACTCCGCTCGCGGGCAACCGCGATAAAGGCGAGAAAGTCGTTGAGGTTATCGCGGCGCACTCATAAGCCCCATTTCTAATTACCCATCGATCATGCGCCGTGACCGAAGGGTCGTAAAGAGACGACAGCAGCGACGCCAAGACGTGAAAGCCGCCCCGGCTCAATCCTTCGATCTGCGCACGGAGTCCGGCCGTCAGCGCAGCCTGCGCCGCCGGACTTTGGTGACGCGTCTCGGCGGCCAGCCCGGCCGTCGGACAGCCATTGCCGGGATTGTCGCGATGACCGGGCGAAAGTTAGCTGGCGATAAAGGCGGGGAGATCGACCGCCTTGCCGGTGCTGGCTTTCAGGCTGTGGGCAAGGGACTGGGCGACCAGGTCGTCCTTGGAGGCGAAATGGCCGTAGAAGCCGCCATGCGTCAGGCCAGCCGCTTTCATCACGTCCGCGACGGTGACGGCCTCAAAGCCTTTCTCACGGAACAGCCGGCTGGTCGCGTCCAGAATCCGGACGCGGTTTTCCGCCATCTGCTCGCGACTGACCTTCATGCCAATGTCTCCGGCGCGCATCTATACATGATGCACATCATTAATATAGACAAGCATGTTGAGGAGAGCAATCAAAGGTCATCGCTGCGGTTCGCCGGCGCCTTCTCCGGTCCAGCTTGCCTTGCCCAGCCAAAGATTGGGGCGGAAGCCGTTCGGCAAGGAAAGGAGCGACCCGATGGGGTGGAGGTGCGACGACAATCAGAATTCAGGCAATAGCGATTTCCCTACGGAGCGCTGGACCTCGTAGGGACTGTTGCAGGCCAAATCGTGGACGATCGAGCGATTACTTCTTTTCGGCGCGCCGACGCTGCTGCCCGAGTCCCGTCTGCTTGGCGAGGTTCGAACGCACTTCGGCGTAAGAGGGCGCCACCATCGGGTAGTCGTTCGGCAGGCCCCATTTCGCACGATACTCATCCGGCGACATGTCGTAATGGGTGCGCAGGTGCCGCTTCAGCGACTTGAACTTCTTGCCGTCTTCCAGGCAGATGATGAACTCGTTGGTGACCGACTTTTTCACCGGAACGGCCGGACGGAGCGGCTCGGCCTCGGGCGTCGCCTGGCTTCCGCCACCTTGGCTCACCTGCGTCAGCGCGGCGTGGATCGATACGATAAGGCCAGGCAGATCGGCAGTAGTGACTGAGTTATGGCTCACATAGGCTGCAACGATATCTGCCGCATATCCAATGATGGTGTAGTCGTCGTCATCAACTTCGGCCATTAGAGTCTCCATGAATCGTTGCCCGCAATAAATATTACGATATTTCGTATTGGCAAGCCCGAAATGCATCCCGGCGGGGTTTTCACGATCGGAATAATATCTTAACAAAACCGGAGTTCGCGGACAGAATTATACCCTCAAGGCGTATTTGGGATTTCATCTCAGCCTTCGAGCGAGCCGCGATCGGTAGCGAATTCAGGTCTATCCAGGAATCGGCGAATAAACCTGTCGACGTATTTGGGCGAGAAAATCTGATCCCGGACCAACATTGCCGCACCAACGAGGGCACTGTCGGTCGACGTGGTCGCCTGGATGATTTCAAGCTCTCGCGTCGCCAGCGGCAAACATCGCTGATAGACCAGTTCCCTTATCCCCGAAAGAAGATGCTCCCCACATCGGGCAAGGGTGCCGCCAACGACGATCCGCGCCGGATTGAGAATGCTGACAACATCGGCGACGACCTCGCCGATCGTCCGCCCGGAACTGCGCAGGAGCATGATGGCTTCCGGCACACCCGCCTCGACCAAGGCAACCACATCACGGGCGGTTTGGGCAGGGTGACCGAACTCAGCCAGATCCCGCGCGATGGCCCAGCCGGCGGCTCGCGCCTCGATGCAACCGAACTTGCCACAGCGGCAAAGCGGCGCCTCCTCCTTCGAAGTGATCTGGATATGGCCGATGTCGCCGGCCGCCCCTTGCGCACCGCGAAAGATCCGGCCACCGGACACAATCCCGCTGCCAATGCCGGTGCCCGCCTTGATGAAAAACATGTCGGAGGTGTCTTGAAAGCTCTGCGTATACTCGAACAACGCCATGAGATTGACGTCGTTTTCCACCCAAACGGGCGCATCCCAGCTTCGCGCCAGATAGCTGACGATGTCGAATTCGTCCCATCCGTGCAGAACGGACGGCCCGACCACTCGGCCGCGGCGGAAATCGACGGGCGTGGGTAGGCTGAGGCCAATCCCGGCGACGTGGCTGTCAGACCGACCGACCTGCTTCATGAGGCCGGCGAACGCCGCGCTGACCGCGTCAAGCGTTCCGCTTGGTCCATCCTCGATATCAAAGGCGATGGTCACCTGCGCCAGCACCGCCAGCTGAAGGCTCATGACCGAGAGCCGGATATGCGATTCCCCGATGTTGGCGGCGAGCAGTGAGGCGGCGTCGGCATTGAGACAAACCAGTCGGCTCGGCCGCCCGCCGCTCCGTCGGGTTTCGTCGGCCTCCACCAGAAGCCCCATCGAAATGAGAGCGTTCAGTCTCTGCGTAACAGTGGCGCGGGACAGACCCGATGCATCCAGCAGCGCCGCCCGGGAAATTGGCCCCGCCTTGGCGATGACCGCCAATAGGTCTCCGCCCAGGGTTGGCTGCTGACGCTCCATCTCGTTCGTCATCCTCATCGCTGCAAGTGGGCGATTCTTAGCCTGAATCCCATGGCTTGGGAACGTTCGGCATGCGACGACCAAGGTCGGCGCCACGCAAATAATGGCGATGTTTTGTATAATTGATAATGTACTTTTGTCTAAAAACACGCAAAATTGCTTGATGACCGTCGCCTCTCGGACTTATGTGGGCCGGAGCCACGACACAATCTGGCGCCGGCAATCGGCGACCGCAGGAGAAACATGGGTTCGGCGAGGATGCGAAACACGCCATCAGCGGAGCAGGACGAAATGAGGAGCCATGTCGGTTCGGGGCACCAGAGACAGGGCCTTGTCGGACTGGATTTCGGTTCGGAATCGGCCCGCGGCGTTCTGATCGACTCCGAGACCGGCGCGCTCCTGGCCAGCGCGACCCACCCCTATCGTCACGGCATCATGACCCGCTCCCTGCCCGACGGAACGCCGCTCCCCCGGGGCTTTGCGCTGCAGGTGGCCGACGACTATGTCGAGGCCGTCGATGTCATTTTGAATAAGATCGCCCGTGGCGTTCGCATCCTGTCCATAGGACTCGGCTTTACGGCCAGCTCGCCGCTACCCGCATCGGCGAACGGCCTGCCGCTGTCGCGACAGCAGCCGAGCGAGCCGCACGCCTATGTCAAGCTCTGGAAGCACTCGGCCCAGCGGCAGGCGGATGCCATCAATGCGGCCGGCGGCGCCTATTTGCGGAACTGTGGAGGGCGGCTGTCCGGCGAATGGCTGATCGCCAAGGCCGCCGAGACGGCAGAGCTGGCCCCGGACCTGTGGTCGGCGGCCGACCGCTATATTGAAGCGGGAGACTGGCTCGTTTGGCAGCTCGTCGGCGCCGAAGTGCGCAGCCTGGGCTTTGCCGCCTACAAGGCTCAATACGCTGACGATGCAGGATATCCCACCGGCCTTGTGCCGGGACTGACGGACAAGCTAACCCCGCCTCGCCCGATCGGCTCCCCAGCCGGGTTGCTGACGGGGGAATGGTGCGCGCGGACCGGCATTGTCGGCCCGACGACGGTCGCCGTTGCGGTCATCGACTCGCATGTCGTGCTGCCGGCCGTCGGCGGCGTCAAACCTGGCTGCCTCGTCTCCGCGCTAGGAACCTCGGCCGTCCATCTTCTTCTCAGCCAGGCAAGGCGGCCGCTCCCCAAGGGCATCGAAGGCATGGCGTTCGACGGGTCTGTCCGCGGACTTTGGTGCTACGAGGCAGGGCAAGCCGCTTTCGGCGATGTGCTGGCCTGGTTTGTCCGGACTTTTTCTCGCGGCGACAGTCTGGCCGCCTCCTTCGATTGGTACAACGAGGCAGCGGCGAAGATCCGTCCCGACGCTCAGCAGATTGTCGCCCTGGACTGGTGGAACGGCAATCGCGTGCCGCACGCCGATTCCGCCTTGAGCGGCCTCATTGCCGGCCTGACGCTGGAGACATCGGCGGCATCGATTTATAGAGCGCTGCTTGAATCCCTGTGCTTCGGCGCGCGCACAGTCTTTGAACTGTTCCGCGCCGGCGGCTTCGCCATAGACCGCGTCATCCTGACCAGCGGCCTTGTCGAACACAATCCGCTGCTCGTCCAGATCATGGCCGACGTTCTCGGGCGCCCCGTTGACGTGCCGGTGATCGCCCACCCAACCGCCGTTGGCGCAGCGATCCACGGCGCCGTTGCCGATGGCCTGGTCGCCGATTTCGCCGAGGGAGCGGCGACATACGGGGCACGCCAGGTTGCGGTCCATCATCCCGACCCGGCCAACGCCGCCGTCTATGACGACCTGTTCGCCATCTACCAGCGGCTGAGCGGTTCGTCCGATATCCAGGGCGCCCTGCACGCCATCGAGCGGCGACTTCCCAATGGTGGGGCAGAAGAGATTTCGGCGGACCGTGCCGCCAGTCGATCGCGTTGATGAAACGGTCCCGCCTGGCGGGACACGACCTGTTCCGGTCGGGAGGTTCGACCGGTTGACCGATACCGGACCGATAGCGGTCACGCGTCCGGTACGACACCAGTGACCGCGGGAGGAAACCCTATGTTGCGCAATGTCGTTTTGGCGAGCGTCGCTGCAGTCCTGTCCGCCGGCCTCGCCGCCGGTTCAGCCGACGCCAAGGATCTCAAGAAGATCGGCATCTCTCTCGGCTCGATGGGCAATCCGTTCTTCGTCGCCCTCGCCAAGGGCGCCGAGGCCAAGGCCAAGGAAATCAACCCGGCCGTGGAGGTACAGGCCCTCGGATACGAATACGACCTCGGCAAGCAGGTCACGCAGATCGACAACTTCATCGCCTCCGGCGTCGACATGATCATGCTCAACGCCGCCGACAAGCACGCCCTGGCGACGGCCGTCAAGAAGGCCCAGGCCGCCGGCATCGTCGTGGTGGCCGTCGATGTCGCCTCGGATGCCGTCGACGCCACGGTGCAGACCGACAACGTTCAGGCCGGCACCATTGCCTGCCAGTACATCGTCGACAAGTTGGGCGGCAAGGGCGACGTGATCATCGAGAACGCCGAGCAGGTAGGCGCTGTGGTTGACCGCGTTACGGGCTGCAAGGCGGTATTTGCCAAGTATCCCGACATCAAGCTGCTCTCCGACGATCAGAACGCCAAGGGCTCTCGGGAAGGCGGCATGAACATCATGCAGGGCTATCTGACGAAATACGCCAAGTTCGACGCGGTGTTCGCCGTCAACGACCCGATCGCCATCGGTGCCGATCTGGCCGCCAAGCAGCTCAACCGGACGGGCATCATCATCACCGCCGTGGACGGTGCGCCCGATATCGAAGTTGCGCTCAAGAGCGACACGCTGATCGAGGCCTCGGCCAGCCAGGATCCCTACAAGATGGCCCGAACAGCCGTCGAAGTCGGCTACGACATCATGAACGGCAAGAAGCCCGCGACGACTGAAATCCTGATGCCCTCCACGCTGGTCACCCGCGACAACGTCAAGGACTACATCGGCTGGTCCGCCCACTGATCGGCGGGCCTGCCCGACTGCACTCGCAGCCGATCCGGTCTGACGGCGGCGGTTCCATACAGGCTGTCGGCATGTAGGTGCCGGCAGCCTTACGGCTGCGGCGCCCACCGCGAACGAAAGCCACGAAAAGCGCTGCAAGCGGACAACCACTCGCAGACCATCGTCTGCTGGAGAGCCGCCAGGATTATGATCGGGGAAGAAAAGTGGTGGGCGCGACAGGTTTCGAACCTGTGACCCGCTGATTAAGAGTCAGCTGCTCTACCAACTGAGCTACGCGCCCACTTTTCTCGCCGGACACCGTCGTCGTCCGGAAGCGATGGCGGCTTATAACCATGCCGGAGATTGGGCGCAAGTCCTTTTCAGCCCGGCTGGAGAAAAAAATGAATGGTGTTTATTTTCAATTCACTAGATCAGAATGAACATCCAGCGCGACGCTGAGACAGACGCTCGGTTCAAGGCGCGCCAACGCAGGGACGGCGCCTTTCGGGCCGCCGTCGACGTCAGACCATCGATAGCGTTGGGAGCAGGACAATCGCCGATCAGGAGGTTGGGTCAACCTGATCGGCCGGTATCCTAGACGTAGAGTTCGCCACGAGCGACGATCACCGCCTCGCCGCCAATGCGGCCGCCGGTGAGCGCGCCCTTCTCGATGATGATCTCGAGCTCGATGATGCTCGGCCGCCCCATCTCGAAGCCCTGCTCGATGACCAGCTTCAGCTCGCCATCGGCCGGCCGGTCGAAGCGACGCACCACCGCCGAGAAGGCGGCGGCGGCCGAGCCGGTGGCCGGGTCCTCGCCGATGCCGAGATGCGGCGCGAACATGCGGGCATGGAAATCGTGGCCCTTGGTCACCACCTCGCGGCTGTAGACGAACAGGTCGAGCTCGGTCGAGCCAAAGGCGCCCGCCCAATGCGACTTGTCGACGCGGATGCGCCGCATGGCGTCGAGGCCAGCCAGCGGCAGGAAGACGAACACCGGGCCACCGCCGTCGAAGACGCAAGGCACGTGGTTCTCGAAGCCGATGTCGCCGCGGTTGAGCCCCAGCGCCGAGGCGGCCAGACCGATATCACCGTGGAACGGCCGTTCCTCCGGCAGCTTCGGCAGGTCGAAGACGGCGCGGCCCGAGCGCTCGGGCGCGATGGTGACGCCACAGCGGACGACGCCCACCTGCTCTTCCAGCACCACCATGGCATCCGTCTCGCGCTCGATGCCCTGCAGGCGCTCGTGGGCGAGCAGCACGGCGGTGCCGACGGTGGGATGGCCGGCGAACGGCAACTCGCGACCGGGCGTGAAGATTCGAATCCTGGCCGACGTGCCGGGGCGCGATGGCGCTTCCACGAACACGGTCTCGGACAGGTTGAATTCCTTGGTGATTGCCAGCATGGCGGCGGTATCGAGGCCGGCGCTGTCCAGCACGACCGCCAGTGGGTTGCCCGTCAGTCCCTTCGCGGTGAAAACATCGAGAATCGCATATCGACGAGCCACTTGGTTCTCCTAAGACGCACGGGTGCCGGCCACCATAGTGGCGGCGATGGCGTTAGTCCACGTCGGTTATCACCCGAATTTCACCACGAGCCTTCCCAAATGTGACCAAAATTCCTAGCTATAGCTAACGGAAAGGATGCACCGGTCCGTCAACTTTCCAGGATCGGGCGTGGAGACGAGCAATGTTGAGGCTGTCCAAACTAGCAGTTCCTGTCGTCCTCGCCGCCGTCCTGTCCTCGCTGGCGGTGCCGGCCATGGCGGATGGCTACTATCGCAGGCACCACCATTATGATGGTGGCGATGTCGCCGCCGCTGGCGCGATCGGCCTGCTCGGCGGTGCCATGCTCGGCGCGGCACTGGCATCCCCGCCGCCTCCGCCGCCGGTCTACTACGAGCCGCCGCCGGTCTACTATGAACCGGTGCCGCCGCCGGTCATCTACCGGCCGGCGCCCGTCGTCGTCTACCAGCAGCCGAGACCGATTTACGCCGCCCAGCCGGGCGAGCATCAGGCTTGGTGCGCCAGCCGCTATCGCTCCTACAATTCCTATGACAACACGTGGGTCGACAACCGCGGAAACCTGCGCTCGTGTCAGTCGCCGTATTTCGGCGGCTGATCGGAAAAAGCCACCACCCCAGGCAGATCGCAGCATCTTGTCACCGCCCGCCATGACCTCCAGGCGGGCGGTATTTTTTTCTTCAGCGGGCCAGCAGTCGCGCCGCGAAGGCGCGGCTGTAGGCGGTCACCTCCGGACGATCGAGGTCTGCGGCGGCGCGGAAGGCGACCACCCGCTCCAGTTCGCGCTCCTGCTGCCGGTCGAGATCGGCCATGATGCCGTCGACGAGATCGTCGGCCGTGCGCGGGAAGCGCAACACCCGGCCGATCGACACGCGCGGCCCGTCGAAGGCCGCCAGCATGCCCTCCACCACGGCCTCGGCGGCGATCAACCCGGTTTCCTCCCTGAGTTCCCGCTCGATCGAGGCGATGACATCGACCGTGCCGTCCGCGTCGACGTCGGCGGGCTCCAGGCTACCGCCCGGCGGATAGATCTTGCCGGCGTTGGCCGTCGTCGCGCCCATGACGCCGAGGATCAGCGCACCGTCCGACGACAGCACAAGCGCCGAGCCGAACAGGTTGCGGATGCCTATCTCCGGAAAGCCCCAGTCGCGCCAGGCGAGGAAGCCGGCAAAATCGCCTTCCACCGCCTCGCCCGTCAGCACGCCACCGTCGACGGCGATACCGCCCGGTTCACCCGGCGCGAGGGTACCGAGCACCCGTCCGTTCCACAGATGCGGATTGGCGGCAAGGCACGCCGCCCAGTGCGCCTCGATCTTCGGGCGCAGGTCGTCGGAAATCGGCCATGTGCCGGACCGCAAGCGAAGGCGGATGTCGGTGATGTCGTGGAGCATGTCGTATCCCAGAAAGGCCGGCTGATCAGGCTGTCAGCGAACTTTAGTCGGCGGACACGACAACAGGAAGGCGCGCTGCCCGGATCCACCGCGCCACAAAAAATCCCCGCCGGAGGCCCGACGGGGATTTGAGATCTGAACAGTGGCGAACGTTAGGCGGCCCGGATGGTACCGACGAAGGCCGAAACCTTCTGCTCCAGGGACGCCGACTGACTGGCGAGATGCGACATGCGGTCGAGGAGATCGCGCGACGCCGCGCCGCTCTTTTCGGCCGTCGTCCGGACACCGACGATGGTCGAGGCCACCTCGGCAGCGCCGACGGCCGCCTCGGAGATGTTGCGGGCGATTTCGCCGGTCGCCGAGTTCTGCTGCGCGGCGGCACCGGCGATCGACGAGGTGATGTGGTCAAGTTCGCCGATACGGCGGGAAATGTCGGCGATCTTCTCCACCGACTGCTGGGTGGCGCTCTGGATGGTGCCCATCTGCGCTTCGATATCCTGCGTCGCCTTGGCGGTCTGGCTGGCCAGCGCCTTCACCTCGGAGGCGACGACGGCAAAGCCGCGGCCCGCCTCGCCGGCTCGCGCCGCCTCGATGGTGGCGTTGAGGGCGAGAAGGTTGGTCTGTTCGGCGATCGCCTGGATCATCGCGACGATGGTGCCAACCTTCGATGCGCTGTCGGCCAGCGACCGGACGTCGTGGTCGGTCAGGCGAGCCTGCTCGACGGCGGCGCCGATCAGCGTCGATGCTTCGCCGATCTGGCGGCCGATCTCGGCGATCGACGAGGACAGTTCCTCGGACGCGCCAGCCACCGCCTGCACGTTGGCCGACGTCTGCTCGGAGGCACTGGCCACGGCAACCGACCTGCCAGAGGTCTCCTCGGCGTCGGTGACCATCACTTCGGCGGCCTTCAGCGTCGATCGCGCCGTCTGGGTCACGATGGCGAGCACCTCGCCGACTTCGGTCTCAAACTCATGGGCGAGCCTGTCGAGCATCGCCTTCTGCTCGGCGCGGCGCGCCGCCTCGGCGTCAGCCTGCGCCGCCTTGAGACGTTCGGTCTCGACCAGCGTGTCGCGGAAGGTGCCGACGGTATTCCACAGGACGCCGATCTCGTCGCGGCCGATCTTCTCGGGAATGGCGACGTCCATCTTGCCATGGGTCAGATCATCGAGCGCGCCGTTGACCCGGCGCAGCGGGCCGGCGATCTTGGCCATGCCGATCCACGAGGCGATGCCGATGCCCGCCAGGATGCCGATCAGGGCGACGATCATCAGGGTGCGGCTGCCGGCGACGTAATAGTCGTCGATCGAGGCGCGCACCGCGTCAAGGTCCTGCCGATCGAGATCGATCAGCTTGTCGAGATCGGCCTGAAGCTGCTTGCGGTTGCTGCGATTGGCGTCGTTGTTGCCCTGCACGTTGGCGTCGGCCGGCGACACCTCGGTGCCAAGCCGGGCGGTTTCGCTCCGGAAGGTCTGGAAATCCTTGGCCTTGGCAACGATGGCGCCGAATTCGTCCTTGCGATCCTCGGGCACGCGCGCCGACCAGTCGACCAGCAGCGTGTCGATCGCCTTCAGATTCTTGAGAAGACCGTCGGCGAACGGCTTCGCCGTTTCGACGTCCTTTGCGGCGTAGATGCCACGTGAATCCATCACCACCGCGGTGATCAGCCGGTTGAGATGCTCGCCGTCATAGGCGCGCTGCGAGGCCAGCTGAAAAGCATCGACCTGTTCGTTGTACCCCTGCATCAGCCGGATGCCGAGCAGCGCCACGCCAATGGCGATGACGCCGAGCAGGGCAACGATCGAATAGAGCTTTCCTTGGATTTTCATGGTCGGGGTCCCGGAACAAGGTCAGTCTTGACTGAAATTGGCTGACTAGAGCGCAGCATAAAAATATTTCCATTGCAGACTTATTAACGGATGGAATATTTTCATTGGATGACATCCATATTGAGATCGGGACCGAGAAAGTTATATACGAAACTCATATTCACGACCGTATCGCCAAGGGCGAAATATACTAAAAAGACGCATAATCAGAATTGTTCTAATTTTGGTTGAGTGGCCCTGATGTCTCTTCCCCGAACAGAAAAAGCCGGAAAGCCCCGAGGCTCTCCGGCTTCGTTCTCACAATGATCATCCGCGAACCTGTCGCAGGCCTTGCGCCGGGCAGTGATCCGCCCGGCGCAAAGCATAAAGCGTGGATCGCCAATCGCGCTTAGTTGCGGGCCTTGTCGACCAGCTTGTTCCCTGGCGATTCCCCGCGACCGGGCGGCTTGCCGCCCGGCGCAAAGCATAAAGCGTGGATCGCCAATCGCGCTTAGTTGCGGGCCTTGTCGACCAGCTTGTTCTTGGCGATCCATGGCATCATGGCGCGCAGCTTCTCGCCGACCGCCTCGATCTGGTGGCTGTCGTTGTTGCGGCGGATGCCCTTGAAGCGGGCGGCGCCGGCCTTGTATTCCTGCATCCACTCCGAGGTGAACTTGCCCGACTGGATGTCCTTCAGCACGCGCTTCATCTCGGCCTTGGTCTCGGACGTGATGATGCGGGGGCCAGAGACGTATTCGCCCCACTCGGCGGTGTTGGAGATCGAGTAGTTCATGTTGGCGATGCCGCCCTCGTAGATGAGGTCGACGATCAGCTTCACTTCATGCAGGCACTCGAAATAAGCCATCTCCGGCGCATAGCCGGCCTCGACCAGCGTCTCGAAGCCATTGCGGATCAGCTCGACGAGGCCGCCGCACAGCACCACCTGCTCGCCGAACAGGTCGGTTTCGCACTCTTCCCGGAAGGTGGTCTCGATGACGCCCGAACGGCCGCCGCCGATGCCCGAAGCATAGGAGAGCGCCAGCTCGAGCGCGTTGCCGGAGGCGTTCTGCTCCACGGCGACGAGGCAAGGCACGCCGCCGCCCTTCTGGTATTCGCCGCGCACCGTATGGCCGGGACCCTTCGGGGCGATCATGACGACATCGAGGGTCGCCTTCGGCTCGATCAGGCCGAAGTGGACGTTGAGGCCGTGCGCAAAGGCGATGGCCGCACCGTCGCGGATGTTCGGAGCGATCTCGTTGCGATAGATGTCGGCCTGCAGTTCGTCCGGCGTGGCGATCATCAGGAAGTCGGCCCACTTGGCGGCATCGGCCACCGACATGACCTTCAGGCCATCGGCCTCGACCTTCTTGGCCGTCGCCGAGCCCGGACGCAGGGCAATGACGATGTCCTTGGCGCCGGAGTCCTTGAGGTTCAGCGCATGGGCCCGGCCCTGCGAACCGTAGCCGACGACGACGACCTTCTTGCCCTTGATCAGGTTGAGATCGGCATCACGATCATAATAAACGCGCATGTTATCTTCCTTCCTCGCCATTGGCGTTCTTGAAACGGCCGATCCCCGCCGGCCGCCGGTTCACTCGTGAAAGCGGGTTACTCGATGTCCAGGGCGCCGTGCCCGTAGAGACGGAAAAACTGCGAGATCGCCAGCCGCGCCCGCCGCGACCGGTCTTCGGCCAGCCCTGCCGGCGGTTCGCCGAGCAGCATCCGCACGTGGCCGTCATGAACGACAAGGCCATAGAGCGTTTCGTAGGCCTCGCGCGTGTCGGAAAAATGCACGTATCCGTGCCGCCGGCCGAGTTCAAGAAGGGCCCTGGCGCGCACCTCGATGGGCAGCCGGCCGTGCTCGCGCAACAAGGCGCCGAGCTGCGCGCCATCGCGGTCGGCCTGGCCGATGGCCAGGCGATTGAGCGCCAGCGACACGTCGCCTGACAGAACGCCGATCAGGTCCTCGGCGAACACGACGAGGCTCCGCGTAAAGTCGTCGACGGTCGGCATGCTCTCGCGCGGCCCCGGCGTCCTCACCTTGCTGGCCTGATAGGTGATCATCGCCGCAAGCAGACCGTCGCGGTCGCCGAACCACTTGTAGAGGCTTTCCTTGGAGCAATTGGCCGCCCGGGCGAGACCGGCCGTGGTCAGCGCCCGCTCGCCACCAGCGACCAACAGCTGCAGCGCGCATTCCAGCACGGCATTCTGGCGGGGCGTGAAGGGCTCCATGGCGGGACGTTCGCTCTCTGTCGGCGGGATCGAGGTTATGTACCGTACGGTACGGTTCCGCCGTTTTAGGTCGAGCCCTCCGGCTTGTCAAGCACTCACGCGCCTCGACCACATTTCGGTGAAACCGCGGTCATTCTCCTTAGGCATGGGTGGAATCCCTGATAAAAATCGCCTAGAGCATGTCCCGACCGGATGGACTCATCTGGTCAATGAGGAAATGCTCCAAAGTCAATCGCTTGCGCATAATCCGGGGGGCGGATTGCTTCGACCCGGCCCGAATATGCCCCGGCCCCGGCACGACCCGGGACGATCGACGAGACAGCAGGGAGTTCGCGCTTGTCCACCCGCATCGAATCCGACACCTTCGGCCCCATCGACGTCGACGCTTCGGTTTATTGGGGCGCCCAGACGCAGCGCTCCCTCGGCAATTTCAAGATTGGCTGGGAAAAGCAGCCGCAGGCCATCGTCAAGGCGCTAGGCGTCCTGAAGCGCGCCGCCGCCGAGACCAACCGCGACCTCGGCAAGCTCGATGCGACGCTCTGCGAGGCGATCGTCACGGCGGCGCAAGAGGTGATCGACGGCAAGCTCGGCGCCCACTTCCCGCTCGTCGTCTGGCAGACCGGTTCGGGCACCCAGACCAACATGAACGCCAACGAGGTGATCTCCAACCGGGCGATCGAACTGATGGGCGGCACGCTCGGCTCCAAGAAACCGGTGCATCCCAACGACCACGTCAACATGAGCCAGTCGTCCAACGACACCTATCCGTCGGCCATGCACATCGCCGCCGCTTCCGAGGTGGTCGAGACGCTGCTGCCGGCGCTCCATCACTTGCACGCGGCGCTCGACGCCAAGGCGAAGCGCTGGGCCGACATCATCAAGATCGGCCGCACCCACACCCAGGACGCCACGCCGCTGACCCTCGGCCAGGAATTCTCCGGCTACGCCAAGCAGGTGGAAAACGGCATCAAGCGCATCGAGCTGACGCTGCCGATGCTGATGGAGATCGCGCAAGGCGGCACCGCCGTCGGCACCGGCCTCAACGCGCCGAAGGGCTTTGCCGAGAAAATCGCCGTCCGCGTTGCCGAGCTGACCGGCCACCCCTTCACCTCGGCGCCCAACAAGTTCGAGGCGCTGGCCGCCCACGACGCCATGGTGATGAGCCACGGTGCCCTCAACACGGTGGCCGCCAGCCTGTTCAAGATCGCCAACGACATCCGCCTGCTCGGCTCCGGCCCGCGTTCCGGCCTCGGCGAACTGTCGCTGCCGGAGAACGAGCCGGGCTCGTCGATCATGCCGGGCAAGGTCAACCCGACCCAGTGCGAAGCGCTGACCATGGTCTGCGTGCAGGTGTTCGGCAATCATTCAGCGCTGACCTTCGCCGGCAGCCAGGGCCATTTCGAGCTCAACGTCTACAATCCGGTGATGGCCTACAATTTCCTCCAGTCGGTGACGCTGCTCGCCGACGCCACCGTCTCCTTCACCGACCACTGCGTCGTCGGCATCGAGCCGCGCGAGGACAACATCAAGGCCGCTCTCGGCCGCTCGCTGATGCTGGTCACCGCCCTCGCCCCGAAGGTCGGCTACGACGTCGCCGCCAAGATCGCCAAGACGGCCCACAAGAACGGCACGACGCTGCGCGAGGAAGCCGTCGGCGGCGGCTACGTCACCGACGCTGAATTCGACGCGCTGGTCCGACCGGAGCGGATGATCGGGCCGGAGTGAGCCGTCAATACCTGTGCCACCCGTCGAAATCCGCCTTGCCCAGCTTCACGCCTTCCCAGCGGGCGATGGCATAGGCGATGGAGAGATGGAACAGCATGTTCGGCAGTGCGTAGTCGACGACGAAGCAGGCCGCCGGCAGAGCGATGTCGGCAAGGCCGGCGCGGTCGGTGACGATCTCCGCCTCACGCCCTTCGAGATCGGCGGGCTCCACCATCGCCAGCGCACCGAGGGCGGCGGCGACATCGTCCCGAAGATTGGCAAAAGACGCGGCCTTCGGAAACGCCAGCTCCGGCAGGCGCGGCACCAGCGGCCGCAGCGCCCTCAGCGGAAAGCCGGCGGCCATCCGCACTTGCGCCTCGAAGGGCAGCATGTCTTGCGCAAGACGCGCCTCCAGCAGCGCTGCCTCGGGCAAGCCACGATCGGCGACATGGGCCGCCGCAATCAGCACCAGCGCGTCGAGCCGTTCGAGATAGCGGCCGAACACCGGCACAGAAATGTCATGAAGCCTGATCATCTGCGTCTCCTGCAAGCAGACTGGCTTACGTCGCTGTCAGGGACCGGCAGTAGAGTTCACGCCCATTCGCTGAGAATGCTGCGGCTTTCGGAGAGCGCCTTCATCTTGGCGTCGATGTCGGCGATCTTCGCCCGAACGCCGGCCCGAAAGGCCGGGCATGGCGGCTCACCGGTGAGAGCGCCACGCGCGCACGGCAGAAGGCCACGAATGGCCGACAGCGTCAGCCCAGCCTCGCTCAGCACGGCAATACGCCTGACAGTGGCGACATCGTCGGCGGCAAATGAGCGATAACCCGAGGCCGTCCGCGCCGGGGAGAGCAAGCCCACCGTTTCGTAGTGGCGCAGCATGCGAATGCTGACGCCGGTCCGTTGTGACAACGCGCCGATCTGCATGAACAGCCCCTTGACCCTGACACATATGTCAGACTGTAGCATGGCCGTCATCCCGCTTGAAAGGACGCCTCATGCTGAAGATGACCATGTTTGCCCGCCGCCTGCCCTTTCTCGACCACGACGAGTTCGACCGCTACTGGCGCGAAGTGCACGGCCCGTTGGTGACCGGCCTCGCCCAGCCCCTGCGCATTCGCCGCTATGTCCAGACGACGGTCGACGTCGACGATCCCGTTCAGAACCTGCTCCGGCAGGCGCGCGGCACGCTGGCCGTCGATTTCGACGGTCTCGGCGAACTCTGGTGGAACGACCTCGACGACTATCGCGCCGTCCGTTCGACGCCGGAGGGACTGGCAGCGGTGGCCGAGATCGCCGACGATGAGCGTCGCTTTGTCGATCTCACGCGCTCCTGCCTGTGGTTCGGCATCGAACGACCGATGGTCGGATGACACCTCCGCCTCGCGCTACGCGGCGGAACGTCAGGTCGCGTAGCCCACCGGCAGCGGCGCGCCATCCTTCAGCGTCTCCATCGAGATGGCCGCGCTGACGTCGAACAGTTCCACCTTGCGGACGATCTTTTTGTAGATGACGTCGTAATGCTCGACGCGCGGCAGAGCCAATTTCAGGATGTAGTCGACGTTGCCGGTGAGCCGGTGCGCCTCCACCACCTCGGGAATATCGGCGATGACGGCAGCGAAGCGCTCCATCCACTCGGCCGAGTGGTGGGCGGTGCGGATCAGCGCATAGACGGTGGTCGGCACGCCGAGCCTGATACGGTCGAGCACCACCGTTCGGCGGGCGATGTAGCCCTCGGCCTCCAGCCGTTGGATGCGCCGCGAGCAGGCCGACACCGACAGCGCCACCCGATCGGCGAGATCGGTCCCCGAAAGGCCGGCATCACGTTGCAACAGGTCCAGGAGCTTGCGGTCGCGGTCGTCGAGCATGCGCCTTCGATTCCTTCCGGGCGTGTAGATGACGCGCTCATTTTGCACGATTGAGGCCAGTAGCGCCAGTTCATTGCGCCAAGACCCCTATCAGCGCCGATCCTTGCAAACGACAAGCGGATGGCCGAGGCTATGATCGGGCCATCACGACAAGGGGACATGTCATGCGCACCATCGGCCTCATCGGCGGCATGAGCTTTGAGAGCACCACCGTCTACTACCAGGCGATCAACGAGGCGGTGCGAACGCGCCTCGGCGGCCTGCATTCGGCCGAGATCGTCCTGCACTCGGTTGACTTCCAGTCGATCGTCGACCTGCAGAAGGCCGGCCGCTGGGACGCCGCCGCCGCCTGCCTCGGCAAGGCCGCAGAGGGACTGGAACGGGCCGGCGCCGACTGCCTGCTGATCTGCACCAACACCATGCACCTCGTCGCCGACGAAGTGGCGGCCACCGTCCGCATCCCGCTCCTCAACATCATCGACGAGACGGCGAAGGCGCTGTCCGCCGCCGGCGCCCGCCGGCCGCTGTTGCTCGCCACCCGCTACACCATGGAACACGGCTTCTACGCCCGCCGCATGGCCGCCCATGGCCTGGCGATGACCACGCCGGGCGAAGCCGGCCGCACCGTCATCCACAACGTCATCTTCGACGAGCTGTGCGCCGGCATCGTCCGCGACGAGTCGCGAGCCGCCGTCCTGAACCTGATCGACAAGGCGAAAGACGAGGGCTGCGACGCCGTCATCCTCGGCTGCACGGAGATCTGCCTGCTGCTCGACCCGGACACCCTGCCGCTGCCGGGCTTTGACAGCACGGCGATCCACGCCGCCGCCGCGGTGGATTTTGCTTTGGCTGGCGGAATGAAAGCGGCCGCGGAGTAACAGTGGCTTCGCAGGTGGCGACCTATACGAACCGCTTGCCCCTTCCTGCCTGAGGTCCTGCGCCTTCGCGCAGGATGACAAAATTATATATACAAAACATATATATAGATTGTCATCTTGCGCGAAGGCGCAGGACCTCAGGCAGAAAAGACACGACGGTAATATCAGTCGCGTTCACGCGTCGGAGTCGCCCAGCGCGCAGCGGTAGCGGCGCACCGTCTCGGCCATGCCGTAGATCAGGCAGTCGGCGATCACCGCATGACCGATCGACGCCTCGGCGATATGCGGCGTCCTCTTGACGAGCGGCGGCAGGTTGTCGAGCGTCAGGTCGTGGCCGGCGTTGACGGCCATGCCGAGCTTGACCGCCGCGTCAGCCGTTATCGCCACCTCCTCGAGCCGCGCCCGCTGCTCGGCGGCATCGAAGCTGTGGCCATAGGGTCCGGTGTAGATTTCGATGCGCCGCGCGCCGGTCAGCGCCGCGGCCGCCGCCTGTGTCGGATCGGCGTCGACGAAGATCGAGGCGCGCATGCCCTGGTCCTGGATGCGCCGCACCACGTCCGACAGGAAGGACTGGTGGGTGACGCAATCCCAACCATGGTCGGAGGTGTTCTGACCGGGCATGTCGGGCACCAGCGTCACCTGGTCAGGGCGTGCCGCCTCGCACAGCTTCAGGAACTCCTCGGTCGGATAGCCCTCGATATTGTATTCGCGGCCCGACCAATCGGTCCTCAACATCTCCTGCAGCGCGAAGACATCGGTGCGGCGGATGTGCCGCTCGTCGGGGCGCGGATGCACGGTGATGCCGGCGGCACCCGCCTCAAGGGCGATCCGCGACAGACCGACGACCGACGGCCACGGCAGGTCGCGCCGGTTGCGAAGGTGGGCAATGGCATTGACGTTGACGGAGAGCTTGGTGCGGGTCATCGCGTGCGGCCTGAGAGTTCGTTCGGAGGCCGCGACGATAATCCGCCCGCCCTCACCGCACAAGCGACCTCAGAGGACCGTCAACGACGGCAGGCGCAGCCGCCGGCTGGGCGCAAGGGCAAGCAGCAGGTCCGGCTCGCCGGCCTCGATCTCCAGCACCTTGACGAGACCGGTCCGGTGGAAGCCGTCGAGCGCGCCGCCCGCCGCCGGCAGCGCCGGCAGCTTCAGGCGTTCGATGGCGATCCGGGTGAAGCCGGCCGCCGTTTGCCGCTTTCCCGCCCGCCCGTCTGTCCAGGCCGAAGGTGGCGCGTCGCCGGGCGAAGAAAAGACGAAGGGCATCGCCGGGTCGTCGCTTTCGGCGGAAATGTCGATCGATACGCCGGGGGGGAAATCGGGGTTGCGATAGGTCCAGCTCGCGCCCGGCAGCGTACCCCGGCAGGCAATGCCGAAGGGCGAGGCGCCGCTACGCCGCCAGTCCGCCCGGGCGGCAAAGCCGGCGCGGGCAAGCGGCGAAGTGGCAAGTTCCTCCGCATCGACGACGTAGAGAAGTTCAAGATAGGCGTTGTCGAAGGCGTAGCAGAGGTTGGCTGTCCCCTGCCCGACGTGCCGGCGCGTAAACGACGGCTCAAGACCAAGCGCCGCCAGCCGGTCGAAGACGCCGCCGCCCGGCGCCGCCTCTTGCCGGTCGACGAAGACGAACAGATGATCAAGCTCTGCCATGACACCCCTCCCCTGTCGGACCTGCCTCGATGCCGGTCTTGCCTCGGACGGGGACGCCGGACTCGGTGCCGAGCAGCATTTCGTTATGCGCCTTGCCCGATGGGATCATCGGGAAGCAGTTGGCGAGGCTGACGACGTGGCAGTCGAACAGCACCGGGCGATCGACACGGATCATTTCGTCGATGGCGTCGTCGAGATCCGCCGGCTTCAAGCAGCGGATGCCCACCGCGCCATAGGCCTCGGCGAGGCGCACGAAGTCGGGCTGGGCGTCGACATAGGAATGGCTGAGCCGGTTGCCGTGCAACAGCTGCTGCCACTGGCGA
>JAGSYU010000266.1 GCA_018262575.1 Pseudomonadota bacterium | reverse complement strand
GAAGTCGCCGCCGGGATGGCCGAGACCGGCGTCATGCACCATCGTGAAGGCGCTGCGACGGATGGCGAGCGCCCGGGCGCGGACCATGGTGATCCTGTCGGCGCCGGAAGCCGGCGCCGAAGCGGTTGAAAGGGACATTTCGCGTTCTCCGGGTTGCGGCCGGTAGCCGTCAACAGAAGGCCTTGAGACCGAGCGTTGGCGCGGCCTCGCCGTTGTGGTGGTAGATAGGCAGTTTCAGATAGCGGCTGACCGCTTCCTCGACGATGCCGGCCACCTGGCCGCGCACCATGGCGACGTGATGCTCGAAACCGTTCTGCGTCACCACCTTCAGGAGTTGCCTGAGCTTTTCGACCTGGATCACGGCAATGCCGCCGTCCATGCCGTAGGGGTCATCGGTGAACGCGCCATCGCCGACATAGGCCTTGATGGTGGCATTGAGGTCGTCCGAGGAGAAGCGCAGGAAGCTCATCGGCCCCGCCTTCACCTTGCCCTTGACGGCGCCGAAGCACTTGTCGCGGCCAATGGTCTCGCCGAGCACATCGAGCTCACCGATATTGGGCGTGTCGCCGAAGAAGCTCTTCGGGTAGTTGCCGCAGTGGGTGCCGACGCACTTGTCGGGATCGTAGCCGTAGTTGTTGTTCCAGTCGAGAATGGCGGCCGGCTGGCCTGCGGCCAGCGTCAGCGCATACATGGACAGCGTGCCGAGCACGTCGACCTCGCAGGCGCTCGGCATCAGCTTCTCGCCCATCATGCTCATGGAGAGGCAGGTGGCGCAGCCATAGTTGTCCTGCAGCGACCGCCAGCATTGGATCGCCGAAGCGTCGCAGTCGTTCTCGCCCATCCATTCGTCGATGGCGATGCCCCACTTGGCCTGCTTCAGCACCTGCTCTGGCCGGATGTGAGCGTCGATCTTGCCGTAGCCGCCAATGGCTGCCAGCTTGTCCTTGACGCTGGCGGCGTTGTCGTCGATCGCCTTGGCGCGGCCGATGATCTCGGAGAGGTCGACCGGTATCACGGTAACACCCATCGCCTGGAGCAGCTTCTCCGAGTAGCGCATGGTCTGGAACGGCGCGGTGCGGGCGCCAATGGCGCCGATACGTGCATGGTGGAGGCCGCGCACCGTGCGGCAGACGCGGGCGAAGGCGTCGAGGTCGCCGCCGAATTCCGCGCCATCGAGGTCCGAGGTGTGGCTGGTGGTCTCGGTGAAGGGGATGCCGTAATTGTAGAAGTTGTTGGCGACCGAGATCTTGCCGCAGAAGGCGTCGCGGCGGCTCTTGACGTCGACCTTGTCGAACTCGTCGTTGCAAGCCTGCAAGAGGATCGGCACGCCGAGGCTGGCGGCCATCACCATCTCGATGATGGCGATCTCGTCGCCGAAATTGGCTAGCGAGATGACGAGACCATCGATCTCGTCCTTGTGGGCGGCGAAAAAGCGGCCATAGAGCTTGGCGTCGTCGCGCGACTGCACCGCGCCGTTCACCGTGGCGTCGACCGGCGGCATCAGTGTACGGATGCCAAGGCGCGCCGCCTGCGTTTCAAGATCGTTGCGTGCCTTGAGGCAGGGGGCGCCATTGAAGAACTGCCGGCTGCCCACCACCAGCCCGAGGGTGACTTCGCGCTTGAATTTGTCCGTCATGTCCGTCCTCCCGTCGGCCGCGGTTTTCGCCGACATGAATTCAGTTTCGATTTTTATCGCTTTCTTTCGTTTGATGATGTTTTTTGACAGGCGTTTTGTCAATAGGATTTTTGCCTCGCCGGTACCTGGCGCGGCAGCCGGCACGGTTCCTGATCGGGGCTATTGCCAAAAAGACATGGCCGCCGGTCGAAAATCGGAGCATAAGGATCGCAAGAAAGCGAAGGTTCCAATGGCGATAGAATCATCGAATGGTAGCGGAACGGACATGGTTCCGGCCGGCAAGCGCGGCG
Organism: Pseudomonadota bacterium; assembly: GCA_018262575.1. Taxonomy (GTDB): domain Bacteria; phylum Pseudomonadota; class Alphaproteobacteria; order Rhizobiales; family Pleomorphomonadaceae; genus Pleomorphomonas. Next base: position 2,219 of record JAGSYU010000266.1, on the reverse strand, counting down.
GCGGAGCCGCGGAAGCCCCGGCCTTTACCGGCCTGCTCGCCGAACCTCGGCGGATGAAGATCCTCGAGTGGTTGCAGGAGGAAGGCAGCGCCCGTGTGCGCGAACTGTCGCAGGCCTTCAAGGTGTCGGAAGCCACCATTCGTCAGGACCTTGAGCGGCTCGAACAGGAAGGCTTCATTCTGCGCGAGCATGGCGGCGCTTATCTCAAGACGGTGCAGCAGCAGGTCGGCACCATGTCGCTGCAGCACATCGAGAACATGGATAGCAAGCGCAAGATCGGCGCCAAGGCGGCGTCGCTGGTGCGCAACAACGAGACCATCATTCTCGACGCCGGCTCCACCACCACCGAGATCGCCCAGCGCCTGACAACGCGCGAAAATCTGACGATCATCACCAACGCCCTCAACATCGCCATCATCCTGGGGGCGGTGCCGGGCTATGCGGTGCACATGCCGGGCGGCCAGTTCAAGGCGCCGACGCTGTCGCTTTCCGGCGACAAATCAGTCGAGTATTTCCGCAACATCTTCGCCTCGAAGCTGTTTCTCGCCACCGCGGGCGTGTCGATCGACGCTGGCCTTACCTACCCGAGCTTCGCTGATCTTCAGCTCAAGGAAGCGATGATCAAGGCCGCCTCCCACGTCTATCTCGTGGCCGACTCGTCCAAGATCAACCGCACGTCCTTCACGCGGCTTGGTAATCTCGACGTGATCCATTCCTTCGTCACCGATGACGGAATCAACGACAGCGACGCCAAGGAATTCGAGCGCCGTGGCATCGAGCTGATCGTCGCCACCTGAGGGCAAATTTCCGGCGCCTACCTTTTCTGCCCGTTGGTACGCCCATAGGGTGATTGGTCGCGTCCTGTCTTCACAGGCGCGTTGGGTCGGCTCCGTTCCGTCAAACCTGCGACATGCGGCCAGCGGCTGCGCGCTGCCTCTCGCTCGTCGCGAGATTGCAGTAAGGGGTCGCCTTTCGAATACTATCGACTTTTCGATCGACTCGATGAAAGTCGGTCGAGTGTCGCGAATGATCCGTTGACAAACGACAGAAAACGAAAATAATCGAAACATGAGGTCAGGGGCGGAGATCCCCGGCGACCGTAGGGAGGACGAGCATGCCAGATCATGCTAAGTCGCGTCGGCCTGTTGCCAGCGCGACCGATGACCAGCCGTTCGCCGCCGCTGGCGGCCGGGGTGGTGCAAGACTTTCAAGGCGTCTCGTCGTGGTCGGGCTGCTGGCGGTGGCCGCGGCCGGCTGCAAGATCCTGCCGATCGAGAGCGAGACGGCGGCGGCACAAAAGAAATTCAACGGCGCCGATTATGTCACCAAGCTCTGGGACAGCGATGTCATCCCGGTTGTCCGCGACAAAGCCTTCCCGATCGAGACGGTGATCGCCGCCATTGAGGCCGGCCTCGACAAGGCTGGGCCGGAATTCGGCCACCGTCCGGCCGAGGAGGGCAGTCCCTGGAGCTTCGTCGTCAAGGGCACGGCGGTGATCAAGGAGAAGAATACCACCTCGCGCGCCGGCACCGTGCTGATCGACGTGACGACGCCGAAGGGACCAATCGCCGTCACCATCCAGATCGGACCGGTCGTCAAGGGCAATTCGCTGCGCGATGCCATGCCCTTCATCAACTTCCAGAACTTCACCAATCAACTCGAGTTCGCCGAGGTCGGTCGTGCCTTCAACGGCCGCGTCGGCGCCGAACTCAAGACGGTTGCCGACAGCCTGGCCCCCGGCCAGACGATTGCCTATTCCGGCACCTTCTCGCTCAATTCGGCCACCGACAAGATCCTGCTGACTCCCGTTCTGATCGGCCCGGCGGGAGGCGCTCAATGAGCGCGCTCGAGCAGACCGACACGCCGACGGTGGTTCTTCGTGCCGAGAAGATGACCCGCATCTTCCCCGGCACCATCGCCCTCGAGGACGTCGATTTCGACGTCTACGAGCGATCGGTCAACGTGCTGATCGGCGAGAACGGTGCCGGCAAGTCGACGCTGATGCGCATCCTGGCCGGCGTCGACCAGGCAACCTCCGGCCGCATCATGATGGGTGGCGAGGAAGTGCGGTTCTCCTCGGTGCTCGACGCGGCGAAGAAGGGCATCGGCATCGTCTTCCAGGAACTCAACCTCTGCCCCAACCTCTCCGTCACCGAGAACATCTTCCTCGGCCGCGACATGACCAAGGGCGGCGTTCACATCGACATGCCGCGCCAGCG
>JAGSYU010000265.1 GCA_018262575.1 Pseudomonadota bacterium | reverse complement strand
ATAGTCGGCCGGCACGTCCACTCCGGTGCAGACGATCTCGGCGCCGATCTCGTGGCCGGGAATGCGCGGCAGGCTGACCAGCGGGTTGAGGCCGGCGAACGTGTTGAGGTCGCTGCCGCACAAGCCGACGTGCTTCACCGCCACCAGCACTTCGCCCGGACCGGCCACCGGTTCGGCAACCGCGTGAAACGAGCTCGCACCAGCCCCGTCAATCTTCAACGCCAGCATGGCCTTATCCTTTTGTCTGTCAGCGGTCCAAGCCCCGGCACCATCGGCCGGTCGTCGCTGTCCGCTGAGGTTGGTCTGAGACGGTCAATCGGCGACGACGCCGCGAACCAACCGCAATCGAGGTCTTCCTTGCTCTCCACGTCACAGGTCCAGTGATCGCTTCCAGAACAGAAAATCGTGCTGCTCAAGACGGTCGGCCTTAGTTGAACACCGGCCGCTCGCCACGGCGATCATCGTCTCGATCAGGTCGGCGGCGACGGCCTCCGGCGCCGCGCCGTCGATGACCGGCCCGCAATCGAAATCAATCATGTCGGACAGCCGGGCAGCCATGACGCTGTTGGTGGCGATCTTGACGACCGGCGCGATCGGGTTGCCGGTCGGCGTACCGAGACCGGTCGAAAACAGCACCAGCGTCGCCCCGGCGGCCACCTGGCCGGTGACGGCGATCAGGTCGTTGCCGGGCGTGCACAGCAGCGTCAGCCCGCTGTCGGCCATCGCCTCGCCATAGTCGCGCACCGCGACGACCGGCGCACGGCCGGCCTTGCGGGCGGCGCCGCAGGACTTGATCGCGTCGGTTGTCAGGCCATCTTCGATGTTGCCCCAGCTCGGGTTGTCGGCGATCGTCGTGCCGAGGCGGTTGGCGGTCGCCTCATAGTCCCGCATCAGCGTCAGGAAGCGGGCGCGATCCTCCGGCCGGACGCAGCGGGCGGCGATGGCGCCCTCCGCCCCGCAGAGTTCGGGAAACTCGGCCAGCACCGAGGCGCCACCCAGCGCGATGATCGCGTCGGAGACCAGGCCGATCACCGGATTGGCGGACAGCCCGGAAAAGCCGTCCGAGCCGCCGCACTTGACGGCGATCCGCAGCGCGGCGAGCGGCACGGGCTGCCGCTTGATGTCATTGACGGCGGTGAGCGCGGCAAACGTCTGCCGCAGCGCGTCCTCCATCATCGCCGCCTCGGAGGCCCAGTCCTGCTGGCGATAAAACAGCGCCGGCTTGGCAAAGGCCGGGTTGCGCCGATGCAGCGCCTCCCGGAACATGGCGATCTGCGACTTCTCGCAACCGAGGCTGAACACCGTGATGCCCGCGACGTTGGGATGGTCGGCGTAGGCGGCGAGGACGTCGCACAGCGCCTCGCAGTCGGAGGCCGCGCCGCCGCAGCCGCTCGTCACGTCGATCGCCCGGATGCCGTCGACGTTGGGCAGGCGCCGGTCGATCCGCGCGCCGCCGTCGCCGCCGACCAGCCGCCGCGCCACCGCCTCAAGGTCGTCATCGCCGTAGCCGAGCGCGTCGGACAGCGTCTCCGCCAGCTTGCGGGCATTGCGGTTGGCACAGAAGACCAGCGGCAACACCAGCCAGTGATTGGCGGTGCCGACCCGGCCGTCGGGGCGCAGGTAGCCCTCGAAGGTGCGGCCGGACAGGGCGGAGACGTCCGGAGCCTGCCAGACATAGGGCGGCGTGTCGCTCTCCGGCACGTCGGCCGCCGCATGGCGGATGTTGTCCGTCGTCACCGCCTCGCCGCTGCGGATCGGGCGCGTGGCGCGGCCGACGATCGTGCCGTAGAGCCACACCGGCTCGCCCTCGGCACACTCCCGGGCCGCGAACTTGTGCTTGGCGCGCACGTCGGTCGCCATGCGGAAGCGCTCGCCGGCCCACTCGACCTCCTCGCCGGCCGCAAGATCGGCCAGCGCAACGATGAGCGTGTCGGCGGGGTCGATCCGCAGGATCTTGCGCATGTCTCTGCCCTGCCCGCTCAGCCGCGCTCGGCGAGAGCCAGGGCGAGCGCGATGATGGCGCCCTTGGCGATCAGCTGGATGTCGATCGACACGTTGAGGATGTTCATGCCGTTGTTCATGATGCCGAGGAACATCACCCCGAGCACCGTCCGGGCGACCGAGCCATTGCCGCCCATCAGGCTGGTGCCGCCGAGAACGACCGCGGCGATCACGTCGAGTTCGGTGCCGAACTCGCCATAGGTGGCCGACGCGGTATGGACCTGCGACGACTGGATGATGCCGGCCAGCGCCGCCCCGAAGGCCGAGATGGCGTAGAGCGACATCTTGGTGAGGCGGGTGCGGTGGCCGCTCAGGAAGGCGGCCCGCTCGTTCTCGCCGACGGCGGCGACGCAGATGCCAAGCGGCGTCGTCTTCTGCAGGAAGACCATCAGCAGGGCGACGGCGACAAACAGGTAGATCGAGAACGGAATGCCGGCGATGGCGCCCGTGCCGATGAAGGTGAAGGCCGCCTGATCGCGGATGCTGTGCAGATCGGGGCCGCCGAGCAGCAGCGCCGACCCACGGACGATCGACAGCATGGCCAGCGTGACGATGATCGGCGGCAGGCCGAGGAAGGCGATCACCGCGCCGTTGACCAGACCGACCAGGACGCCGGCCATCAGCCCGGCCAGCAGCACCAGCGGCAGCGGATAGCCGGCCTCCATGGCGAAGAAGGCGACGACGCCCGACAGCGCCAACACCGGGCCGACCGACAGGTCGATGCCGCCGGTCATGATCACGAAGGTCATGCAGGTGGCCATGATACCGACCATCGCCACCTGCCGGACGATGCCGACGAGGTTGCCGGGCGACAGGAAGGCCGGTTCGATGATCGAGAACACCACGACGAAGGCCGCGATGGCGATGGTCAGCGCATGCGGGGCCAGACGGGTGGCGAGATTGGCAGACAGGGCGCTCATCATTCGGCTCCGATTTCGGCCACCACCTGGGCCATGCTCATGTCGGCGGCGTCGTGGATCGACCGCAGTCGTCCCGACACCATGATGCCGACGCGGTCGGCGATGGTCATCACCTCCTCAAGATCGGACGAGACCACCAGGACGGCGGCGCCCCGGTCGCGCTCGGCGCGCAGGATGGCGTAGATTTCCGCCTTGGCGCCGACGTCGACGCCGACGGT
>JAGSYU010000148.1 GCA_018262575.1 Pseudomonadota bacterium | reverse complement strand
CGCTCCACCTTGCCGCCGAACTCTTCCCGGGCAATCCGCCCCAGCTCCTTGAGCACCGCCTCCCTGTCCGGCCGCGCGGCCATGTCGGAATAGGTGGCGTAAAGAGCCACCGTCTGATCGGCGGTCAGCGTCAGTTGCCAGGGGATGATCTTGTAATCGACCACGTCGAAGGCACCGGTGCGCGTCAGCGCTTGCGTGCGCGCCTCGGCGTCGAGGCCGAAGGGGATGCCGCGATCGCCAGCCGACGGGCTGTCGAAACCGGCCAGCAAGGGCTGCGTGGCGTCGTGGAACGGATCGGGGCGGCCGGCGTCGCCGAAGATGTGCCAGATCGCCGCCCACCAGCCGCCGGGCCGGAGCAGCCGCGCCACCTTTTCAAGCGCCGCCGCCTCCTCGAGCCAGTGGAAGGCGGTGGCCGAGATGCCGAGGTCGAAGGCCCCCTCCTCGAGCGCCGCCGCCTCGAACGGGGCGCGCAGCACCTGAAGCGCCGGGGCGGCGTTGGTTGCCTCCAGAAAGTCGGCGAGCCTCGCGTCCGGCTCGATGGCGACGAGCGGGTCGGCGCCGAGCTGAAGCAGCCGCCGCGTCGCCTTGCCGGTGCCGGCACCGATCTCGAACACCCGGGCCCCCGGCCGCAGGCCGCAGCGGGTGGTCAGCAGGTCATAGACCCAGTCGGGATAGTCCGGCCGGGCGGCGTGGTAGGCGGCCGGGTTCAGCCCGAAGGCCTGCCGGCCAAAGCTCTTGGCAAGCTGGGTGGATGCCATGGGATTTCCCTCCTCGGCCGGCGTCTCGCCGCGCGGTCACTCGCCTTGATCAGCCCCTGGCCTCGGCCCTGAACGAAGGCGCCCGCACATCCGGCAGCCAAATCTGCATCGGCCGCAAACCCTGGCACGCAGACGGGCGCGAGGGCATGCTTTCCGCCTCCACAATAGGTCACATGCAACCTAGCACAAGCCGGCGATTTGCAAGCTGTTGCGCCCGGTGCGCCTCGCTCGGAGCCCGAGCCGAACTCGGTGTTGTCAGGCCGCTGGCAAGAGGCATGAGAACCGGGGCCGAGCCTGACACTCCCCTCCGCGCTCTCGTCCTGAGGTCCCCACCTTCGCGGGATGACAGGCTCACAGAGAGGTAACTATCTGTTTTATATATATAATGTTGTCATCCTCGCGCAGGCGAGGACCTCAGGCAGGAAGGGGCGATCGGCCGGTATAGGGCGCCCCGTATGAAGCGCTCCCAAGGCCTGGTCTGAAATTCGCGGGTGCGTGGCAGCTGGCGACGGCTTCGAGAACCGGGGCGGACTTCCTGTCCGTGAGCACGGCAAGCGCTCTAGGCCAGTTGCCCGCCCCAGTGGAATGTCCGCCCAGGCCGGTCAGATCACCTGGCCGCCCGACACCTCGATGCGCTGCGCGGTAACCCAGTGGTTGTCGTCGCCCAACAGGCTGGCGATCATCGGGCCGATGTCGTCGGGCAGGCCCACGCGGCCCAGAGCGATCATGTTGGCGAAGGCCTCGTTATAGGCTGGAGTGTCGCGCACCGCACCGCCGAGGAAGTCGGTCTCGATGGCGCCGGGCGCCACGCAGTTGGCGGTGATGCCGCGCGCCCCGAGTTCGCGGGCGAGATACACCGTCAGGATCTCGATGGCGCCCTTGGCGGCCGAGTAGGCCGAGAAGCCGGGGTAGGAGGCGCGCGTCAGGCCCGAGGAATAGGTGACGATGCGGCCGCCGTCGGCGATCAGTGGCAGCAGCGCCTGCGTCAGGAAGAACACGCCCTTCACGTGCACGGCGAACAGGCCGTCGAACTGCGCCTCGGTGGTCTCGGCGAAGGGCGCCATCTCGCCGTGGCCGGCGTTGTTGACGAGGTGGTCGAAGCTGTCGCGCCCCCACACCTCGGCAAGCGTCGTGCGCAGCGTGTCGGCGAAGGCCGGGAAGCTCTTGATATCGCTGACGTCGAGTTGCAGCGCCACCGCCTTGCGGCCGAGGGCGGTGATCTCGAACACCACCGCGTCGGCCTGGGCCTTGTTGCCGCGATAGCCGACGATCACGTCGCCGCCGCGCTGGGCGATGCTGAGGGCGACGTTGCGGCCAAGGCCGCGGTTGGCGCCGGTGATGAGGGCAATGGTCATGGGGTCTCTCCTTGAGGTGTCGGTCTGACGGGAGTGAAGATGGCCCCGGACGCCCCGGCGTGGTTGCCTGAAAATCGCCAGTTTTTGCCCGATCCTTCAACGCACCGCTTTGGAGCGGCAAACTGCCGCCATAACCTTTGCCTAGACCACCGCATCATTTGCCCAATCCTCCGCGCCCGCTTGCGCGAGGACGCCGCCAGGCCTAACCTTTCCCGATGATCGAAACGCTGCTCTCCGCCGTCCGCCGCCACGCCAATGCCCATGCCGACGCGCAGGGCATAGCGCCAACGGCGATCCCCGGCCTCACGGTCCTCCGCGCCACCATGCCGAGCGCGCTGGTCTATGCGATCAACCGGCCGCTGGTGGCGCTGGTCCTGCAGGGCGGCAAGCGGGTGACCACCGGTGCGCAAACGCTGGATTTCGGCGCCGGCCAGTCGCTGCTGATCGCCGCCGACCTGCCCACCGTCAGCCAGGTCACCCGGGCCGATGCCGCCGCGCCCTACTACTCGCTGGTGCTGGAGCTCGACCTGAAGCTGATCGAGGACCTGGCCGTCGACATCGCCGCCGCGCCGCCCGGCCCGGCCGTCCGGATCGAGCCGACCGACGCCGAAGTGACGGACGCCGCCCTGCGCCTGATGCGGCTGATGGAGCGGCCGGCCGCCCTGCCCGTCCTCGGGGATCAAGTGCTGCGCGAGATGCATTACTGGCTGATGGCCGGCCGGCACGGCGGCGCCATCCGTGGCCTCGGCGTTGCGGGCAGCCACGCCCAGCGCATCTCCAGGGCGATCGCCGTGCTGCGCGCCGACTATGCCGCGCCGATCCGGGTGGAGCGTCTCGCCGACATCGCCGGCCTCAGCCCGTCGGCCTTCCACCAGCATTTCAAGGCGATCACCTCGCTGTCGCCGTTGCAGTTCCAAAAGCAGCTGCGGCTGATCGAGGCCCGCCGCCGCATGCTGTCGGACGGCATCAGCGCCAGCCTCGCCGCCTATCAGGTCGGCTACGAAAGCGTGCAGCAGTTTACCCGCGAATATAACAGGCTGTTCGGCCTGCCGCCCGGCCGCGACATCAAGGCGTCGCGGCAGGCGATCGCGGCGTGAGGCTGACCTGTTTCAGACGACCCAGGTTTCCAGGGAGCCGGCGCCTGTTCAGAGCGGCGCCCTAGAAAGCCAGCTTCAGCCCCAGCCGCCCCGACGCCGCCATGGAGTCGTCGCTGTACAGCGTGCCGTCGACGCTGCCGTAGACGGTCGCCTGCTCGGAAATCATCGCATCGAAACCGACGCCGAGGCTGGCGCCGACCACGTTGCTGTCGCCGGAACTGGAAACGGTGAACTCGTCGTTGAGGAAGCTGGCGTGGGTGTCGCCCGAGCCGAGATACTGGGTGTCGGCCAGCGCGGCCGTGGCGCTGAACGACGCCGGCAGGCCGGACGGCAGCACCATCTGGTGCTTGAGTTCGACCTGAAGGCGCCCGTCGAGCGCGTGGGTCTCGCGGGCGTCATAGCTGACGTTCTGCGACGAGCCGCTTTCGTCATAGGCGTCGTAGAAGGCGCCGGTGTAGCGGATCTTGGCGCTGGGCGTCAGTTGCCAGCGCGGCGCGATCTGGTAGGCGCTGCTCACCGACAACTCGGGCGAAACATACCAGCCCATGAAATCGCCGGACGCCGTCTCGTCGTTGTTGTAGACGGCGCGGCTCGACCGGTTGTCGATGATGCCGCCGGTCAGCGAGGCGTTCCATTGCAGGCCGTCGAGCGTGACGGCGCCGTAAACCCCGGCAAAGCCGGTGTTGCCGGTGATGATCGACGCGCTGTCGCTGGTGACGGTTCTGACGTTGCCGCCACCGGCCAGCACGCCCACCCGGTGGTTTTCGAACTGGTGGTCGACGCCGGAAACCACCCCGTAGTGCGAGGTGTGGCTGGCGAGGTCGCCATCGCCTGCGGGCTGGTAGCGCAGGCCGCCGAAGGCGCGTGCCCAGAACAGGTTGCCGTGGCCGTCGATGGCGACGCCGTCGCCGAGCTGGCGCAGCGCCTTGGCTTCCGTGGTCTCGGCCTTTTCCTCGCCATAGCGCAGCGCCGGCATGTCGCCGACCGTCCCCGGGTCCGGCCGTGCCACGTCGAGCGACAGGATGCCGCCGACCACGTCGGACACCGACGCGGTGAATTGGCTCGCCGCCTGGCTCGCCGGGGTGACGGCCACCACGTTGATGGTGCCCATCGTGTTGGCCTGGTCGAGCACGACGACCTGGCTGGCATTGCTGAGGACGATGCGGTTGCTGGTGTCGAGGTAGTTGGCGGCCGGAACCGTGTAGCTGCCGGTGCCGAAGCTGGTGGTGTTGCCGGCCGTGCCGGCGTAGTCGACCAATCCGCTGAACGTCGCCCCTTCCAGGATGTTGAGGCTGTTGCCGTCGCCGCCGAAATGGACCGCCGCCATGCCGCCGCTGATAAGGCCCGAAGTCGTCAGCCTGTTGCCGGAGCCCACCATATCGACGCCGTAGCCGCCAATGGCGATGATGCCGCTGTTGGTGAGGCTGGCGTTGACCAGCGTCACGCCGTTGCCCAACATGCCGAAAATCGATCCCGTGTTGGTAATGTCGACGCTGCCCGAGGCGGTGACCGCCTCGATGCCGCTGTCGCCGAAGAGCTCGCCGGCGTTGATGATCGAAAGGTCACCGGAGGTGCCGTTCAACAGCGATATGGCGCTTTGCCCTACCCCCACCGCGTAGATCTCAACGCCGGAATCGATGATCACCGACAGGTCGTGATCGGCGGCGGTCGTGGACGAAGAGATGGTGTTGGTAACCAAATTGCGGACGACGGTTGCACCGGTGACGTGCAAGGTCTGACTGGTGGGCGTCGTCCCGTTGGTTGCCGGGCCGATATCGATCCATTCGGTCGTTTGGTCTGAGACGGTCAGCGAAGAGCCGCCAGGGCCCGCTTGAAGCACGATGCCCGTACCGTCGCACTGGGAAGAAATGGCAATGCCGGTGATGTCGCAACTGGCCGACGCCGGAGCGACGCCACCGGCCGCAAGCGCGGCACCCAGCAGGAGCGGACGCAAAACTGCCCTGCCGAGCACAATCATGGCACGAGGACGCATAGTCAGTCCCTTGGGATTCGCATTTTTGACAGCATTAGAAACAATCGCCAATTGCCGCAAGTCATACCAACGGTGTGACGCGGCGCCACGCCGTGCGGCGTGGCAGGCGGCCGGATTCAGCCCGACGGCCGACCGGCCGAAGGGCTCGGCGTGGGCCCGCCCAAGCCGAAAATCGCCCTGTCGGCCTGATGGTGAGAGGCACGAGAACCGGAGCGCCGCTGCCCCGCCCGACACGCGTGAAAGCGGAGGGACGTCCCTCGGCGCCCTTGTCGGCCCGAGGTCCCCGCCTCACGCGGAGATGGCAACCTGAATAGTATCTACATAACTGTTTTAATTATATAATTCCGCCATTCCCGCGCAGGCGGCGACCTCCGGACGGTAGAGCGAGCGGCCGATGTCAGGTCGTCGTCGCCCCCTCCGCGCCGGCGATGCGGTCGAGGTTGGCGATCACCCGCGTCAGCAGGGTGACGAGCAATTCGGCCTCCGCGTCGGTGAAGCCGGCGAGCACCTCGCCATTGCCGGCCAGCAGCACGGCCACCGCCGCCGGCAGGCGCGCCTGGGCCGCCGCCGTCAGGGTGATGCGGCTGCTGCGGCCGTCGGCCGGGTCGGGCGTGCGCACGATCAGCCCGTCGCGCTCCATGCGGGCGAGCATCTGCGCCATGGGCGGCTGCTCGATCCTGGCGAAGCGGGCGAGGTCGCGCTGCGTGCCGGCCCGGCCATCGCCGAGCGCCACCAGCACCGGCAGATGACCGACGCCGAAGCCGAGCGGCTTCAGCCGCGCTTCGCTGAGCCGGGCGAACCCGCGGGCCGCCAGCGCGATCAGGTGTCCCGGCGTCGACAGCACGTCCAGATCCATTGCCCACCCCTTGCACCATCCAAAGCCAAGATATATACGTGCATATGTATCTGCCGCAACGCCGCCTTTTGCAAGGGGAAATCCGATGGACGACGTCAAGATCCTTGAACGCCTCTACGATTGCTTCAACGCCCGCGACATCGACGGCGTGCTGGTGGCGCTGACCGACGATGTCGCCTGGGCCAACGGCATGGATGGCGGCCACGTTCACGGCCGTGAGGCGGTGCGCGACTACTGGACGCGCCAGTGGGCCGTGGTCAGCCCGCGCGTCGATCCCGTCGGCTTTCAGCGCCGGGCCGATGGGGCGATCGTCGCCAAAGTCCGGCAGACCGTCCGCGACCTCCAGGGCAACCCGCTGGAGGGCCAGACGCACGGCCTCAAGGACAAGACGGTCGGCCACGTGTTCCACCTTCGGGGCGGCAAGGTGGCCCGCTTCGATATCGAGGGGGCCTGAGCATCCGTCAAGCGGATGCAGGGCGTGCGCTACTCCGTCACCTCGCAGATCACCTGCGCGCTGAACGCCCGGGCGATCTCCGCCACGTCGGGCGTTTTCAGGTCGGCGCCCGGCGCTTCGGTTTCGTAGGCGACGAAATGGTCATCGAGGAAGGCCTTGGCCACGTCGGCCTTGATGGCGAAATTGGCGTTCTGGATCACCTCGATGTCGTCGTCGTCGATGGTCTGGATGTTCGACTTGGCGACGACGACGCCGACCACCTTGCCCGATTGATCGACCACCGCGCCGCCGCTGTTGCCGCTTTGAACGGGCGCCGAGATCTGCATCTCCGCCTCGTTGTCGCCGACGCCGGCCAGCGACGCCACCAGGCCGGTGGAGAGGTTGCCGCTCTTCGACAGATAGTCCGTCAGCGGGTAGCCGAACACCACGACCGACTCCCCGAGGCGGATCGGCGGCGCGCCGCGAAACTTGGCGAAAGCTGGACTCTTCGCCCGCATCTTCAAAAGAGCGAGGTCGTGGGTCTTCTCCCGCGCGACGATCAGCGCCGGCTCGATGTGATCCTTGCCGAGCCGCAGCATGGCATTGCCGCAGCCCTCGACGACATGGGCGTTGGTCAGAAGGTAGCCAGCGCCATCGACGAAGAAGCCGGAGCCGGAGGCATAGGTCGGCTCCTTGGCCCGCTCGCTCTCCTTGCCTTGCTCGCTGTGCTTGCCTTGCTCGGTATCTGGGCCCGGCTCGCCATCCTTGGGCCCACCGATGGTTTCCTCGCCCCGGTGGCTGTCCTTGTTGTCCGGCTTCGGCGGCGGAGGGCTGGCGTCCGCCTCGTATTCCCCGGCAATCTCCGCCAGTGAAAGGCTGCCGTCCTCCACCGCCGCGATGCACTCCCGCATCTTGGCGAGGCCCTTCCGGCTGCCGTCCAGATCGAACAAGCCGTGCTCGCGACTGCCGATCTTCAGACTGAGGGTCTTTGCAGCAGCAAACTCATCGATGGCCTCAACATTGACGCCCTCGACAGCAACGCCCTTGTGCTCGGTGAGCCCCACGCCGACCCCGTCGCCAGCCCATGCGCTGTGTCGATCGAATTGGATGGTAACGTCATAGTCTTCGCCTTCTTCATATGCCCAGGACGGCTTGGAGAACATGAAGAAATAAGCCAACTCGCCACTACGATGGTCACCACCAACCTCGAGTTCGGCGGCGCCTTCATAGGTGATCGCCATGGAGCAAGATTTTCGGGCCCGGGTGACGAAAACCCACCAATTGCCTTCCTTGGCATAGAACTTGTCACTGGCGTAATACTCTTCACCGAGCGTTGAAGATGGCCCGAGTATCGGGGCTGCCCCCTTGCCGCCGGGCGGCGCATCGACGCGCTCGCTTTCATCCTCTTTCGGCGCGGGAGTTGGCGATGAGAGAACGTCTCCCCCTTGCTCGCGGGCAATCGACTCCAGCGAAATGCGGCCGTCCTCGATGGCCGCGATGCACTCGCGCATCTTGGCGAGAGCTTTACGGCTGCCGGCCAGAGGAAAGGTGCCGAGATCGCGATCGTCGATCTTCAGATTGACGTATTGCGCGTCGGCAAATTCATTGACGGCTTCCACGTTGACGCCTTCAACGGCGACGCCGTTGTAGTCGCCGAACTTTACGCCGACGCCATCGCCAGTCCATGGACTGCTCCGATCGTATTTGATGGTAACGGCGGCATAGTCATAATTTATGTATTTCCAGGACGGCTTAGCGAACGCGAAGAAATAAGTCATCTTGCCATTTCGATGGTAGCCCCCCACCTCGATGCCGGCGTCGCTTTCGTAGTCGACGGCCATGAAGCAAGATTTTCGGGCCACATTGACCGAAATCCTCCAGTCGCCTTCATAGCCATATACTTTGTCGTCGAGGTAATACTCTTCATCAAATGCCCAGGCTGGCCCGGACGACAGGACCAGGAACGCAACGAGCCAAGCATGGCGGCTCAAGACAGACATCAAGGACACAGCCATACCGCACCGCCGGAAAACCCAGGATTCACCACCAACCGCACCTGACCAGGGCGACCGTCAGCCGACAACGGACCGCCCTTTGGCAGAGGCTGCTGATCATATCGCGGCAGTTGCAAAAGACAGGTTTAAATGGCCGGTCCGTCCACAGCCTGGAGGTCGACCAGCCCTTGCCCAGTCGTCAAATGACCTCGAACACCGTGTTCGTCTCGTCCGCCTCATAGCGCTTGACGAAATCCACCCGCTCGCCGTTCCAGTGGTAGCAGTAGTGCGCGCCCTGCACCGGCACGGGGATCACATCCGGCCAGAAGACGCCGATGCACCAGCCGCCGGATTTCCGCACGCTCGGGTAGACGACGCCGTCGCTGCCGGCGGCGCGCAAGCGACGTCCCAGCGCCTGCGAGGCGCTGTAGTCATCGGGATCAAGCGCGCCGGGAACCGCGCCGACATCGTCGAGCGCGCGGTCGACGGCGCCGACGAGAACGCGGAAATCCGAGGTCCAGCCCGGCGCCTCGCTTGTGGCGGCCATGAAGCGCTGGTGGTGATGGATGGTCTCGGCAATCGCCACGTCCTCGCTGTCGCCGGCATAATAAAGGCCGTAGCTGCCATCGGTGAAGCGGCCGGGCCGCAATGGCGAGCAATGCACGAACGGCGCCATCACAAAGCTGGCGCCGGGGCCGCCGACGCGCCGCGCCTTGGGCACCTTGCCGAGATCGCCGATGAGGCCACGGACGCGCGGGTTGGTCTTGGCCTCGACGGAGGCCAGCGCCTCCCAGTCGTGCGGGTCGGCGATATCCTCGAACAGGTCGATCGGCGGATGGATCGAGCGGATGATGCGAAAGGTCCTCGGCCAGACAACCCGGCGCCGGAC
>JAGSYU010000264.1 GCA_018262575.1 Pseudomonadota bacterium | reverse complement strand
CGAAGACGGCCACCACAAGGACGCCATCACCCACCTCGGCAAGCTCAACGAAGCCGGCGATGAAGTGTTCAGGCGATTGGGCGATCTGGGGCAAAAGGCATTTGCCTGTGATCAGCTGCCGGGGTGAGAGGCGGAGGGGCTGGCATCACCCGCGGGTTGTCATGGACACGATGATTGTTCTTGATATGTTCCAACTTCGATGGCATGGTCGGCTCCTGATCTGAGCGCGGGCAGATCATCAGGCGTGGGTGGAAATCAGTCGTGCGCGACCTTCAGTCTGTTGCGATGCTTTGAAGATCGAGGAATCGGCTGCGCGGATGAAGCCTGCATGGTAACCTGCGATCAAGGTCAAGGTGGATTCGGGAAGTTGGCTTCAGATGGAAAAAGACAGGCAGAATAAAGGCCTGACTGGGCCAGCAGCGGTGAGCCCTCGTGCGTTTCCGCCATCCGCCACGCGGAATAGCCAACACATTACCAAGTCCCCCTACGGTGTCGTCGACCTTTTTTGCGGGGCGGGTGGATTGTCGGAGGGATTTCGGCAGGCGGGATTTTCCGTTCTTGCCGGAACCGACAACGACCCGGACGCAATGGCAACTTACGCGCACAATTTTCCAGAAGCGCAGTCAATGACAGGCGACATTCGGACCCGTTCCGTAAAGGACAGGATCTTGGAGGTCGCCAGCAAGGCGGACGTTCTCATCGGAGGACCGCCGTGTCAGGCGTTTTCCCAGGTGCGCAATCATAGCCGCGTGATCGATGATCCCCGGAATGCGCTCTATCGGGAATTTGTCGACATTCTCGGTAGGACATTGCCATCTGCATTTCTGGTCGAGAATGTCACCGGCATGGACCAGATGGGGGTCCGCGAGCAGATAGAGGCTGACCTGTGCCTGGGAGGGGAATACTCGGTCCGGTCCCAAGTCGTCGACGCCGCGGATTTTGGCGTCCCACAGACGCGCAAGCGCCTGCTTTTTCTCGGCATGAGGGCATCGACAGGCCTGGAACCGCCGGTACTCTCGGGGTCGGCCGCAACCCAGGCCATCACGCTGGCACGGTTTACAGGCGCCCGCAGGCCTCGGTATCAGCTCGTCATCCAGGACCACCTCAAGAGCATTTTGACCGGCGACGCGCTGGCAAATCGTGACGACAGCACCGTGGTGAGCGCCTCGGATGCCATTAGCGATCTGGCAGATCTGCACGTCGGCAACCGCGACGACGAGTTATCCTACGAAGAATTGCTCCCGCCTCAGAGCGCCTATCAGAAGATGATGCGCGATGGCGCGGGGGCGTCTGTCAGAAACGTTCAGGTGCCTCGACTGACCCCCGATACCCGGCTGAGGTTGCTGGGGATTCCGCCTGGCGGCAATTACAGGGATTTGCAGGAAGAGTTGACCGATCGCTACCTGACCGGTCACCGTTGGGGACAGGACAACGGGACGGGTAAGCTTTCTCGCAAACATTTCTACGCCTATCGTCGGCTCCATCCGGATGTCTGGGCGTGGACACTCAACACGAAGGCGGACTCGGTTTATCACTATAGCGTGCCGCGCGCCCTTTCGGTGCGGGAGTTCGCCCGTATCCAGTCGTTCCCCGATCGGTTCGTGTTCACTTCCGATCCCCGGTCGGGAATGATCGAAGGTCGCCACGACGGGGGGCCGGCACATTCGCGCTACCGTCAAGTCGGAAACGCGGTTCCTCCCCTTCTTGCAAAGGCGGTCGCGGCGCGCCTCCTGGCAGAGCTGCTGTCCCTGGACCTTGACGAGAGAAGCTATGCCTGAGCCGGGAGAAAGCCACGCCATCGCGGCGGAACCAGCTCTTTCCGGGGAGGCGGGCGCCATCAAGCGTGCGTTTGGCGCCGAGAACCGCAACCGACTGATTGAGGCTTATTTTTCAGCGTACCCTGACGACTCGATGCGGTCGGCCGACGCGTGGGCGCATGTCTACCGCCTCCTGCTGTGGGTGGATCAGACGACGGGGCTCGGGCATTGCTACGAAAGCGACAAATGCCAGCCGGGGCGTCCGTGGTACGCGCGATCCCTGGCGTTTCACGATTGGGTTTCAACGGCGCTTGAGGTCGATCCCGGCGAGTTGGCAGTGCATCTTGACTGGCTGTTTCTTCGCGCCTCGGAGAACCTGGCGGCGCATGTGCTCAAGGCGGCGAGCAAGCTTTCAGCCAAGGTTGAGGCTCAGAGGGCGCCGTACATCGGAAAGGGGCTACCCAAGCCGGGGGAAGACCCTGAACTGGTCAACATTGTGCGAGGCATCCTTGGGTCCCACCTCGGCTCCGAGCCACCGGCGGAAGTTTGGACTCAACTCGTGCAGCGTATCAGGCAGTACCTCAACCTGGAGAACAAGCGAAAGAACCTTGTTGGGGAGGGCTTTGAGGATGTCCTGGCTCACATCATCCGCCGGACATGTCACCGGGATGGTCTTCAGGTGCATGCCCGAAAGGTGCTTCACGACCTTCCCGGGTTCAACCGGGCTCGCCTCGGGGAGAAACCCAACAAGGTGGATGTCGCCGTCATTCACCCGACGTTGCGAACTCTGGTGACGGCCAAGTGGAGTGTGCGGGCCGATCGTGAGAAGCAGTTCGTCACCGACTTTGCCGATTACATAAGCGCGGAGTCAGATCGCAAGCCGTTTGATTATGTCTTCGTGACCAACGAGTTTGACCCGGCCAGACTGATGAGGGCGTGCGAGCAGCTGGGAGGAAACGCTCCCATGTTTCGGTACGTCGTCCACATCAGTACGGACGCACTGAAGGCGACCTACGGCGCAAAAGCGGGCCTCCCGTCCGAGCCGTCAATGAAGCAAGTCCTCAAGTTCATCGATGAAGGCAGGCTCATAAGCCTGGGTCAGTGGCTGGAGATATTGGCAAGGTCGTAGGGAAAATGCCTCCTTCGTCGGCCGAGGAGCTGGTGAAGCCTTGCAGGAGGCCGTGGGTCGCCTCGTGAAACGGGCCGGCTATCGTGGCCGAAGCCGTCACGGGTCGCCGTCCACCCGTCGAAGACGGCCACCACAAGGACGCCATCACCCACCTCGGCAAGCTCAACGAAGCCGGCGATGAAGTGTTCAGGCGATTGGGCGATCTGGGGCAAAAGGCGTTTGCCTGCGAGTGAAGGGGGGAGGGCCGGTCGATGGCGCCGGCCACGATCCGCCCCCCGCGCTACTCTGCCGGACTGCCGAACCTCGCCACGCAATGCCAGACGCGCTTCAGCGACTGCCAGTCAGCCAGGCCGTCCCTGCGGGCAAGGCCGATGTCGCGCGGCGTCAGGAAGCCATCCTTCATCAGCGAAGCCGCGAGGTCGGCAAACTCCTGACCGCGATAGGCAACGCAATCGGCAACCCGGCTCGCCGGCATGCGAAAGCCGGGGTGCCACTCGACCGCGCAGGCCAGTGACTCGGCGACGGCTTCGATCTCGGTGCCCCGATAGCACGGGTCGAGCACCAGGGCTTCGACGTCCTCGGCCAGCGCCAGCGCCCCGTGAACTTGCGCCTCGACATAGTCGTCGAGCACATCCGTCGACGCCCTTTGCCGTTCGGCCAGCGCCACCAGGCCCATGCGGTCGGCGACGCCGAAGTGGCTGGGATCGTAGCAACTGTCGGGATAGCAGAAGGTCGTGCGGGCGAGGACATGCGGCCGCAGCCTCAGGTGCGCCGAACCAAAGCGCGGTGAGCCGCCCGTAAGCCGGCCCGAATAGTTCAGCGCCCCGTATTTCGGCCGCAGCGCCGGGTCGGCCTCGTCATAGGCGCCGCCGAAAATGTCCGTCTCCCAAAGCCAGCGCTCGCCGCCCGGATGGGCGGTCAG
Organism: Pseudomonadota bacterium; assembly: GCA_018262575.1. Taxonomy (GTDB): domain Bacteria; phylum Pseudomonadota; class Alphaproteobacteria; order Rhizobiales; family Pleomorphomonadaceae; genus Pleomorphomonas. Next base: position 362 of record JAGSYU010000264.1, on the reverse strand, counting down.
CCCGCCGTTGCTGACGCCGGTCTCGAACTGCGAGCGATAGACACCCTCTTGCGCCAGCGCCTCGATCACCCACCGCCCCCGATGCAGCGCATCGGGGTGGAAGTTGATGGTGACGGATGCGGGCTCGGACAACGGCCCGCCTTGCGACTTGTCGCGAACGTGAGCGAGGGCGGACGCGATGGATGACATCAGCATTCCCTCACCCGCCCCTGGTGCGGCCTGGGGAAGCTGCCCTCCCCACATACACGCTCGTCGTCATGTTTCGCTCCACCTTGCCGCCGAACTCTTCCCGGGCAATCCGCCCCAGCTCCTTGAGCACCGCCTCCCTGTCCGGCCGCGCGGCCATGTCGGAATAGGTGGCG